>NZ_VUMH01000002.1:0-300000 GCF_009696265.1 Desulfovibrio porci
AGGATTTCATCGGGGCCACGGCCATCAACCGTATGGCCCGCTTTTACCTGGACCCGCGCGACAACCGCACCCCTGCGGACTACTACGAGCTGATCGGGGACGACAACGGGGTGTTCGGCTGCATGGGCCTGCTGGCCTGCGACAACGTCTGCCCCAAGCAACTGCCGTTGCAGGACCAGCTGGGCATCATGCGCCGCATGGTGTCCGCTGAATCCGTACGCGGCATCCTGCCGGAATTCCTGCGCAAAAAGCTTCAGGGCTGCGGGTGCGGCCAGAGCCACGCATAATCACGGAACAGCGGCCGCCCGCGTGACGCGGCGGCCCCGAAAATCGCCAAAAGGAAGCATGCCATGTTGATACTCGACTGGATGAAATCCAATGTGATCTCCGTGCCGCCGGATACCTCCCTGCTGCACTGCCGGAAGCTGTTCAAGGAGCACCAGATCAGCCGTCTGCCCGTGGTGGACGCGGACAAGGTGGTGGTGGGCCTGATTTCCGCCTCGGACATCAAGGAGTTTTCGCCGCAGCGCACCACGGGTCTTGAGATCCTGGAAGTGCTCGACATGCTCGGCGAAACCAAGGCCAAGCAGCTTATGACCGTGGACCCGGCGACCATCAATTACAAGGGCACGGTGGAGCAGGCCGCCACAAAAATGATTGAAAGGCGCGTGGCCTGCCTGCCGGTGGTCAACGATGAAGAAAAACTGGTGGGCATTCTCACCGAATGGGACATCTTCAAGGCCCTGGTCAGCATCAGCGGGGCCGCCATGCCCACGGGCGTGGAGATGGCCTTCAAGCTGGAGAACAGGCGCGGCACCCTGCGCGAGATTCTGGACCGGCTCAAGGAATACGGCGTGCGTATCTCCACGGTGCTGTCCATTATTTCCGACGACGGCATGCGCCAGGTGAAGATCCGCTTCTGGTCCGAGGACACTGCGGCGGAGGACAAGGCTCTGGAAGAGCTCAAAAACCATGCCGGGCTGCGCTACTGGGCCCGTAACGGCGAGGTTTACCTGCGCGACAAGCCGAACTTCGCGCTTTGATCCGTTTTCAGAGATTTCAAAGTTGAAATGCTCTGACGCCGCATACGGTGCGGCGCGCCGCGAAGCGGCGTGGATTCAGCCGGAAACCGGGCTTTTCGGCTGAATGAAGCTTTGAAAAAGCACAGCTTTTCAAACGTAATCTGCTCTAATGCGAGCGCGGAAGACCGCGCCCGGCCGGGAGCCGCGCCACAGGGTGCGGCCTCCCGGCCGCTTGTATGGGGGAAAGGACGTTCTCAGCGGCGGCTGATGCCGTACTTGCGCAGTTTTTCGTAGAGTGTGGCGCGCGCGATATGCAGCGTGCGCGCCGTGCGCGAGACGTTGCCGCCCTGTTCGGCCAGCACCTTGCGGATGACCACGGCCTCGGTGTCGGCCATGATGTCGGAAAGATCCCCGGCGGCCACGGTGCGCAGGGGCAGATCCGCGCTGGGCAGGGTGTCCGGCGGAAAGTCGTCCACCTCGATCAAGTCGCCGTGGCGCATGGTGGCCGCGTGGACCACGGCGTTGTGCAGCTGCCGCACGTTGCCCGGCCAGGAAAAGGCCAGCATGGCCGCCTCGGCTTCCGGCGAAAAGGTCAGATGTTCCAGCCCCATGCGTGAGAGTACGTAGCGGGCGATGGGCAGGATGTCGTCCGCACGGTCGCGCAGCGGCGGGATTTCCAGCACAAAGGTGTTGATGCGGTAGTAGAGATCCTCGCGAAAGGAGCCCGCGCTGAGCATGGCCGAGATATTCCGGTTGGTGGCCGCCACCAGACGGAAGTCCACATTACGGGCGTTGACCGAACCCACCCGGCAGATGCTGCGGCTTTCCAGCACGCGCAACAGCTTGGCCTGTATTTCGGGCGGCATTTCTCCGATTTCGTCCAGGAAGAGGGTGCCTTTGTCGGCCAGTTCGATCTGGCCGATCTTGCCGTCCTGATGCGCGCCGGAAAACGCGCCGCGCGCATAGCCGAAGAGTTCGGATTCAAAGAGATCCTTGGGGATGGCCGCGCAGTTGATGCTGACCAGCGGGCCCTCGGCGCGCGGGCTTTCGGCGTGCAGGGCGTGGGCGAACAGCTCCTTGCCCGCGCCCGTGGCTCCCAGAATCAGCACCGGCGCGTCCAGTTGGGCGTAGCTCTGCACCTGCTGCTTGAGGCGGCGCATGGGCGCGCTTTCGCCCAGAATGCTGCGCAGGCTGTACTGCGGCGACAGGCTGGCCTTGATCCGGCGTTTATACTGATTAAGGGTGTGCCCCAGATGGTCGATCTTGGAGGAGAGTTTTTTCAGCTCCTCAGGATCGTTGAAAATGGCTTGCGAGACCATACCCGCCAGCCGCCCCTGGCCGTCGCGCACCGGAATCCGGTTGACTATCACGGGCAGGGCGTTGCCCGGTCCGAGCTGGCAGAGTTCGCCCATTTCGGCCCGGCCGTCGCGCAGCACGACGCGCGCGCGCGAGTGGGGGATGATCTCGGTGATGTCGCGTCCCAGCAGTTCTTCGGGCCTCTGGCCCAGCAGATCGGCATAGGCCTTGTTCACAAAGCGGATGACGCCGTCCATATCGCAAAACAGCACGCCCATGGGCAGGCTGTCCAGAATGAGAGAGGTGACCTCGCTGTTTTTTGTGAAAGGGGACATGCGACACTCCTTGGCCGCGCCTCGCGTCAGGTGACTCCGGGGCGGCCGCTCTAATCCTTATACAGGCGGGCGGGGCTTGAGGCAAGTTCCTGCCGGGGCGGAGCGTCAGCTTTTCATTGAAGCGCGTCCGGGCCTGGTATATACTCTTTAAAATTTGTGCGCTGTAACCCGCACGCTCCACAAGGGGCTTCCCCCGGAATATGGATCGGTCATGAAAACGGATTCCAGCGGCACTCCGCTGTCCACCGCGGAAAGAAAAATCCCGCTCAGCGTCACCCTGGCCATCCTGGCCACGGCGATCTCTATTTTCGGCGTCTTTTATTCCCAGATGACCAAGGGCGTCAGCCACATGGTGCTGGAGCGCTCGGGCGCCATTTTCTCCTATGTGACCAACAGAATTCCGCCGCGCAGCCTGCTGGAGCTCAACAGCGCGGCGGATGAGGACCACCTCCTGTACGTGCAGGTTCAGGCCCTGCTCAAAAGCGTGCGGCAGCTCACGGCGGTGCGCTATCTCTACACGGCCAAGCTCAATGACGAGGGCAAAGCCGTTTACGTGGTGGACGGCCTTGATCCGGAGGCTGAAGACTTCCGCCATATCGGGGATCTCATCGAGCCCGAGGTGTTGCCCCTGCTGACGCGCTGCCTTCAGGGCCATTCCGCGCACGCCGCCAAGGTGCTGTATACGGAGTGGGGCGACGTGCTTCCGGCCTGCGAGCCCATCCGGCAGGACGGCCGCACGGTTGGGGCCATTGTCATGGAATTTGACGCAGGCCTCATTGGCGGGAGCATCCGCAAGGCCATGTCCATCAGCCTGCTCATTTCCTGCGTTCTGGTGGCGCTGTTCATTTTCGTCACTACCTGGCTGCTGCGTCGCCTTTCCGTGCCCCTGTATCGCAAGCTGGCCTATACCGACCTGCTGACCGGCATCAACAATCGCAATGCGTTTGAACTGGATACCAAACGCCTTCAGCGCAGCGAGCAGCAGGATCTGACCGTGCTGACCTGCGACCTGAACATGCTCAAAAACGTTAATGACCAGCGCGGCCATGCCGCGGGCGACGAATATATCATCAGCCTCGCGCGTCTGCTGGTGGAGCGGTTCAGGGACCGGGGCGAAACCTACCGGATCGGCGGCGACGAGTTCGCCACCCTGCTGCGAAATGCGGATGTGGACGCCCTGCGGGCTGAAATGGATGAACTGCACGCACAGGCTCTGAAAATTCAAGTGGCCGGGTTTCCGCTTTTTTTCGCCTACGGCATCGCCAGTTTTGACCCGGCGTGCGACGCCGACGTGCATGACACCATGACCCGCGCGGACGCTCAGATGTATGCCCACAAGCGCGCGTTGAAGCAAAAAGGGAAAAGGGAAGCGGCGCTGTCGCCGGAACAGAGTTTCTGATCCGCGCGGGACGCTGTCAGGCGAAGGGGCTTTCTTTACTGTGTGTGAACAGGCAGACATTCATATTCAGAGCGTCAGCCGATTTTTCCAGAGTCAGCAGCTTGCATGCCGCTATCTGTTATCTCACTACCGAGTGCCACCATGCGCTACCGGACATTGAGGATAAGGAAGTGCTTGAAATCATTATGCATGAGATTTGAGCGGGTATACGGATTGATTAAAATGTATAGTGACGGAACCGGAATATAGCACTGCTTGCCCGGAAGGTTGGCTGTCAATTTTCCGAGGAACGTGTGTCTGATTATGGCATTCAAGAGGCCGCCAGTTCAATTCTCTTCAGCGCCACCAGAAATATCAATGGGTTACGATGAAAGTCGCAAGGCCTTTTTCTGGGTTTTAGGCGAATTATCCCGCTTTTATACGGTTTTTTACGCACATCACGGTGCCGCTCTCACGCTGGCGCCGCGCTCACGCCGCCGCGACAAAGCAGACATGCGAACAGGACAGTCCACCACGCACTGGCCGCACACGTCCTCCGCACCCGCATACCGTCCTCATTTCTCAGGCATTGCGCAAGGCAGGCCAAACGGTCAAAACCACGCTCCGTCAATAGCGCCGTACACACAGGCCGCAACTACCGTCACGCTTGAACAGGCAGCGTCCTCCCGCACCAGCGGATCGGGCGGCATATTCTCCACGCCACTCTCGCGGCACAGAGCCTCCAAACGTTCCCACAGAAATTTTTCCAGCGTATCTCACATGCCTTCCCTTGCGGACTTGATAAAAAGGCATAGGGCCGTCAGCCCATGCCCATAAAAATAAAGTACTACGGGGTATGGCGTCCTTGCCAAGTTACCCTGCCGGGCTCTCCTCCTTGCCCTTTTCCGCGCCCGGCATTTCTGGTACACAGCCGCCATGAGTGGCATCATCTTTTGTCATTTTAGATACTTGGTTTGAGATTAGCATCTCTTGACGTTCTTTGTCATAAATAACTGGCGCAATGCCAATCGAATGTTTATTGTCATCAACAGCCATGTAAAATGGAATTTTTTGTAAAAATTTGTATTCTCAACAGAAAATCCAATTGCAAACCCTCTCCCATCATCAGCATATGTGCGCCATTGACTTAAAATATCTCCATGCTCAGAAAGACAACAAATAAACTTATTTGTCAAATTGTGAACTACAGTATTATATATATTGTTGAGTAATTGTTCATTTTTACCTTTTATAGTATTTTTTTCAAGTTCATCAATTAATATATTTTTATACCATACTCCTCCCATTGTATCATTCATCGTACTTGTGTCAGTGAGCCATAGCGATTTTGATTCAAGATAGCCTTAAATGACTGCGGAGAACAGTAATGTTATTATGTATATTCCCATAACATATTAAGCATCAAATGCAACAAAAACGAATAACACCATGGCGACTAAGCTCTAGTCTTTTCTACTAAGAGCCTCTCAAAACGCCAAACCCCCGATCATCTGTGTGATGATCGGGGGTTTTTAAGAAATCTGGTGGAGCTGGACAGAATTGAACTGACGGCCTCTTGAATGCCATTCAAGCGCTCTCCCAACTGAGCTACAGCCCCACGGCAAAAGGCATACTGCCCAAAAGGGCGGATTCTGTCAATGTTTTTTTGGATATTTTTCTCAGGACACCGTTTTCACTCTCCCGCCTCAGCGCCGGGCTTCCGTCGCCAGTTCGTCCAGAACTTCGCCCACGCGGGCCAACGCGTCGGCCAGCACATCGTCCGCCACAGCGTAGGAGAAGCGAATGCAGTTGTCGTCGCCGAAGGCCACTCCCGGCACCAGAGCCACATGGGCCTTGTCCAGCAGGTAGGTGCACAATTCCGTGGAATTATGCACCCGGTCGCCGTAGCACTGATGCACGTCCACAAAGAGGTAGAAGGCCCCGTCGGGTTTGGGGCAGATAGCCCACGGCCAGCTTCCGATGATCTTCAGGGCCAGATCGCGGCGGCGCATGAAGGCCGCACGCATCTCGGCCACACAGTCCATGGGGCCTTCCAGCGCTGCCAGGGCGGCCTTCTGGGACACGGAACAGATGCTGGAGGTGCTGTGTCCCTGCATGGAGGAGATTTTTTTGATCAGATCCGGGTGCGCGGCCAGGAAGCCCACGCGCCAGCCGGTCATGGCGTAGCTTTTGGACAGGCCGTTGAGCACGGCCACCAGTTCGGAGCAGTGCTCGAACCAGGTGATGGCGCTGGTCATCCGCGCGGGCGGGAAGACCAGTTGATCGTAAATTTCGTCCGCCAATACAAAAATATTCCGCGCCAGGGCCCAACGCATAATCTGCATGAATTCCCGGTCTGAATAAACCGCGCCCGTGGGATTGCTGGGGGAATTAAGGATCAGCAGCCGGGTTTTATCCGTGGTCTTCTCCTCAAGCATGAGGGGCGTGACCTTGAAGTTGCGTTCGGGCCCGGCATGCACGGTCACAGGCACGCCGCCCGCCAGTTCGACCATGTCGGGATAGCTCAGCCAGTAAGGCGCGGGGATCAGCACCTCGTCGCCGGGGTTGATGGTGGCCTGCATAAAATTGTAGAGACAGTGTTTGCCGCCCGCGCCAATGATGATGGATTCCATGGGCACGGATACGCCGTAGGTCCGCTGGAAATAGCCGCCCGCGGCCTTGCGCAGTTCCGGAATGCCAGGCACGGCGGTGTAACGGCAGAAATTGGCGTCAATGGCAGCTTTGGCCGCGTCGCAGATATGTTTGGGCGTGGGAAAATCCGGCTCGCCCACGGCCAGGCTGGTCACGTCCACACCCTGAGCTTTGAGTTCCAGGGCCCGGCTGTTGACACTGAGAGTCAGAGAAGGTTTGATGCTGCGCAAGCGGTCGGAAATCTGCATGGAAGGCTCCTTCACGTTATGCATGCGGACGCGGCTGGAAAAAGCGGGAAAATCTGTCGCTTTTTTTAGCAGGTTCAAAGCGGGGTGTAAATGTGTGAAACCTCTGAAGACACGGTGGCGGCCGGGCCGGAGAAGCCGCTGCTGCCGTTGCCGCCGGGCTGTGTGACCGGCGCTTTTGTACAACGGCGCAAGCGCTTCAGCGTGGAGCTGCTTCTGAACGGCGCATCGGTCTGGGTGCACAGCAACAATTCGGGCAGCATGCTGGGTCTGACCCGGCCCGGCGCGCCGGTGCTGGCCTCCCCGGCCACCAACCCTGCACGCAAGCTCAAATACACCCAGGAATGCGTCTGGCTGACGGAAAGCGCCGTGCCCAGCGGCCCGGCAGACTCCGGTCCGGAACACGGGCGAGGCTTCTGGGTGGGAGTCAACACCAGCGTGCCCAACCGTATGCTGGAGGCGGCGTTCAGGGCCGGACGGCTGGACTTCGCGGCAGGGTACGCCACTCTGGCCCGCGAGGCCAAACGCGGCCAGAGCCGCCTGGACGGCCTGTTCACCGGGCCGGACTTGCCGCCGCTCTGGGTGGAATGCAAGAACGTAACCATGGTGGAGGACGACGCGGCCTGCTTTCCGGACGCGGCCAGTGAGCGCGGCCAAAAACACTTGCGCGAGCTCATGGATATTGTTAGGTCGGGCGAGCGTGCGGCCATGTTCTACCTGGTGCAGCGCCCCGACGGACATTGCTTCGCCCCGGCGGATTTCATCGACCCGGTCTATGCGGAGCTGTTTTACGAAGCGACGGCCTGCGGGGTGGAAATATATCCTTACAGGGCCGCAATAAGCCCGCGCGGCGTGGATCTGGGCGGGCTGCTGCCGGTGCGAGATGTTTCGAAGGGTAGAAATGGAAATTTTTCTAGGTGGTAATAATGGGGAAAAAGTTATTAATTTTTGGTATTGGGATGTTTTGTGAAACTTTGATAAGCACACTATCTGCGGAACAGCGGCGGGTTCCGGATGTTTATACAGTTGATTCAAAATATTGTAATAGAGATATGTATTGTGGGAAACCGCTAATTCCATTTGAAGAAATAGAATCATATTGCAATCCAGAAGAATATGAATTTATTACTGCTGTCGGCTATGCAAAGTTGAATCATGTAAGGCTGGAAAAGTCTTCTGTCTTGCGCAATAAAGGATACTCATCTTTGTCCTTTGTGAGTAAATACGCAAGAATATCTCCAGATATTGAAATCCCAGAAGGGTCAATAATTTTTGAAAATGTAGTGATTCATCCCTTTGTAACATTGGGAAAAGATAACATAATTTTGCCTAATAACTATATAGGGCACCATTCAACGATTGGGAATGCTTGTTATTTTGGCCCAAATGCTTGTATTTGCGGCAAGGTTCATATTGGAGACTGCTGTTTTGTTGGAGCTAATGCAACGGTAAGAGATTTTGTGACGGTAGGTTCATCATGTATTATCGGCGCTGGAAGTGTACTTATGCGGAACCTAAGCGCTGGATGTTTGTGTAATGTTGGCGAATCAACGGTTATTTCTGATAAGGCTGCGTCCATTGATTTAACGAATCCCAATATTATGAGAAGCAATAATAAAAACTAATTTGTTATATATAGATATAATAATGAAAAAAAATATACTTATTCTTGGCGTTTCTGGGAATGTCTCACAAGGGATTGTGATGGCTCTTCGTAATAATAAAATATGTATTAATATTGTTGGAGCATGTGTTTTCCAAGATTCTATTGGTAAATATTTAGTGGATAAATTTTTTGTATCACCTTATGCCGATGCGCCAGATTTTATCCCTTGGCTTATACGTATATGCAATGAAGAAAAAATAGACTTTATTTTTTCTGGTGTTGAGGAAAATATCAAAGTTATATCTGAATATAGCGATTATATTAAGCGTTCAACTCCGGCAAAGTTTGTTGTGGCAAGTCCAGAGCAATTACGTATTGGAAATGATAAATATTTAACCGCTCAATGGCTGAAGGCGCAGGGCCTGAATTACCCTCGTTACGCAATGCTGGATAATAGTAACGAATTGGAAAAGCTTATGTCTGATGTGGCTTTTCCTGTTATAGGAAAACCTACAGGAGGAAAAGGATCACACGGCGTACAGATGCTTGAATCTATGGAAGATCTAGAGCTATTGCGTAAAAAGTGCACTGGCGTGCCATATGTTATCCAAGAATTACTGGGTGATGAATGTGATGAATACACTGTCGCAACATATCGGACGCAATATAATGTTTTTGCAGGTATGATAGTGATGCAAAGGCAACTTAAAAATGGGACGACCGTGTTGGCCAGTACGGTGCATAATGAAATTATTTTTGCTGAATGTCGTAGGATTTCGGATGCGTTTAACGCTGTCGGCCCATTGAATATTCAATTGCGTATGCATAAAGGTGTGCCGACATGTTTTGAACTTAATGTGCGGTTTTCAGGTACGGTCCCTATGCGTGACCTTCTCGGTTTTAAGGATGCTTTTGCTTGTTTACGTGAATATTGCTTTGAAGATGGGAAAGTCGAAAAATACCTTGAACCGAGAGATGGAAAAGTTATTCGCTATGAAAGCGTGATGCTCGTCTCGTCTTGAACAGAGAAAAATATGAATAGAGTTTTGCTAACTGGCTCCAATGGCTTTATAGGCTCGGCAGTACTTGAGCATTTACAGGAAGCGTTTGAGGTTATCCAAGTTCTAAGAAGTAGCAGGCGCGTTTCTGGCGCTATGGGTGTCATTGAAGCCACGCTGGGCGAAGCGGAGTTTTGTGAAAAAATATTAAAAAAAATTGAATGCTGTGATGCCATCGTACACATTGCAGCGGCAATATCATTTGATAATTTTGATGAGGCTATTGTAAAAACAAATTGTTTGGGCAGCATGCAGATGGCCCGCCTTGCGCGTAAGCTGGGTTGTCGCGTTTTTATCTATCTTTCTAGTGTCCAGGTCATAGGCGCGCCGTCTATCCTGCCGCTTACGGAAAATCATCCAGAAAAACCACTGACTGTCTATCATGCATCAAAGCTTTTCGCTGAGCATGCACTCAAAGCTGCTTTGGGGGAGACAATTCGCGTCATTGTGTTGCGTATCCCCTCTCCGGTGGGCTGGGGAATGCCGCCGGATAAAATTTTACCTACCTTTATACGTCAATGCCTTAAGAATAAGGATTTAATGATTGCGGGAAACGGTAAGCGCGTGCAAAATTATCTTGACGTGCGTGACGTCGCTTTGGCTGTTGGGGTGGCTTTGAAGAATTTGCGGGCACAAGGTGTTTATAATATTGTTTCGCCGAAGAGTTACTCTAATCTTGAGTTAGCAAAATTATGTATCTCCCTCTGTAAGTCTTGTTCAAATGTTACTTTTAGTCATAAAAAAGATTTAGAAGAAAACAATCAATGGTTTTTTGCAGATGATAAGCAGCGTAATGAGTTAAAATTCTTGCCGAAATTTTCTTTAGAAGATACAATTTTACAAATAAAAAATAGATATGAAAATTCTTATTTTTAGTGATGTCCATGCTAATATGGACGCTTTAAATATTTTGTATGAAGAATTTTCTGTTTGTGATTTATCTATATGTCTAGGTGATATCGTTGGATACTACTGTCAGGTTAATGAAGTCTCTGAATTTTTGCAAAAGAAAAAAACTATATGTCTCCTTGGAAACCATGATAACTATGTATTGAACGGTATTACACGTAATGTAAATGAGCGTGTACTCCAAGGGATTGCATATGCCCGGGCTCATCTTACAGAAAAAAATTTGAATTGGCTTGCAACCCTTGATAGCTCATGTCAAATGTCTATAGACGGAAGATTGTTTTTTTGTTGCCATGGAAGCCCTTGGGATCCACTTGAGGAATACCTTTACGCCGATAACCCTCATTTAGCCAATCTCGTATCTTTGCCCTATGATGCCATTTTTTGGGGACATACACATCGCCCCTATTGCAGAGAAGAGCATGGTAAATTATTTGCAAATCCAGGCTCGGTGGGGCAGCCGCGCCATGCCAAAAACAAGGTGTGCGCACTGCTCTTTGATAGTAAAAATTTTACTTTACATTTTATAGAAAAAGAAATTGTGTGTTTTCCTTAATTTCTTTCTTAAAGAGAAAGTAATCTATGAAATTATCAATCGCAGTCCCGTGGTATAAAAGCAGAGAATCTGTGCAGGCTCTTTATGACCGCGCTCTCATTGTATTTGACTCTATGTCTGATTTTGACCAAATAGAGTTTGTATTTGTTGAGGATGGGGGTAATGACGGGACATGGGAAGAATTGATAAAGCTTGCCCATAAAGATAGCCGCGTGAAAGTTGCGCGATTTTCACGTAATTTCGGTCAGCACCATGCTCTTACAGCTTGCCTTGATCTGAGCGAGGGGGATTGGGTAGTGGTCATGGACTGCGATATGCAGGATAGGCCGGAAGAAATTCCTCGTTTGTATGCGAAGACAAAAGAGGGCTTTGACATGGTTTGCGCACGTCGTGGCAAACGCCAGGATAGGTTTTGGAAGCGCCTGAGTTCTCGTTTCTTTATGGCTACTTTTAATTGGCTTTCGGGAATGAATTACGATGGAGAAGTGGGTAATTTTCGTATTCTCTCTCATAAAATGGTACAGGCATATCGGCGCATGGGAGAAAGCACACGTAACATTCCCGGCCAATTGCATTGGCTTGGTTTTAAAACGGGATTTATAGATGTAGTGCATGGAGCCCGTTACTCTGGCAAGAGTTCTTATACGTTGCCAAAACTTATCGGTTTGGCTTTGGATTCTATCATCGCCTATTCCAACAAGCCTCTACGCCTGTCCATCCGTGTGGGGGTGGGGCTTATGGTGTTTTCTCTGTGTATGGCGGCCTGGATATTTGCTCGAAAGATTTTCTGGGGCATCCCCATCAGCGGCTGGGCCAGCCTCATGGTGTCGGTGTGGTTTATTGGCGGTATAATTATCGGGAATTTGGGTATTATTGGTATGTATCTCGGGCGCATTTATGATGAAGTTAAGGGAAGGCCTGTTTATATTATTGATGAAAGTATCAATATATCTTTACAAGACAGCTCTAATAGAAGACATATGTAATAATTTTTGACATTGTTGTACCAATATTTTTTCAAATTTATCCAAAATTAAGGCAATTGGAAGGCACAGGCAGAGGCTGCTGAAAAGAATGAAAAGCGGATTTTTTGTTGCATAAACAAGATTATGCAGTAAAAAGCCGATAATAAATATGTGAAAAAGAAAAATGGAATAAGAGTGATTGCCCAGCAGTGCAAAAAAACGAAATGTGCATGATCCATATGGTATGGTGGACCATATAAGTATAATCAAAGCGGTCGCGAGAAAGGTGTCACCGCAGAAAGGATGCCCGGGATTCTCAAAGCCCAAGCGTATCCAGCTCACGATCAGACAAACTGTTGCACAAGCCATTAGTAACGGAATGCGCGGCCATTGTGTACTTTTTTCGATCCAGTAATGCTTTGCCAGAAGCATGCCCCAAATAAAAGCAAATGACTGTTGGCGGATGATGGCGTTGATAAACCATACGTCGAATATATCTATGGCCGCCGCTGCAACAGCCAATATTTCAAGCCCCCAGCGGGTTCCGGCCAGCCGGTAAAAGGCGGGGAAGAATGCGTACATAGTAAGAATGGCAGTCATGAACCACCATGTGGGATTATAGCCATACATGCCAAAATACATTTGGATGCCAAGCAGATTGGCGATAAGCTTAAGGGAAATATAATCGCCGAACGCCGCAGCTAAGCTGTGATCTGTAAAGATAAGCGTCAGTGGAACAAAGATCAGCCAGACCAAAAAATAGGTCGGATAAAGACGCAGTAGCCGTTTTTTATAAAACTCAAATGTATTGAGCGGATTACGTTGGCTGGAACGGTAAAGGCCAAATCCGGAAAGTAGAAGAAACAGGGCGACAGTGGATTTGCAGACTATAGCGAGGCTATGCCAGAAAGGATATCCTGCCACAAACCAGTCATCATAGCCATCGCTGGGTGTGAAAAAGAGATGGTGGCAGAGCAGCATACAGACAGCGACGCCTTTGAGCAGTGCCGTCTCGGGTGGGCCAAAATTCCATTTTCGCGCGAACGCCTCGTTTCCCATTGGGGCCTCACTTTTATCCGGCGACAGAGTATAAGCAAAAGAACCATTGCCAGGCAATACGGCATTGACGCCCGTCTCGCTGCTTGCTATTCCCCGCTTCATGATAAGCTCGTTGCGCCGCCTGCTGGCCGGGCGCTCCCTGCGTCAGCTCATCCGCTACGGCGTTGTGGGCGTGGCCCAGAATGTCGTCGGGTACGGCATCTATCTTTTTTTCACATGGCTGGGCGCGGACCCCAAGCTGGTGGTGGGCGTATCCTATCCGCTTGCCATGCTGGTTTCTTTTTTAGGCAACAAAAAGTATACATTTGGTTATAAGGGCGGCACGGCAGGTGCAGGGGGGCGGTTTTTGCTGGCTCACGCCTGCAGCTACAGTATCAATCTGGGCATGCTCTATGTCTGTGTGGACAAGTTCGGCTACCCGCATCAGCTGGTGCAGCTCGCGGCCATCTTCGTTTGCGCCGCCTTTTTGTTTCTGGCGCTTAAATTCTATGTGTTCGCGGTCCGGCCCGCGCCGGCTCCGCAACAGCCTTAACCGGAGGCCGTCATGCCCGAACATATTCCTTTCAACTGGCCGCACATGACCGGCAAGGAACTCTATTATATCGCCGAGGCTCATTTTAACGGTAAACTGGCCGGCGACGGCCCGTACACCAAGCGTTGCCACCACCGGCTGGAAAAACTGAGCGGCTGCCTTAAGGCCCTGCTCACGCATTCCTGCACGGCGGCTTTGGAAATGCAGGCCTTGCTGCTGGACATCCGGCCCGGCGATGAGGTGATCATGCCTTCCTATACCTTTGTCTCCACAGCCAACGCCGTGGTGCTGCGCGGCGGCGTGCCCGTGTTCGTGGATATCCGCGAGGATACGCTGAACATCGACGAAGGCCTCATTGAGGACGCCGTCACTCCGCGCACCCGTGCCATTGCGCCAGTGCATTACGCGGGCGTGGGGTGCGAGATGGACGCCATCATGGAAATTGCCCAACGGCGCGGCCTCAAGGTCGTGGAGGACGCGGCCCAAGGCTTTATGTCCACGTATAAGGGGCGGGCACTGGGCAGCATAGGCCATCTGGGCGCGTACAGTTTTCATGAAACCAAGAACGTCATTTCCGGCGAGGGCGGCGCCCTGCTGGTCAATGATCCGGATCTGGTGCAGCGGGCCGAGATCATTCGCGAAAAAGGTACGGATCGCAGCCGCTTCTTCCGGGGAGAGGTAGATAAATACACTTGGCAGGAAGCCGGTTCTTCCTATCTGCCGGGTGAGCTCATTGCCGCCTTTCTCTGGGCGCAGTTGGAAGAAGCCGGCGAGATTACCGAAAATCGCATAGCGCGTTGGCGGCGTTATCATGAGATGCTGGAGCCGCTGGAAAAGGAAGGCCTTCTGCGCAGGCCGGTGATTCCGGCCCATTGCCTTCACAACGCACATATGTACTATGTTCTGCTCGCGCCGGATATTGACCGCCAGCCCGTACTGGATGAGCTCAAAAAGCAGGGCATCTATGCTGTCTTCCACTATGTGCCCCTGCACTCCGCGCCTGCCGGGCGGCGCTACGGGCGGGCTCATGGCGCCATGAGCCGGACCGACAATTTGTCGGTCCGCTTGATTCGTCTTCCTCTCTGGCATGGTCTGCCGCGCGCCGCGCAGGAGAGGACGGTGGAATCGCTCTATACGGCATTACACCGCTAAATTCATGGTGCAAGACAGCGCATGTTTTTCTGAGACTGACCGGGAAGCCATGTCCGTTCAATATCCGGTCTATCAACCCCGCTCGGGGGTATGGTCTCTGCTGGTGGTGTTTGTCAGCACGGTTTGTCCCAGACTGATTTCTCTGGGATCTTTCCCGTATATGGACGAGGGCTTTTATGCATATTGGGCCCAGTTCATCCACCGGAGCTTGGCCCAAGGGCAAGGTCTGCCTGACGCCGGGGGCTTCATGTTGTATCCCTTGCTGCTTTCCTGGCTGTGCGCTTTGCCGGGCAATGCGCTTGTCTGGCTGCGTTTGGCGGATATGCTGGTGGCCGCTTGGGCCGGATGGCTGTTCTGCCGCCTCCTCGTGCGGGAAAGCCGCAGCGCCGTGGGAGGCATGCTGCTGGCGCTGGCTTTTCTTACCGCCATGAATTTGCCGGCAGTAATCCAGGCCGGATTTAAAAACAGTATTTTTGCCGCGTACATTCCTCTCTTTCTGGCTCTGGATCTGGCACGGGAGAAAGACGAGCGCAGCCCGAGCTGGTTCGCCGCGGGCGTGTTGACCGCCTTGGGAGTTCTGCTGCGCGAGCCTTTCGCCATTTTCGCCGTGGCGGGCGCCGTCGCCGTCTGGTTGGGGCGTGGACCCCGGGCTCTCTGGCGTTACGTTGCGGGCGGTTTTTTCGGCGGGCTTCTGCTTCTGGCTCTGACAGGCTTACTGCGTGGCGGCGTAGCCGAACTGATCCAATTCTATGTCCAGACCGGGGCCATTTATGGGCCGGAGGCCGGGCGTGTCTGGCACAAATTCGTCAACAACGGGCAGGGAGCCTTGCGGGAATTCTGGCCTCTACTGCTCCTGACAGCCGGCGCGGCAATACTTTTTTGGCGTCAGACAGCTAGGGGCACGCGCGGGCGGGCCTGGTTCTGGCTGGTTCTGGCGTTACTGCCCCTGCTGGAGCCGTTGAGCAAAATCGGATTCGTTTACCACTTTGCGGTTGTCCTGCCAGGTTGCGCGGGTTTGTGCGCCCTCACCTGGGGCAGGGTTCTGCGTGTTTCGTCCCGTCTGCGGCGGGGAGGCGTGGTTGCGCTTTGTCTGGCTTGGGTCATTTTGCTTGCCGCTCTGCCTGGGATGGGGCAAGCGCGCATGACGTTGGACGTGTTGGGCGCGTTTCCTTCCCCCGTCTGGCCGGAGAGATATATCCCGGAATCCAATACGCTGCTGGCAGGGCGTGCCATTCGCGCGGCTCTGCCCCCGAGTGGGACATTGAGCATCAGCGGCTTCATGTATTTTCTTTATCCCGTGACCGGCGCGCTTCCGTCCGGCCCGGCCATGAGTGACCTGAGTCGCACGTTCATCTTGGCCGGTTGTGATCCGTTCCGTTTTGAAAAAACATTGTGCGAGAATCCTCCGGATGTCCTGGTGGTAGGTGAAACCCATGGCGAGCATTCAGCAATTTTTACGGAGGCCTTGCAGCATGCGGTGGAAAAGAGCGGTCTTTATGTTCGCGTGGCCGAGATTCCTATAGACAGGAAGAAAAATTACGGTTGGATCGGTTGTGCTGTCTATCGCCGGGCAGTTCCTCCTCCGAGAGAGCGTATTGACAGGGCTTTGCCGCAGGGGACATAAGGCGGACAGAGCAAGACAATTAAGGAGAGCCCATGCCCGAGCGCGACTATCGCTTTATTCCCCGGCTCACGGACGAGCAGATCCGGCAGGTGCAGCTGGAAGGCCTGCGCTACACCTTGCGTCAGGCCCGCAATTCGCCGCAGTACCGGGCGCGCCTGGAGGCGTGCGGCGCGCAGGCCGAGGACATCCGCAGTCTGGACGATCTGCGTCTGCTGCCCACGGTGGACGTGGAAGACCTGCGCGAGGGCTACCCCCTGCCGCTGCTCTGCGTGCCGGAAAAAGAGGTGGTGCGCATCCATGCTTCCAGCGGCACCACGGGCAAGCGCAAAATTCTGGCCTACAGCCGCCGCGATATTGAGACGTTCAGCACCCAGATGGCCCGTTGCTACGAGTTGGCCGGGCTCACGCCCGAAGACCGGATGCAGGTGGCCGTGGGCTATGGCCTGTGGACCGCCGGCGCGGGCTTTCAGTTGGGCAGCGAGCTGTTCGGCATGCTGACCATCCCCGTGGGGCCGGGCAATCTTGAAATGCATCTGCAACTGCTCAGGGATGTGGGGGCCACCTGCTTCGGCGCTACGGCTTCCATGGCCCTGCTGTTGGCCGAGGAGGTGGAGCGCGCCGGCATCCGTGACCAAATCCGCCTGCGCAGGATGATCTGCGGGGCCGAGACGCGCAGCGAAAAGATGCGTCTGGCCATTGAAAGCAAGCTGGGCCTGGAAGGCAGTTACGACATCGCGGGCATGACCGAAATGTACGGTCCGGGCACGGCCATGGACTGCGACGCGCACGAAGGCCTGCATTACTGGGCGGACCTTTTCATCATCGAAGTGCTGGACCCGGACACCCTTCAGCCCGTGCCCGAGGGCGAAGTGGGCGAGATGGTGGTCACCAGCCTGCGCAAGGAGGCCGTACCCCTGTTGCGCTACCGCACCCATGATCTGACCCGCCTGCTGCCGGGCCGCTGTTCCTGCGGCCTGAATATGCCCCGGCACGACCGCATTCTCGGCCGCTCCGACGACATGATCATCTACCGGGGCGTGAACATCTACCCCGGCCAGATCATGGAAGTCATCGGCCGGTTCCCGGAGCTGGGCGGCGAATACCAGATGGAGCTGACCAGGGACGAGCGTTCTCTGGACCATCT
This sequence comes from Desulfovibrio porci, assembly GCF_009696265.1. Classification (NCBI taxonomy): domain Bacteria; kingdom Pseudomonadati; phylum Thermodesulfobacteriota; class Desulfovibrionia; order Desulfovibrionales; family Desulfovibrionaceae; genus Desulfovibrio; species Desulfovibrio porci. The sequence continues at coordinate 17,534 of NZ_VUMH01000002.1, forward strand.
GGCCCTGACCGTGGAACGCGCCCAAGGGCGGCACTCCGGCAACGACGAGGCCCTGGCCCAGGCCGTGGAGCGGCGGCTGCACAAGGCCATCCTGGCGCGCATGGAGGTACGGGTGGCGGATTACGCCAGCCTGCCGCGCACCTTCAGCAAGTCCAAGCGGATCGTGGACAAGCGCTGAGAGCGCCGGAACTTGCCCGGCGCGGCATCCGCGCCGCCCTTTTCCTCAATCTGCGTGGCGGCGGGCATTGTTGGAGGATGCGGGTATGAAGCGTTGCGTTGGATTCTGCTTGGCCTGCTGCGCGTTGCTGCTCTGCGCCTGCGGTTCCCGTTACGCGGTGAGCGTGGATTCCCTGCGCGATCCGGACGCGCCTGTCGCGGGCGGGCCGTGTTTGCTGATCCCCGGCAATGTGGATGTGGGGGCGGACGATCTGCTCTTCCGGGAAGTGAGCCGCCTGCTGGAGCCCGCATTCCGCGAGGCCGGCTATCCGCCCGCGACGCAACGCAAGGGCGCGGCCTATGTGGCGAAAATTTCCTACTGGCCGGGCGAGCCCGTCACCACCGTAGAAACCGGCATCGAACGGGGCTACCGGCCCATCCGCTACCGGGGCAGGGTGCGGTATGTGCCGGTGGAACGGACCACCATGACGGAACGCACCGTCTATTCGGTTCATCTGCTCCTGGAATGCTACGCCGCCGCGTCCTCTTCTCCCGGTGATCCGGCCGCCCCGGAAGAGCGTCTGGGCCCGCAGGTCTGGCGCACCGAAGTCAGCGTTTCCGGCAAGCGGGATGACTTCAGGGCCCTGCTGGCCGGAACCGTGCCCGCCCTGAACGGCACACTGGGCACACGCACCGACGGCGCGCGCCGTTTTACGGTGGTCATGGCGGACGACGGCGAGTTCTCCATTTCGGAAAATTAGGGACTGTTTCGTTTTAAAACGCTACACAGTTCAAAGTTGCCATTTGGGGAAAGGCGTCGTTATCGTTGCCGTCGATTCCCGTATGGTTTCTTTGTCGCCAACGGAGCCGGCCCTTTGGGCTGTCCTGTGGTCGCTTTCCCGAAAGTCAGGCTGAAGTTCCGGCGGCCGGGGGCAGCAGCCGCTCAGGCGATGGACGCGTCCGGTGCGATCTCCCGGGCCTTGTAGTCCGCTGTTTCAGGATACTTCAGTCCCGTGCCGGTGTTCAGCAGCACCACGCGGTCCCTGGGGCCGATGATGCCGCTGCGGCGCAACTCCGGCAGGGCGGCCAGGGGGGCCGCGCCTTCCGGGCAGACATGACAACCCTCGCGCGCGGCCAGTGCTTTTTGCGCGCGGAGAATGGCCGCGTCATCCACAGCCACGGCGCAGCCGTTGGTCTTGTGGAGAGCTTCCAGAGTCAGGAACGCGCCCAGAGGACGCGGAGCCGTGATGCCGAAGGCGCAGGTTTTCGCGTTTTCCCAGAACTCCACATCCGGCTTTCCCTCCCGGAAGGCCCGCACCATAGGCGCGCAGCCCGCGGACTGCACGGCTATCAGCCGGGGCAGCTTGGGGCCGATCCAGCCGATTTTCTGCAATTCGCGCAGCCCCTTGTAAATGCCGATGATCCCGAGTCCTCCGCCGCAGGGCACCAGCACCGCGTCCGGAGCCTCCCAGCCGAACTGTTCGGCCAGTTCGAAACCCAGGGTTTTTTTACCCTCAATGCGCCAAGGCTCCTTGAAGGTGGCGGCGTTGAGCCAGCCGTGTTCGGTTATGGCGCGGTGAACGGGCGTTATTCGACGGACCCGGCCGCTGCGGCCAGCCGGGGCTGACGGCGGCGGGTCATGGCGATGCAGATGCCGGAAAAGAGTGCCAGAGCCAGCAGTACGGCGGAAATGGGGCTTTCGATGAAGATCATGAAGCTGCCGTCCGACAGCACCATGGACTGGTCAAAAGCGCGCTCCCAGATGGGGCCGAGCACGAAGCCGATGATGAAGGCTCCGGCGCTGTAATGCCAGCGGCGCACAAAGTAGCCGATGATCCCGAAGAGAATCAGGGTCATGATGTCGAACATGCTCTGGTTGATGCTGTACGCGCCCACAAAGGAAAATACGGTGACCGCCGAAAAGATCACGTATTTGGGCAGCCGGGACAGTCGAGCCCAGATCCGGAAACCGGCCTTGGCGATGAAATAGAGCAGCACGTCGCAGATCAGCAGGCCACCGAAGATGCCGTAGACCAGTTGGGCGTGCTCCTGAAAGATCATAGGGCCGGGAGTGATGCCCTGGATGATGAACGCGCCCATGAGCACGGCCGTGACGTCGTCGCCGGGGATGCCCAAGGTCAGCATGGGGATCATGGCCGAGCCGGTGGTGGCGTTGTTGCCCGCCTCGGGCGCGGCGATGCCGTCAATGGCTCCGTGCCCGAACTTTTCCGGGTGTCTGGAAGTCCGCCGGGCCTCGGAATAGGACATGAAGGCCGCCGGGGTGGCCCCGATGCCGGGCATGGCCCCGAGAAAGGAGCCGATCAGGGATGAGCGTAGCATGATCGGGATGCAGGCTTTGAATTCCGCCCAGGTCATGTGGTCGTCGTCCGGGTGGGCGGCGCGGAGGGTCATCCGCATGGTTTTGCGCAGGCCCAGGCTGACCTGGTGGATGACTTCCGGCAGGCAGAGCAGGCCGATGACCATAGGAATCAGCGAGAGGCCCGAGGCCAGATCCTGCATGCCGAAAGTAAAGCGCGTGGCCCCGGTGGACTCTGAGATGCCGATGGTGGAAACCAGAATGCCCAGGCAGCAGGAAATGATGCCCTTGATCAGCGAGGGGCCAGAAATGCTGCCCACCACGGTGAGGGCCAGGATGATCAGGCTGAACTGTTCGGCCGAGCCGATTTTGAGAGTGAACAGGGACAGGGGCGCGGCTACGAAGATGAGCAGCAGATTGCTGAAGGTGTCGCCGAAGACCGAGGCTGAAAGCGCGGTATGCAGGGCCTTGCCCGCCTTGCCCTGCCGGGCCAGGGGGTAGCCTTCCATGGAAGTGCAGATGGCCGGCGGCGCGCCGGGCGTGTTGAGCAATATGGCCGAGATGGAGCCGCCGAAAATGCCGGCCTTGTATATGCCGAGCAGCATGGGGATGCCGATCAGCGGATCCACGTAAAAAGTCAACGGCAGCAGGATGGCGATGCCCATGATGCCGGAAATGCCGGGAATGGCGCCAAAGGCTATGCCCACCAGAATGCCGCCGGCAATGCCTAGAACGGGGCCGGGAGCGCAGACGGAAATCAGTCCGTTGAGAATGTCCGTGAACATGCGGGCCTCACTCGAAAAATTTGCCCAATGGCAGGGCGATGCGGATGCAATGGAAGGTCATGTAGTCAAGGGCGAAGGCGAAGGCCACGAAGGAGGGCAGCAGAATATGCCAGCGCCGCCCGTGCAGCAGCCAGGCCACGCCCGCCATGGCCAGAGGCGTGGCGATCAGGAAGCCGCAGTATTCCATGAGGTAGCGGTAAGCGTAGAGAATCAGGATATAACTGAGAAAGCCGCGCGCGGAACCGGCCTGCCCCATGGCGGCCAGATCCTCGGCTTCCGCCGCCGCTGCTGCGGGATCGGCTGGCGGGCGCGCAGCCGTTTTCTTTTTGAGAAAGACGTAGGCCGCGAAAAAGCAGAACAGAAGTGACAACACTGCGATGCAGACCACGATGAAACCGGGAAAGGTGCGCGGACTGACCACCGACGGCAGGCCCACGTCGATGAAGATGTCCATGTTGTACAGGAAAATAAGGCTGACTATCAGAAGGAAGGGAGCGGCGATGAGGTCCGCCAGTCCGGTGTCGTCCGTGTCCATGATTCCCTCCTGCGAGCTGCGGTGTTGGGGGACTGCCGGGTACGGAGTCAGCATGGCACGGGCGCGCGAAAAGTGTCAACAAAAAATTTTAATTTAAAAAGTTTTGTAAATATAGATTCCGGCGGGGCGGACAAAAAAACAGGCCGCCCTGACGGAGATTCCGTCGAGGCGGCCCGGCGTGGGCGTCGTTGATGGCGCGCTATTCGGACGACTCTTTCTTGAGCTCGCGCATGTAATTATAGACCGTATAAATGGAAACCTGCATGGTCTTGGCCAGATACTGCACCATTCCCTTGATCAGAAAAGCGCCTTCCTCGTCGAGAATGCGGATGAAATTCTTTTTTTCCTCGCGGTTCATGCCTGCCGGATGCTTGCCTGCCCGTTTGATGGCCGTCTCGATGATCGCCTCGCTGGTTTCCCCCATGCAGGAGGCGAAGGCTTCGCTCACGACCTTGCCGGGCTGGCTTTCATAGTGCATGACCGAGTGCAAAACCGACTGAAAACGCTCGAAGCCGGTCAGATCGAAATTAAGGCAAAAGGCCCCGATGACGGCACCCCGGCTGTTGCGGATGAAGCTGGTGGAGGATTTGAGCGTTTTGCCAGAGGGCGTGGACGTGGGATAGGCCACGATGTCTTCCACCCCGTTGCCGCCCTGCCGCCAGGCCTTGGTCACGATGTTGGTGATGGGCGCGCCGGGTTTGCGCCCGGTCAGCGAGCCTTCAATATGGATCAGAGAGTGCTCCAGGTCGCGGAAGTCATGGACGGCCACTTCGCAAAGATGCCCGAAGGTACGCACCACCACGCCCGCGATGTGGATGGCGTTGTTGAACAGTGCCCGTTCCTCCGGGCCGTATTCCATGCGGCGGGCGGTCTCCGGAACCGGCGCGGAAGAGGCGCTTTTTTTGTCCCGGCGCGCGGGCCGCGTTTTTTTGATCGGCTTGGGCATGTAAAAACCTCCGGGCTTGCGGCACGGGAGCCGCAGGCCGCATCAAGGAGCAGGCTACTGTAAATCCCGGCGCTTTGGTAGCCCCTTCCGCCGCGTCCGGCTCGAAAAAGGCCGTCCGCTTCCTTGGCGCGGAAGCGGACGGCCCTTGGATACCGGCGGATGGTTCCGCTTTGCGAACAGCTTTTACTGCTTCTTGGGCTCCTTGGTCAGATCGTCCACATTTTCTTTGGCATGAGCCACAAAGACATCGCGCACGCCGGGCACTTGGCCCAGGCCCTTGAGGTTGGTCTCCACCTGAAACCCGGCGGCCTTGAGCCTGGACGCCCAGGAGTCTTCCTCGTCCCCGGCCAGATCGTTGCGGGCGTGGTCCCCGGCCACCACCATCAGAGGCTGCAGCCAGACTTTTTTGACCTTGTGGGCCTTGAGTTCGGCCAGCAGGTCGTCAAAACCGCGCGCGCCTTCCACTGTGGCCATAAAGACCAGAGGATCGCTTTCCTTGAACGAGGCCCGCATGCCCTCAAAAACCAGATCCGCCCGGCCGTGGGCCTGACCGTGTCCCATGAGCACCACGGCTTCGCCCTTCTGACGTTTGTCGCCCATGTCCGCCAGCACGGCCTTGGATACGCGCAGGGCGTCCTTGTGCGATTCCAGCAGGGGGCGCCCCAGATAGACGGCCTCAAAACGGCCGGGATGCTTTTGCAGGTCAAGCAGCACCGCCCGCTCCAGCTCCGTGAATTCTTCGCCGGGCATCACGTGCAGGGACTGCACGCGCACCAGCTTCACGCCGCCCTTGGCTAGTTCGGCAAGCCCGTCGCTGATGCCGCCCACCGGACGGCCCTGCTTGGCCAGTTTGCGGCGGATGATCTGCGAGGTGTAGGCCCAGACCACGGGGCTGTCCGGAAATGCGGCCTTGAAGCTCGCGTCCACGGCTTTGAACGAGGGCAGGGCTTCGGGCACGCTGGTGCCGAAAGCCACCAGCAGCACGCCTTCCTTGGGGGCTTTCCGCTCCGCCGCCTGGACGGACGCGGCCATAAGGGCCAGCAGGAGCAGGAAAAGCGGCAGGAAGCGCGGAAATTTGCGCAGGATACAAGACATGGCGACCTCCTCAATCGTGCGTTGAAAGGTGATGTATGATGGCCGTCGGCGCACTGAACGCCTTGGCCGGCGGGTGTTCGGACTTGAGGGATATGGAGGTCGGCGTCCCGCGAGATTTCAGGACAACGGCCCCGCGCCTCGGCTTCGCCTTCACCGTATGGACGGCTGGCTGTCGCGTCCCTCCGGAAACCTTCCGGGGGACGAAGAAGCTCTGTACCCTCTTACCGCAGCGCGACTGTTTCCGATTCGCACGGAATTCCCCGCTACAGACGGCAGAGGACAACAGGGGGGCGCAAAAGTCAAGGGTCGGCCTGCCGCCATTGCCGGACGGACCGGGCTCCGGACTGTTCCACGGCAACGGCCACGACCCTCGGCAAAATCCCGCCCACGGGTGCGCCCCAAAACGGTTGCGTGTCCCGGCGCGGGCCATATCGCCGAGGCCTTGGCCCGGCATGGTTTTCAGGATATGCTGGAACCATGAGTACGTCGTCTGATGCTCCCCCGGCTTTTCCGGCCGCAATGTTGTCCGAGGCCACAGCCCTGTTGCGCCGGGGCGTGCTGCTGCCCGCGCGCGGCGAGGATGCCGCGAACTTGGGGCTCTTTCTGACCCGTGGTCTGGGCCTGGAGCCCGCCTATCTGGAGGAGCGGGTCCAGACCCTGCTGCGTAACGGTCTGGCCGTGGATGATTTCGCCGTGCCGCTGGCCGCCGGCGACCGGCTGGCCCTGTCGGCGGCCATGCCCGGCGTGGCCGGGGCCGCCCTGCGACGGGGCGGCTGGTACGCGGCCATGCGCGCCGGCATCACCCAGCGGCCGGACAATGCGCCTTCTGTCCCGTCGGCTCCGGCGGGGGCGACGGTCTGGATTGAGCTGCGCTGCTTCAACAGCATTGCCGAGGATCTGGCCGGGCATCTGCTGCGCCGGGGGCTGGCCGCTCGGCCCGATGACGTGGGGCCCTCCCTGCGCCGTCTGGCAACGGCTCCGCCCGCCGGGCCGGCGTTGCCGGAACCGGCCCTGCTCTGGCTCATGGCCTGTTGACCCGACGTCTTTTCTCCGCCGGTTTTGCCGAATATGGCCATTGCTGTCGTGTGCCGATCATTGCCGTGCCGGGCCCACAGTGTGGCCGCTCTGACCCGCAAGGCAGCCCAAGCAAAGGGGCGCGCCGGCGGTTGAGACTGGAGCGCGCCTCTTTTTTTGAATAGACAAAAGGAGCGTGCCCTTGCCGGAGAGCAAACGTCCAGCAGTGCCAATGCGGAAGCCATCATCCTCCGCAACGCCGCGCCGGACAATTTTGCTTGTGCTTTTTCCAGCGCTCTGATAATTTTTCCCACTCTCACAGTGAGGGGAAATTATTTGGAGGCATGGCAGATGGCAGACAAGGAAACCGGGCACGACGAAATCAATTTCGAAAGCGCCCTCGAAAACTATCTCAATCCCGATTTTGGCGACCTTGAAGAAGGCTCCATTACCAAAGGCGAAATCGTCCGCGTGGATGACGACAACGTGCTGGTGGACGTGAATTTCAAGTCCGAGGGGCAGATCCCCGCGGCTGAATTCCGCGACCCCGCCGGCAACATGACCGTCAGCGTGGGCGACCGGGTGGACGTCTATGTGGTGCGCAAGAACGAAATGGACGGCACCATCACCCTCTCCTTTGAAAAGGCCAAGCGCATGCAGGTCTTCGACCAGCTCGAGGACGTGCAGGAAAACAACAGGGTCATCAAGGGCCACATCGTGCGTCGCATCAAGGGCGGCTACACGGTGGACATCGGCGGGGTGGAGGCGTTTTTGCCCGGTTCCCATGTGGATCTGCGTCCCGTGCCGGACATGGACGCCCTGGTCAACCAGGAATTTGAATTCCGCGTGCTCAAGATCAACCGCCGCCGCAGCAACGTCATCGTGTCCCGCCGCGTGCTGCTGGAAGAGGAGCGCGATTCCAAGCGGCAGGATCTGCTGCGCACCCTGGAAGAGGGCCAGATCGTCCAGGGCAAGGCCAAGAACATCACCGAATACGGCGTGTTCGTTGACCTCGGCGGCCTGGACGGCCTGCTGCACATCACGGACATGAGCTGGAAGCGCATCCGCCATCCCAAGGAAATGATCACCATGGGCCAGGAACTGACCCTCAAGGTGCTTTCCTTCGACCGTGAGAACAACAAAGTTTCTCTGGGCCTCAAGCAGCTGGTGCCCGATCCCTGGCAGGACATCTCCGCCCGTTTCCCCGAAGGCGCCAAGTGCACCGGCAAGGTCACCAATCTGGTGGACTACGGCGCGTTCGTGGAACTGGAGCCCGGCGTGGAAGGCCTGGTGCACATCTCCGAAATGTCCTGGACGCGCAAGCTGCGTCATCCTTCCCAGATGGTCCACACCGGCGACGAGGTGGAAGTGGTCATCCTGGGCGTGGACGGCGAAAAGAAGCGCATCAGCCTGGGCATGAAGCAGGTGCGTCCCAATCCCTGGGAACTGGTGGCCGAGAGATACCCTGAAGGCACTGTCCTTGAGGGCGTCATCAAGAACATCACCGAGTTCGGCATGTTCATCGGCATTGAGGACGGCATTGACGGCCTCATCCACGTTTCGGACATCTCCTGGACCAAGAAGGTGCGCCATCCCAACGAGCTGTACAAGGTGGGCGACACCGTGCAGGCCAAGGTGCTCACCGTGGACCAGGAAAACGAGAAGTTCACCCTGGGCGTCAAGCAGCTGGTGGACGATCCCTGGGGCCATGTGCCGGATACCTATCCCGTGGGCTGCACCATCAAGGGCGTGGTAACCAACATCACCGACTTCGGCCTCTTTGTGGAAGTTGAGGAGGGCATCGAAGGTCTGGTGCATGTCTCCGAGCTGTCCGGCAAGAAGGTCAAGACCCCGGCGGAAATCTACAAGGAAGGTCAGGAAATCCAGGCCAAGGTCATCCATGTCAGCGCCGAAGAGCGCCGCCTGGGCCTCTCCATCAAGCAGATCAAGGATGAAGAGGAACGCCGCAAGCCCAAGGAATTCCATTCCGGCCCGCAGGAAGCGGGACAGAGCCTGGGCGACCTGCTCAAGCAGAAGTTCGAGGAAAGCGAGAACAGCGAAAACAGCTAGGGCTGTTGACATACGGCAACTAAAAAGGGCGTCCCTGCGGACGCCCTTTTTAGTTCATGTGGTTTTTTGCATTGAACGTTTTTTTGCCGTCCTGTTTCCCTCGCGGGACTCAGAACTGGTACAGGAAAACCGGCGTGCGCCAGTCGCCGACGGTGGTCGAGGCAAGGGATGAAAGATCCAGACCGAACCAGGATTTGAGGCTCTCCGCCAGCCAGGAGCCTTCCTTGGGCCGGGTCAGCAGCTTGCGGGTTGCGGGCACGCCGGTTTTGTCCGCCAGCCAGCGCAGGGCCGCATCCTGGCCGCCCATTGCATCCACCAGACCCAGTTTTTGGGCTTCCCGGCCGGTAAAAATCTTCCCGCTGGCCAGTTGCGCGGCCCGTTCGCGCGGCATGTTCCGACCTGAGGCCACGATGCCCACGAACTGCTCGTGCATGTCCTTGAGCACGCCCTCGAAATAGGCCCGGTCCTCGGGCGAAAGCGGGCGCAGATAGGAACCCGCGTTCTTGTACGGCGCGGTGACCAGGGTTTCCTGTCCCACGCCGATTTTGCCCAGCAGGCCCTGAAGCTGCGGGATGTCCATGCGCACGCCGATGGATCCGGTCACCGTGGAGGGATTGGCGAAAATCCGCTGTCCGGCCATGCTGACCATCAGCCCGCCCGAGGCGGCCATGGAACCCATGCTCACCGCGATGGGGCGTTTTTTGGCCAGCCGGGCCAGAGCGTCGTACACTTCCTGCGAGGCGGCTGCGCCGCCGCCGGGCGAATCCACCCGCAACAGCACGCCTTTCACATTGGGATTGCGCTCGATTTTGCGGATCCAGGCCAGGGTGGGGGCCACGTCCATGATCGGTCCGCGCACTGTAACCAGGGCCAGGCGCTCACCGCCGCCGAACAGCGGCTGACTGTCCTCGTTGCGGCTGAAAGCCGCCACGCCGGCCAGAATCAGAACCAGAACCAACAGCCAGAAGATAAAGGGGTGCCGCTTGCGAAAGGGGCGGCGCAACAGGGATTTCCAAACCGGAGCCGGTATCCGGGCCAGCGGGCAGACTGCGGCGCAGGTCGCGGGCTGGGGAGCGCCGCTCCCGGCGGCGGATCGCCCGGCCTGGTCCGGCGGGTTCGCCGTATCGGGGGTCAAAGTAAAATTTTCGTTGTTCATGCCCCGTTGCTTAGCACGATGCGGGCATGGAGAAAAGAGCGCCCCGGCGGGAGTTTCGCCGGGGCGTTTCAACACTCATTGTGTTAGCGCATGGCTTCGGGCCAGCGCTCGGCGGCCATTTCGCGCAATTTGTACTTCTGGATTTTGCCGCTGGCCGTGAGCGGGAAGGACTCCACCACGGCTACGTATTTGGGAATCTTGAACCAGGCGATCTTGCCCCGGCAGTAGTCGCGCACGTCTTCGGGCAGCAGGTCTGCGCCGGGCCGGGGGATGACAAAGGCCCCCACTTCCTCGCCGTACTTGCGGCTGGGCACGGCCACCACCTGCACGTCCAGCACGCCGTCCATCTGAAGCAGAAATTCTTCCACCTCGCGCGGATAGACGTTTTCGCCGCCCCGGATGATCATGTCCTTGATCCGGCCCGTGACGCGCACGTAGCCATGCTCGTCCATGACGCCGAGGTCGCCGGAATGCAGCCAGCCCTCCGGGCTGATGGCTTTGGCCGTGTCCTCGGGCATTTTGTAATAGCCCTTCATAATATTGTAGCCCCGGCAGAGGATTTCGCCCACCTGGCCGCGCGGCAGTTCCTCGCAGGTGTCGGGATCGCCCACGCGCACTTCGATGCCCGGCATGGCGCAACCCACGGTTTCGCAGCGCAGGGACAGCGGATCGTGGATGTCGGACTGGGTCATCACCGGCGAGGCCTCGGTGAGGCCGTAGCAGATGGTGATCTCCTTCATGTACATGTCTTCCACCACCCGGCGCATGAGCGGTTCGGGGCAGACCGAACCGGCCATGATGCCGGTGCGCAGGCTGGAGACGTCGAAACGCTTGAAGAGCTTGTGCTCCAGTTCGGCCAGGAACATGGTGGGCACGCCGTAGAGCGCGGTGCAGCGTTCGCTGTCCACGGCGTCCAGCACTTTCAGGGGATTATAGCTCTCCAGGATGACCATGGTGGTCCCGTGGTTGACGCAGGCCGACACGCCCAGCACGCAGCCGTAACAGTGGAAAAGCGGCACCGGCAGGCAGAGTCTGTCCTGCTCCGTAAAGCCCTGGTGGCGGCCGATCCAGTAGCCGTTGAGGCCCACGCCCACATGGGTCAGCATGACCCCGCGCGGAAAGCCCGTGGTGCCCGAGGTGTACTGCATGTTGATTTCGTCCCAGGGGTCCAGGGAATCCTGGCGGGCCTGATAGGCCGCGTCGTCCACCATGACGGACATGGCCAGAATTTCCGGCACGGAATACATGCCGCGGTGCTTTTCCGCGCCCAGAAAGCAGACCCGCTTCAGATGCGGCAGCCCGGCGCAGCGCAGTTCGCCGCGCCCGTGGGTGCGCAGCTCGGGCACGAGCTTGTAGAGTGTGGCGAGATAGTCGTGGTCGCGCAGGCTGTCGATGAGAAAGATGTTCTCGCATTCGGACTGGCGCAGCAGATAGCGCAGCTCGTGCTCGCGGTAATTGGTGTTTACCGTGAGCAGCACGGCCCCGATCTTGGCCGTGGCGAATTGCAGGGCCACCCAGTAGGGCACGTTGGTGGCCCAGACCGCCACTTTTTCGCCTTTTTGCACGCCCAGGGCCATGAGCCCCTTGGCGAACTGGTCCACCACATCCGCGAATTCGCGCCAGGTCTGGCGGTAGTTGCGGTCAGCGTAGACAATGGCCTCCCGGTCGGGAAAACGGGCCACTGTATGGTCGAGAATCTGCCCCAGGGTCCACTCGCGCAGTTCAAACTGCGCCTGCCGCTCGCGTACTTTTTCGTCCATGTTTTACTCCGTCCGTGGGATGGCAACCGGATTGCGCGCCGCCGGGGAGGTCTACGGATTGTACGCCACAGCCATGATCTCCACCGGCTCGTCACCGGCGGCGCCCACGAAATGCGGCACAATGGAATTGTAGTAGATGGTGTCCCCGGCTTTGAGCACATGGCTTTCCCGCCCGTAGATCACCAGCAGTTCGCCCTTGAGCACCATGATGAATTCCTCGCCCTGATGGGACGAGGTTTTGCGCTCCACCGAGGGGTCCGGAAAAATTTCAATGTAAAAGGGTTCCATGTTGCGGTCGCTCTTGCCTTTGCCCAGAGAGTGGTACACATAGCTGGGCCGGGGCATGCGCCCGGTGTGCAGGGCCTGGTCGGCTTCGGCGCCGCCGATGTGCCCGATGATCGGATCACGGGTGTACTGGTCGTCCAGGAAGGTGCCCAGGCGCACCCCCAAGGCGCGGGCCACTTTCTGCAGGGGGCCGATGCTGGGATAAATCTCGCCGTTTTCCAGCTTTTCCAGAAATTCCACGCTCAAATTGGTGGTCTGGGCCAGGTTTTCCAGATCAATGTCGCGTTCCTCACGGAAAGAACGAATCCGGGTGCCGATATGGTACTCCGTGGGCATGGGCGCTCCTCCTTGCCGCCGCAACGGCGGGGAACAGTTTAATGAACCGATTATAACAGAAGAGAATACAGAAAAGTCACGGTTCCGGCAAGGGTGTCTGATCTTGATCATATAAACAGTCTGGCGGACTTTTTCCTTTTCGGCTACAGTGCGACAATGGATATGAAACAGACAGCGCGCCGGGCTTTCACAGCCGCCGGGCAGGTTCAGGGCGTGGGCTTCCGTCCCTTTGTCTACCGGCTGGCCCGGGAGGGAGGGCTTACCGGCACGGTGGGCAATACCTCGGACGGGGTGCGTATGGAGGTGCAGGGCCCGCCGGAAGAGGTGGCGCGCTTCGGCCGCCGTCTGCGCGCGGAACTGCCGCCCCTGGCCCGGCTGGTGGGGCTGGACGAGGAAGAACTCGCGCCCCTTTCCGACGAGACCGCATTCACTATTGTGCCCAGCCACGGCCATGCCGGGCACAGCGTGCTGGTCAGCCCGGACATGGGCATCTGCCCGGACTGCCTCGCGGACATGCGCGATCCGGCCAACCGCCGCCACGGCTATCCCTTCACCAACTGCACCAATTGCGGCCCGCGCTATACCATCACCCGCGCCATCCCCTATGACCGGGCCACCACCACCATGAGCTGCTTTCCGCTCTGCCCGGACTGCGCGGCGGAATACGCCGATCCCGGCGACCGGCGCTTTCACGCCCAGCCTATAGCCTGCCCGGTCTGCGGCCCGCGCCTCTGGTTTGTGGACAGGCGCGTGGCCCGCAGCGGCGACACCGGTCCCACGCGGGACAATCAGCACGAGGCTCTGGCCCGCGCCGGACAACTGTTGCTGGACGGCGGTATTCTGGCGCTCAAGGGTCTGGGCGGCTTTCAGCTGGCCTGCGACGCCCGCGACGCCGGGGCGCTGCGGGAACTGCGGCGGCGCAAGAGCCGTCCGCACAAGCCCCTGGCCCTGATGGTGGCCGATCCGGCCACGGCCCGCGCGCTCTGTGAGCTCACGCCCGAACACGAGGCCCTGCTGCAAAGCCCGGAAAAGCCCATCGTGCTCTGTCCGCGCCGCGCGGCCCCGGCAGGGGCGGCGGGCGCGCTGCCGCCGGAAGTGGCCCCGGACGCGCGTACTGTGGGCCTGATGCTGCCCTATACGCCTCTGCACGCGGCCTTGTTCGACTGGCTGGTTCCGCGCGCGGCGCTGCCGCCGGTGCTGGTCATGACCTCGGCCAATCCCCACGGCGAACCGCTCTGTCTGGGCAACCGCGAGGCCTTGGCCCGTCTGGGACATCTGGCCGACGCCTGGCTGCTGCACGACAGGGACATTCTGGTGCGCGTGGACGACAGCGTGCTTACGGTGGCCCCGCGTCCGCCGCGGCCGGGGCATGCCGTGGACGGGGCCGCTCCCGCTGCCGCCTCCGATGCCGTCCCTTCAGCGGTGGAGCCGCTATTTTTCCGGCGCGCGCGGGGGTACGTGCCGCGCCCGGTGTTTCTGCCGCCTTTGGGCGGCGCGCCGGGCGGGGAAGCGTCTGATCCCACGGTGCTGGGGGCCGGAGCCGAGCTCAAGAGCGCCATCTGCCTCACGCGCGGGCGCGAAGCCTTTGTGGGTCAGCATATCGGGGATCTGGAAAATCCGGCCACACTGGGCTTTTACGAGGAAGTGGCTGTCCATCTGGAGCAATTGCTGGAAGTCCGGCCCAAAGCCCTTGTCTGCGATCTGCATCCGGATTTTCTCTCCACCCGCTATGCCGAGGCCCGTGCCGCGCGGGAAGGCCTGCCGCTCTGGCGGTTTCAGCACCACGCGGCCCACGCCGCTTCGGTGCTGGCGGAAAATGACTGTTACCGGCCCGCCCTGGCTCTCTGCCTGGACGGCACGGGCCTGGGCGACGACGGCGCCATCTGGGGCGGAGAACTGCTCTGGATGGACCTGTCGGAACCGGCTTGGAAGCGTCTGGGGCGGCTTTCTCCCTTTGCCCTGCCCGGCGGCGAGGCGGCCATCCGTGAACCCTGGCGCATTGCCCTGGCATTGCGGCTTCAGGCCGGATGCGGGGAGCGGTCCGCGCCCTGGGATAGCGAATATGCTTCCGCCGCCGTCGCCGTGCGGGAAATGCTGGCGCGCGGTCTGAACTGCCCGCCGACCTCCAGTTGCGGCCGCCTTTTCGACGCGGTCGCCGCCCAACTGGGGCTCTGTTCGGCCACCACATACGAAGGCCAGGCGGCCATCCGCCTGGAAGCGGCCACGGACGAAGCCGCGCTGCGCGACAACGTGGTCTGGTCATTGCCTCCGCTGGAAAAGAACGGCCTGCTGGAACTGGACAGCGCGGTTCTGTTTGGCCATGTGCTCCAAGCTCAGGCCGCAGGGGAACCTGCGGGGCGCATCGCGGCCTGTTTTCACGGCACGCTGGCCAGTGCGCTGGCGGCCATGGCCGCTGAGGCGGCCCGCACAACCGGCGCGCGCCAAGTGGGCCTTTCCGGCGGGGTCATGCAGAACGCCCTGCTGGCGCGTCTGCTGCCGCGGGCTCTGGCGGAACGCGGACTCAGTCCGCTCATGCACCATGAACTGCCGCCGGGCGACGGCGGCCTGTCGCTGGGTCAGGCTGTCTGGGGACGACAATTGCTGCGCCGGGGTCATTGACGCGCCGCCCGCGCGCGGGTATGCACTACACCATATTTCTCTTAACATATTACAGGAGTCGCATCTATGAAGCGTCTTTCCATTCTGGCTCTGGCCGCCGCATTCTGCCTGGCCCTGAACCTGCCCGCGGCCCACGCCGCGGACAAAAAACTGATGATGGCCACCACCACCAGCACTCAGGATTCCGGTCTGCTGGAATACCTGCAACCCTCCTTCAAGGCCGAGACCGGCATCGACCTCAAGTGGGTGGCCGTGGGCACGGGCAAAGCCCTGGAAATCGCCAAGAACTGTGACGCCGACGTGCTGCTGGTGCACGCGCCCGCCGCCGAGATGGAATTCGTCAAAGCCGGGCACGGCGTGGACCGCCGCCAGATCATGTACAATGACTTCGTGCTGGTGGGTCCGGCCCAGGATCCGGCCCAGGTCAAGGGCAAGACCACGGCCGAGGCCCTTAAGGCCATTGCCGGGCACAAGAACCCCTTTGTGAGCCGCGGCGACCAGTCCGGCACGCACAAGGCCGAACTCAAGCTCTGGAAGGCCTCCAGCCTTTCGCCGGACAAGGAACCCTGGTACGTTTCCGCCGGGCAGGGCATGATGGCCACCCTGAACATGGCCGCTGAAAAGAAGGGCTATGCCCTCACCGACCGGGGCACCTGGATCAAGTTCGCCAACAAGCAGGGGGACAAGAATCCTCTCGCCATCGTGGTGGAAGGCGACAAGGCCCTGTTCAACCAGTACAGCGTGATCACGGTCAATCCGGCCCAGTGCCCCAAGGTCAAGAAAGACCTGGCCCTGGTCTTCGAGGACTGGTGGGTGAAGCCCGAAACCCAGAAGCGCATCGCCGCGTACAAGCTGGAAGGCAAGCAGTTGTTCTTTCCCAATGCCGGGAAATAAATGAAGGCGGGACGGAAGCGGAACATGGTTCCGCTTCCGTTTCCGTTCATATTGGATAGGGCTTTGTCGTTCGGATGGGGGTTGGTTTGCCCTGCGGACACGGAATTTGTCGTTTGGTTGATGATGGGCGCCCATCCTTTGTCAGCCGCAGGGGGCTTGTCTCTTGCCCGGCGTTTTTTGTGCCCTGCGGGCGTGGCGTTTTTCGCTCCGCTTGAGTTTGGGCCGCCTCCGGCGCGGGCGGCAATGGGGGGAGCGCCAGGGGCTGCGCCCCGAAAGCGCCGCGTGTCAATTCTCATGTAGTGCAATTTTTGATCTATGTAATGTCGTCGGCCCGGCGGCAGCGCTTAAGGGGCGACGTGAGCACGCGAACAAGCCCCGCTTTACGCTGCCGCCGCAATCAGCCCAGCAGGGTGCTCCGGGGGGTTGCAAGGGGGCGGAGGAGGGGGCGCAGCCCCATAGCCCGCCCCCTGCCCGCGCCGGAGGCGGCCCAAACGCCGGAAGGCGTAAATCCCTTGTGCCCGCAGGGCACGGCAAGCGCCGGGTAGGCGATAAGCCCCTTACAGTCGGCCGGGCAGGCAAAAAGCATTGCGCCCGCGGGGCGAGACAAGCCCATCCGGGCGACAAGCCTTAAGCGGCCCGCAGGGCACATACAGTTATGGACTATCTCTCCCAAGGCTTTACGCAGGCCTTCGCCCTGCTCCTGCACATGGACGCGGCCACGCTGTCCGCCATCACGGCCACGCTGCTCTCCACAGCCTACGCCATGACGGCGGCCGTGCTTCTGGGTCTGCCCTGCGGCTTTCTGCTCGGCTACTGCGATTTTCCCGGCAAACGCTGTCTGCGGCTCATCTCCGACACCCTGCTGGCCTTTCCCACCGTGCTCATCGGCCTGTTGGTCTACGCCTTCATCACCTACCGGGGGCCGCTGGGCGAATACGGCCTGCTTTTCACCCTGCCGGGCATGGCCATCGG
The DNA here is from genome assembly GCF_009696265.1 of Desulfovibrio porci. Classification (NCBI taxonomy): domain Bacteria; kingdom Pseudomonadati; phylum Thermodesulfobacteriota; class Desulfovibrionia; order Desulfovibrionales; family Desulfovibrionaceae; genus Desulfovibrio; species Desulfovibrio porci. Next base: position 34,474 of record NZ_VUMH01000002.1, read on the forward strand.
CCAGGCCGTGCTGGCTCTGCCCATCGTGATCTCCTGGACGGCCCAGGCCGTGGAGGGGCTGGACCCGCGCTGCCGCCAGACCCTGCTGACCCTGGGGGCTTCGGGCCCGCAGGTGGCCTGGGGCTCGCTGAAAGAGGCCCGCTACGAGATCGGCATGGTCTGCGTCACGGCTTTCGGCCGGGTGATCACCGAAGTGGGCATCGCCATGATGCTGGGCGGCAACATCCGCTACGAAACCCGCACCATGACCACGGCCATCGCCCTGGAAACCAGCAAGGGCGAGTTCGCCCAGGGCATTGCGCTGGGGCTGGTGCTGCTCTTGATGGCCTTTGTGGTCAATCTTGCGCTGGCGGCCTTGCGCCAACGCGATCGGGGCGGCAAAGGAGGCGGGGCATGAACGCGCTGTACCAGTGCCGGGATCTGACCCAGCGCTACGAGGGCCGCGCGGTACTGCGCCTGCCGGAGCTGAACATCGCGCGCGGCGAGGTGCTGGCCCTTACCGGCCCCAACGGCGCGGGCAAGAGCACCTTGCTGCGCCTGCTGGCCTTTCTGGAAGAACCGGCCTCCGGCGAGCTGCATTTTCACGGCACGCCGGGGCGCGCGCCCCGGCAGGAAGTCACCTTGCTTTTGCAGGAGCCCTATCTGCTCAAAACGTCGGTGTTTGAGAATGTGGTCTATGGCCTGCGCGTGCGCGGCCGCCGCCACGATTTGCGTGAAGCCGCCGAGGCAGCCATGCTGGCCGTGGGCTTCGCGCCGGAGCGGGAGATGCTGCGCCGTCCCTGGAAGGCGCTTTCCGGCGGCGAAAAGCAGCGCGTGGCTCTGGCCGCCCGGTTGATCCTGCGGCCTCTGGTCCTGCTGCTGGACGAACCCACTTCCAGCGTGGACGCGGCCAGCGCCAAGGCCATTGAGGCGGCGGTACGGCAGGCTGCTTTGGCCGGAACCACGGTGGTGGCCGCCAGCCATGACCTGGCCTGGCTGGCCTGTCTGGACGCGCGCCGTCTGGAGTTGGACCGGTCGTCCTGATCCCTGCCGTTCTTTTTTCCCACTTTTCCCTACAAATAGTGGTAATTGCCGCGCCAGCGCCAGACGAAGACGGCCGCCGCCAGCGCGGCCAGGGCTTCGGCCAGGGGGGCGGCCAGCCAGACGCCGTTCAGGCCGAAGAATTTCGGCAGAACCAGCAGAAAGATCGCGATGAGGGCAAAAGTGCGCAAAAAGGCCACAATGGCGGAAATTTTGCCGTTGGACAGGGCCGTGAACAGGGATGAAGCGAAAATGCCGTAGCCGCAGAACAGGAAGCTGAAGGCGAAAATATGGAAGCCCTGGTCGGCCAGGACGAACACCCGGCTGTCCGGCGGCGCGAAAATGCCGATGAGCCGGGATGCGCCCAGCATGGCCGCGCTGAAGACCAGCACGGAGCTCACGCTGATGAACAGCAGGCAGGATCGTAAAATGCGGCGTTGGCGGGCATGGTTGCCGCTGCCGTAATTATAGCTGATGACCGGTGACACGCCCATGGAAAAACCCAGAAAAAGCGTGACCAGAAAATATTCCGAATAGGCCATGATGGTCAGCGCCGCCACGCCCGCTTCCCCGGCCAGACGCAGCATGGTGATGTTGAACAGAAAGGTGGTCACGCTGATGGAAAGCTGGGCGATCATCTCGGAACTGCCGTTGAAGCAAACCCCGCCGAATTCGCTCAGGCGCATGCCCGGCCGGGTGAAGTGCAGCGGTCCCTTGCTGCGCAGGAAAAAGCACAACCCGCCCAGGGGCGGGATCAGAAAGGCGATGCCCGTGGCCAGGGCCGCGCCGGCCACGCCCATGCCTAGCGGGACGATGAAGATATAGTCAAGGGCGATGTTGGTCAGACCCGAGGCGATAATCAGGGCCATGTTCAGCGCGGGTTTGCCGGCGGTGACGAAGAGGATGGCGAACAGGGCCAGCAGCAGGGCCGCCGGGGTGAAGAGCAGCAGGGCGCCGAAGTAGGTCCGGCAGTAGGGCGCGAGGAGGTCGGTGGCCCCCAGGGCGCGGATGATCCGGTCCAGAAAGAGCAGGCCCAGACAGGAAAAGAACAGGCCCAGCAGCAGGCCGGTCAGGATCAGCAGGGTGAAGTTGCGTCGCGCGCCCGCATTGTCGCCCTCGCCCATCTTGCGCGCGATGAGCGCGCTGCCGCCGGTGCCCAGCATGGTGCTCAGGCCCCAGAGCACGCCCATGGCCGGGTTGATGATGTTGATGGCGGACAGCGCGTCGGTGTTCACGAAACGGGCCACGAAAATCACGTCCACAATGGTGTACAGGCCGTTGAAGACCATCATGACCATGGTCGGAAAGGCGAAGCGCAGCAGGGAAAGGAGGCCGGAAACGCGGTCAAGCGCGTTGACCGGCTCGCGCGTGGACGTGGCGGTGCTGGTGGGCATACGTGCATCCGGAAAAGCGGCGGAAAAATGGTCGCGCCGCTCGGCGTTAGAGCGATTTCGCTTTGGATTGCTCTGGCGGCAACGTGAGAGGCCGCCCGCTACGAAAGCGTAAGGGCAATTTAATCGCGCTGTTAAGCGCCGAAGCGGGTGTCTTTACACGCCAAAAATGTACATTTTTAATGTTAACGCGCTTTCAGGGGAGGAAGTTTAGGTGAGGCCGCTTTTTGGGGCAAGCTCTTTTTCCCAGGGCAGGGCCTGGATCACAGTGGTCACGGAATGGAAGAAACGCCGGATTTCCTCCCGGCCTTCGGGCCCGGCGGCGTCCTGCGGCGGAGCCTGGCGCCAGCGGGCGTACCAGGGCAGGGTGCGCCGCAGGGCGGCGGCCAGCAGGCCTGGGTCCGGCAGCGCCAGGTCGCCCGGACGGCTGGCCGCCGCGTCCTCGCCGGGCGCGCAGGGTCTGTCCAGCACCAGATAGCGGCGGCAGGCCAGGGGGCGCACGGCGTAGGCCGCGCAATGGTCGTCCAGCAGCAGGGGACAGGCCCGCCGCACAACGGGAAGGGTTTGGGCGGCGGCAAGATTCCGGGCCAGGGCCGCGCGTTCTCCGGGGCCGAGCCGCAGACGCAGAAAATGGATCAGCAACAGCGCTTCCAGCGGCGTCAGGGGGATGGGTTGACGGCAGCAGACCGCGCAGCCTTCGCCGCAGGCCGGAATGCGCCCGGCCTGGCGCGCCCGCGCCAAGGCCTCTGCCGCGCTCAGGTCCACCAGGGCGCAGGCATCCAGAGCCAGAGCCGCGCCGGGCAGGGATTTTTCCAGCAGGGCGTCCCGGTGGCGGAAACGCGCTGCTTCGGGACGCCGGTCCGGCATGCGCCCGCTCATGTGTCAGTCCCGCGACGGGGCGGCAGAGCCCTGTTCCGCGTCAGGATTTTCCTCCGCGCCGGTCTCCAGGGTGAGATCGTACAGTTGGGGCGCGTGCGCCAGGGCGAAACGGCGCACTTCGTCCTCCCACCGGCGGAAGGCCGTGGCCAGCTCCTCGCCGGCGGGCGTGAGGCGATAGCCGCCGCGCCGGTTGTCGCCGCTTTCCACCAGGGGGCGGCCCAGAGCTTCCTCCATTTTTTTCAGCCTGCCCCAGGCCAGACGGTAGGACATGTCCATGCTCTCGGCGGCTTTTTTCAGCGAGCCCAACTCGGCCATGCGGCGCAAAAGCTCTATGCGGCCCTGGCCCACCAGTTCCTGACCTTCCTTGTCAACGGCGTCGCCGTCGGCGCGGGTCAGCCATATTTTCAGATGCATGCGCGCCTTCACGGGCATGGCGGCCTCCTTGGCGTTTATTTGAACGTGGCTACGGCCCGGCCCTGTTTGAGGGCCACCCGACCCAGAGGCAGATCGCGCCACCAGAGCGCGGCCTCCCGGCCCGCGAGCCCGGTCTGACGGCTCTGGCCGGAAAGCAGGGCCGTCAGGTCCGCGATGTCGTCCAGCACCAGGGCCGCGTCGGGCCGGGGCGGTTCCGGCAGCAGGCGGCGCAGGCGCGGGGCCGGGCTGAGACGTCCGCCGGTCAGCCTTCCCAGCAGAGCGCCCTGCCAGATGAGGTCCGGCGGCAACATTTCCGTTGCCTGTTCCGGAATGAAGCGGACGTGCTCGCCATACAGCGCCGCACGCCCCGGCGGCAGCAGGGCGGGATCGCAGCAGGGTCCGGCCAGGCATTCCGGCGGCAGTGGGCGGCCGGCGTCCCGTCCTTCGCGTCCTTTGCGGGGGCCGGACGCGGTTTGCGCCGTGGCGTCAGCGTTGCCGCATTCCGCTGTTTTGCGCAGCAGGGCCAGGTAAAAACCCTGAGCCTGCGATTTTTCGCCGTCCACCCGCAAGGTGCCCGCGCCGCCGGAACGTTCCTCCCAGACAAAGCCGGGAAAGGGCGGCAGCGTTTCGCGCACAAGGCCCAGTTCTTCCTCGGCGAAGCGGACCTGAGCTTCGTTTTCCGCCTCGTTGGTGGTGCAGGTGGAATAGACCAGACGCCCGCCCGGCGCGAGCAGGGAGGCGGCGCGGCGCAGCAGGCGCTGTTGCAGGCCGGTCAGGCTGTTCAGCTTGTCGCCCTGCCAGAGCTTGAGCACGCGGGGATGCTTTTCCGCCGTGCCCCAGCCGGAGCAGGGCGGGTCCAGCTGGATGGCGTTCCAGGAGGCCGGGGCCAGGGGCAGGTTTTCGCCGTTGTAGGAGCAGGTGGCGGCCTGGAGCAGATTGCACTGGTGCAGATTGGCCCGCAGGGTGCCCAGCCGCGCGGGCGTGGGCTCGTTGGCCAGCACAAAGCCCGTGGGGCCGGTCAGTTGGGCCAGAAAGCCGCTTTTGCTGCCCGGGCTGGCGCAGACGTCCAGCACGGCTTCTCCCGGTCGGGGGGCCAGGGCCAGGGGCGGCAGCATGGAGGAGCGGTCCTGAATGTAGATATAGCCGAAAAAGGCCGCCAGGGAAGCGCCCAGGGGCCTGGGTTCGCAACAGAGCCGACGGCAGAGGGGAGAAAATGGTTCGGGTTCGAACGCGTAGCCCTGCGCGTGCAACAGGGCTTCCACCAGGGGGATGAGCCGGTCTTCGCAGACCAGGCGGAAGGAGCGGGAATGCTGTTTGGGCATGGAAGCCAGTCTACGCCGGATCAGCGGCAAAGTCAGCCGGATTTGTCCCATCCCGCGGGGCGGACGTCTCCTGTTTGTTTCGTCCGGCCTTATTTCCCGCCGGATTCTCCCGGCAGCGGTCATCCGCCCGCGCTACGCTCCGGCGGAATAACGTCGCCCTTCAGAGACAACATCATCGTTGGCCCGTTACCACCGGCGATGATATTCGCGCTCCGAGGACGGATGGAGATACTCCCGTCTTTCATGCGCCCGCCCCGAAGGGCCGGGGCTTTCATATTGCGTGGCGGGACAAGTATGCGTATAGTGCGCTGATATGGGCGGGGTTGGAGCTTCGCCGCGCCGCTGAAAAATACTCCAAGGAGTACGGGATGAAATTTGCCATGCGATTGTCCTTTACGGTCTGCTTGCTGACGCTCGTTCTGGGACTGGCCCAGAGCGCGTCGGCCGCACCGAAAAGTTTTGTGCTGCTGCCCTTTACGGTTAATGCGCCGCAGAGCTACGCCTACCTGTCCAAAGCCGTGCCGGCCACCATGCAGGCCCGGCTCAACCGGCCCGGCGTGCTGGAGGGACGCAGCGCGCAGACCAGGGCAACCTCCGCCGCCGAAGCCCGCAAGGCCATGAACGGCGCGGATTACGCGGTGTGGGGCTCGGTGAGCGTCATGGGCAATGAGTGCACCATTGAAGTCCACAGCGTGGACAAGGCCGGCAAGACCTGGAGCAAAACAGCCCAGGGGCCGTTGAGCGGCCTGACTTCCACGGTGCAGCAATTGAGTTCCGCGCTGGGCAGCGAGGCTTTCGGCGTGGCTGTGGCGGCACGGCCCAGTTTTATGGCTCCGGGCAAGGGCCAGCCGGTCAATCAGATGAACTCGGACATCGTGGTCAATGAGACGGGCCAGCAGCAGGTCTACCTGAATCCGCAGTTCCGTTATCAGGGCGCCGGGGCCGGCGACGGTTCGCGTCTGCGCAGCCAGCGCCTCAAGGAAAATATGGTGGATATGGCCGTGGGCGATTTCAACGGCGACGGCAAAAACGAAATCGCGGTGCTCGGCGATCACAAGCTGACCATCTACATCTGGCAGCCCGACGGAAAGCTCAAGGAACTGGGCTCCACCGTGGTTTCCCAGTCCAACATCAATTTTTCCATGCGGGCTATTGATCTGAACCGCGACGGCGCCATGGAACTGGTCGTGGCCACCTTTGAGGAGGACGGCAACCGTCCCTACTCCTATTTCTATTCCTTTAAGGGCAACAAGCTGACCACGTACGCCGACCGCATCCCCTACTTCGCCAGCGTCATCAAAACGCCGCCCACCTTCATGCCCACCCTGGTGGGTCAGGGCTGGGATTCGCTCAAGCTCTTCGCTCCCGGCGTGCATGTGATGGTCAAGAACGGCAACAAGTTTTCCCTGGGCTCCCGCCTGGACCTGCCCTCGGGCGCCACGGTGTTCAACGTGGCCTGGCTGCCCGGCGGCAAGGACAACAAGGGCGACCAGCTGGTCATGCTCACGGACGACGAGCGCATCAAGGTTTTCCAGGGCAACGGCAACACCCTGATCCACACCACCATGGAGCGTTTTTCCGGTTCCGCCACGGGTATGGATCACTACAAGGGCATGCCCGGCCTGGGCATCGACCGCAATTACCAGCTGCCCAGCAAGTATTACGCGCCCATGCGCATGATCGCGGCGGATCTGGGCCGTACCGGCGAATATGTGCTGCTGCTCAACAAGCCCATTTCCACGGCTTCGCAGCTCTTTGACCGCTACCGCTTCTTCCCCCAGGGCGAAATCCACGCCCTGTACTGGGACGGCGTGGGCATGGGCCTGAAGTGGAAGACCCGGCGCATCCGGGGCTCCGTGGCTGAAATCGACCTGGCCGACGTGAACAACGACGGCATCCTGGATCTGGTGGTGGGCCTGAACACCTCGCCGGATCTGGGCATCGGCAGCCGCCAGAGCATGATCACTGCCTATCCGCTGGACGTGTCCCAGACCGACCCGAACATGCCCGCGGACCTCAGCGACTTTGAAGTGAGTCCCAATTAGAGCGCTTCACGCATGAAATGCGAGTAGGCGGGTTTTGCCCGTCGTAAACGAGTCGGAAACCGCGTTTTCCGGCGTAGTGATCCCAGTTCTGGATCGCATGGCAATCCGGCCCTCCGCCGCCGGGCGGGGGGCCTTTTTTCATCCATCATCAGCATAAAAGGGGGGCAAGGTGCGCATCCTTGTGATCGGTTCCGGTGGGCGCGAGCACGCCTTGGTCTGGAAATTCCGCCAGAGCCCGCGGGTCAGTGAAATTTTCGTGGCGCCCGGCAACGGCGGCACGTGCGGTGAGGGTGCGACCAACGTGCCGGTGGCCGTTGACGACCTGGATGCTCTTGTGGCCCTGGCCCGCCGGGAAAAGATCGATCTGGTGGTCCCCGGCCCCGAGCTGCCGCTGACGCTGGGCATTGTGGACCGTATGCGTGAAGCCGGCATCGCCTGTTTCGGCCCGGACGCCTATTGCGCGCGCCTGGAAGGCAGCAAGGCCTTCGCCAAGGAAATCATGGACCGGGCCGAGGTGCCCACGGCCCGTTGCGCGGTGTTCAGCGATCCGGAAATGGCCAAAAACCATGTGGTCAAGGTAGGCGCGCCCCTGGTGATCAAGGCCGACGGTCTGGCCGCCGGCAAGGGCGTGGTGGTTGCCGGGAATTCGCAGGAAGCCCTGCAGGCCGTGAGCGACATCATGGACGCCAGGGCCTTCGGCGCGGCGGGTGACCGCGTTGTGCTGGAGGAATGCCTGGTGGGCGAGGAGGCCTCCTTCCTCTGCTTCTGCGACGGCGAGCGGGCCGTGCCCCTGCCTTCGGCCCAGGACCACAAGGCCGCCTGGGACGGCGACAAGGGCCCCAATACCGGCGGCATGGGGGCTTACAGTCCCGCGCCGGTGCTGTCCGACGACCAGCTGGAGGAAATGGCCGATCTGACCATCCGGCCCATTCTCAGGGAACTGGCCAGGGACGGTCACCCCTTTGTGGGCGTGCTTTACGCGGGCCTGATGCTCACCGCCGACGGCCCCAAGGTGCTGGAGTACAACGTCCGTTTCGGCGATCCGGAGTGCCAGCCCCTGCTGGCGCGTCTGGAGGGCGACCTGGCTCAGGTCATGCTGGATTGCGTCAACGGCAAACTGGACCCGGCCAGCCTCGGCTACAGCGCGCAGACCGCGCTGGGCGTGGTGCTTACGGCCAAGGGCTACCCGCGCGCGTACCCCAAGGGCCTGGTCATCAAGGGCATTGAAGAGGCCGAGGCTCTGCCCGGCGTCAAGGTTTTCCACAGCGGCACGGTCGTCAAGGATCAGGTGCTGATTTCCAGCGGCGGGCGCGTGCTCTGCGTCACGGCTTTGGGCGACGATCTGCCCGCGGCCCAGAAAGCCGCCTACGCGGCTCTGGAAAAAATCCAAATGCCGGACGGTTTTTACCGCACGGATATCGGCGACAAGGGCATCCGCCGTCTGGCGGGACAGTCCGGGACGTCCGGCAGCTCCGGCAAGTAAGCCCCGCTCAGGGGAAGCATTGAAGCAAATAAGGGATAATCATGGCGCATGTCGTTATTCTGATGGGGTCCAAATCCGATGAGGAAAAGGTCAGCCCCTGTGTGGATGTTCTGAAAAGCCTGGGCATTGACTATGTGTTTACCGTGAGTTCGGCCCATCGCACGCCGGAACGCACCGAAGCTCTGGTGCGCGACGAGGAGGCCAGGGGCGCGCGGGTCTTCATCTGCGCCGCCGGTATGGCCGCGCATCTGGCCGGGGCCGTGGCCGCGCGCACCAGCAGGCCGGTGATCGGCATTCCGGTGTCCGGCGGCGGGCTGGCCGGTATGGACGCGCTTTTCTCCACCGTGCAGATGCCCCCCGGCTTCCCGGTGGCCACGGTGGCCCTGGACAAGGCCGGGGCGCGCAACGCGGCCTGGCTGGCGGCCCAGATCCTGGCTGTGGCCGATCCCGCCTTGCGGGAAAAAATCGAGGCGGCCCGCGCCAAAATGCGCGCTGATGTGGAAAAAGCGGGCGAAGAGATCAGTAAGAAATACGCCTGAGCGCGAAGCGCGGGTGTATGTGTGAAAAGGCCGCCGGAGAGCATAATCTCCGGCGGCCTTCTGCCGTCGTAGCGGGAGTGATGGGTTCAGGCCGTGCCGTAGTACGGGGGACGGCGCGTTTCCGCCCCGGCGCTGACCCGGAAAATCTGGACCGTGTACTGGCCCTTGCCGCCGCACATGGGGCAGCCGTCCGTGACCAGCAGGCAGGATGCATCCAGCTCCAGGGGATCGATGCCCGCCTGTTCCAGAATGCGGGTGGCCCGACCCTGCTCCCACATAACGGGAGAGCCGCAGCGGCCGCATTCCACATAGAGCAGTTCGGGATCATACCCCTTGGGCGCGAAGAGTCCGGGCTCGGCGTGCGTGATGACTGTGCTTGTATTGCGCATGATATTCTCCCGGCAGGCGGCGCGCGCAAGAGACCGCATGGCGTGGCGCAGTTTTTGCCTGCCTCTTTCAAAATAAGCACGCCGCGCCGCAAGGCAAGTGCGCGGAACCGGCCGCTGTGACGGCTTGCGTTGCGGGGATGAGCCGACTACACTGGCTTCATGTCTGAAAATATGCGTCATATCCGTTTATTACCGCCTGAGTTGCGCAATCAGATCGCGGCCGGCGAAGTGGTGGAGCGCCCGGCCAGCGTGCTCAAGGAACTGGTGGAAAACAGCCTGGACGCCGATGCCGTCCGCGTGGACGTGCGCCTGGACAACGGCGGCCAGAGCCTGATCCGCGTGCAGGACGACGGCTGCGGCATTGCCGCCGAAGAACTGGAACTTTCCGTCACGCGCCACGCCACTAGCAAGATCACCAGCATGGACGATCTGGAGCGTATCCGTTCTTACGGCTTCCGGGGCGAGGCCTTGCCGAGCATAGCCTCGGTTTCCCGCTTCCGCATTGTTTCAGCCTGCGGCGGCGCGGCTCATTGTGTGGAAGTGGAGCACGGCCGTTTGCTGTCGTCAAGCCCGGCGGCGCTGCACAAGGGCACCATTGTGGAGGTGCGCGAGCTTTTTTCCAATATACCAGCCCGTCTTAAATTTTTAAAGACCCCGGCCACGGAATTCAAGCGCGCCCAGGACTGGCTGGCGCGCCTGGCCCTGGCCCGCGCGGATGTGGGTTTCAGCCTGCATTCCGGCGAGCGGGAGGTGCTGCGCTTTCTGCCGGATCAGACCCTGCGCGACCGTCTGGCCCTGCTCTGGCCCCGCCTGATCGTGGAGGCCTTGCGCCCCTTCGAGGGGGAGCGCCACGGCATCCGCGCGCACGGCCTGGCGGCGCTGCCCACGGTGAGCCAGCCGCGCGGGGACCGCATTCTGTTGTTCGTCAACAGCCGTCCGGTGACGGACAAACGCCTGCTGGCCGCGGTGCGCGAAGCCTACAAGGGCCGTCTGACCAGCCGCGACTATCCGCAGGTGGTCCTTTTTGTGGACATGGATCCGCGTGAAGTGGACGTCAACGTACACCCGGCCAAGTCCGAAGTGCGCTTCCGGGATGAATCGGCGGTCTTTTCCGCCTGCCTGCACGCCGTGCAAGGCGCGCTGACCACCTCTTTCACGGCGGCTCTGCAAGGCTCTGATGCTGATTCCGCCAGCCGTGAGGACGGACCGCTGTTTCCCGCGCCGGAGGCCGCCGGAGAGCGCTCCGCCCCGGAACCGCCCGCGCCCCGGCCACAGGGCTTCTGGGGCCGCCTGGACAATCCGCCGCTGTTGGCCCGTCCGGAAACTTCGGACGGCACGGACTCCCCGGCCGAGGGCTGGCGGGTGAGCGCGCCCGCCGGTCAGGGCGCGGCCCCGCGCGTCTTCGTCTCCGCCGAGGAAGAGGCTGCGCCTTATGGGCCGCGCGCGGCGCAAGCGCTCCCGCCTGAGGATACGGCCGTTCCCATGCCGGACGCGGACTGGCCCGCGCCTGAACCGGAAGCGGCGATCATGCCCGACGCCGTCCCTGAAACCGCGTCGGAGCCGCGGGAGCGCGACCCCTTGCGGATCGGCCCCTTCGCTTATCTGGGGCAGGCGGCCGACACCTATCTGATTCTGCGCGACGACGAGGGCGCATTGCTTCTGCTGGACCAGCACGCCGCGCATGAGCGGGTGCTGTATGCGCGCTTGCGCCGGGGCGGATTCGCCGGCACGGGTCAGTGTCTGGCCCTGCCTCTGGAACTCAATCTGCATCCGGCGGAGCGGGAGCGCTTTCAGGAATTGCGCGACCGTCTGGAAAGCCTGGGTTTCGCCCTGGAATGCGCGGGCGACGCGCTACTGGTGCGGGCCATGCCGCCCGTGCTTTCGCGCGCCGAGGCCCGCGATTTTCTGCGCGAGGCTCTGGCCGGGCGCAAGGACGACCTGGCGGGCATGTTCATTTCCATGTCCTGCAAGGGGGCCATCAAGGCCGGGCAACGCCTCACGGACGACGAGGCCGCCGGGCTGCTGCGCCAGTGGCTGGCCACCCCGGAACGCGAATATTGCCCGCACGGCCGCCCCTGCGTGCTGCGCTGGGACGCGGCGGCCCTGGAAAAACTCTTCAAGCGCCGGCAGTGAATGCGGTGGAGAGGCCGTTGTGCCCGTTCAATGCCCGGCATAATCCAGCACATTATTCAGCGGCGCGGAACTGGTGCGGATGCGGCCCTGCTCGAAGACATGGCGGATAAGCCGCCAGTTTTCCAGATCCAGCACGTCCAGCTTGCCCTGATGTTCCGGCCGCAGATGCCGGTTCAGGACTTCCAGCGTTTCATCCACGGGAAAATAGACGCCCTCAAAGGAAAAGCGGGCCATATCGCCCTCGCGGCAGAGCACGGACTCGTCCGTGTCGTCGGGCATGGCCCCGGTGCAGGCCGCTTCCAGATCGGCGTAGAATGCGTCTGAAACAGGATAGACGTGGCCGTAGACTTTGAGCAGAGGGTCGCGGTTCACGGCGCGGATTCCTCGGATGTGTCGGTCCCGCGCGTCCCGGCGTCTTTGGATGTGGCGGGGGACTCACCGGCGGGCGCGGCGAGAAAGGACGGCGGCAGGGTGGCGGGCGCGGGCCGCGCCGGGGTTGCCGTTGCGCCGGTCCGGCAGTAGTTCTGCGCGCGGGCCACGGCCAGCCCTTCGCAGTCGCCCAGGCCGCAGGCATCCGCGAAGTCCGCGCACATGCCCGGATAGTCGCGGCGCAGCATGCGCACCGCGCCGCGCGCCCGCAGCCGCCGGGCCAGTTCCGCGCCCTGGGGGGCCGGGCCGGACCGGACGTTGAGGGCCGCGTTAAGATCGTCCTCGGCCAGAGCCAGCTGTTGCAGCCGCCAATGGGCCAGAGCGCGGATGTAGCGGGCTCTGCCCAGACCGGGAGAAAGGCGCAGGGCTTCCGTGCAGGATTCCAGGCTTTGCTGGGGCAGGTTGCGCTGCAACTGGGCCTCGGCCAGGAGCAATCGGACCGTGGCGCTGCGCGGAGCCCGCGCGGCCGCCCGCTCCAGCGTGGCCAGGGCGTCGGCGTCGGTCAGCCAGCCCTCGGGACTGAGATCAAGGGCGACCTGTGCCCGCCAGAGTCCGTCCAGACGCGCGCCCATACGCTCCCAGTCTTCGGCGCGCCAGAAATCCCGTTCCGTGGCGGGCTCCGCAGCCCCCGCCGTTTTCGCCTCGGCGGCGGAAGAAGGCCCGGGGCTTGGCACATCGTCCTTTTCAAGACCGCCGGGCCAGTGGCGGTCCATGATTTTCAGAACGTCTCCGGTCTCGCTGATAAGCGCGTGGCGCAGAGCCAGCAATTCGGGATTGCGCAGGGCCCGGATCAGCTCTTCTCCGGCCTGGGGCCGGGGAGTCAGGCTGAGGGTCACATGCAGCGGAGAGCCCGCGCCGGTCTTTCCGGCCTGCGGGGCGTCGGCAAGCGGCGGCGCGGCGGCGCGGTAGAGTTGCGCGGCCAGGGCCAGACGTTCCGCCGGAGATACGCCCATGCGGATCTCCCGCCGCCGGGGAAAGGCGGCCGCGGCGCGGCGCAGGGCGTTAAGCCAGGCCGTGGCCCGGGCGTGCGCCCAGGCGGCGTCGCGGGGCACCGGCGGGGTCACGCGGCGCATCTCCACTTCAGTGACCGTGGCCAGCTCCAGCTCCGGCGTGAAATCGGCGGCGTCCGCCGGTCCGGCGGAAAGGCCGGGAACAGGCCCGGCCCACGCGCAGGGCGGCGTCCAGAAGCACAGGGCCAGCGCAAGGGCCGCAAGCCCGAAACGCGAGGCCGTCATGGGCACCTATTTTTTGGCCTGAATGGTCTGTACGATCTTCTGGGCCATGGGCTTCACCAGATCCCGCAGGGTTTCCAGCATGAGGTTTTCCGCGGCCGCGCCCGAGGGCAGGCCGGAGCGGCTCTGGCTGGAGTTCAGCGACTCGCGCAGCAGGCGACCCTGGCGGTTGGCCAGCACGTAATTGACCCGCAGGTTGGTGGAGAGGTCCGTGGCCGAGGTTTCACGGAGCCAGGCTTCGTCTACCTGGCCGGTGACCAGATAGTCGGGATTGCCGCTGCGCGCCTGGTTCACATTGAGGGCGAAGGTGACCTGCATGCCGTTGCGGGCCAGTTCGTCGGCCAGCGCCCGGCTGATCCACCGGGCTACGTCGTCGCCGGTCACAAAGGCGCTCTTGTCGCGGCGCACGCCCAGGGCGGACTGGTCCTGGCGCTTGTCGGCAAAGGTCACCACGCTGACGCGCGGAGCGTTGGGGGCCGGCAGCACGGAGGCGTCCAGCGGCGGCGGGGGCAGCAAGCGCACATTGTTGCTAGGCCCGCAGGCCGAAAGCAGCAGGACTGTCAGCAGGCCGGACAACAGGGCGGCGGTGACGTTACGGCGGGAATGTTTCATGGCGGCCTCGCGGGGTTCGGAAAAGTTTCAAAATTTTTATGATATTCTTTAGATATATCCGGAAAACGGGCGTCTTGCAAGGCAATGCTCCCCATGCTACAGGCTTTGTCGGATTTTCGCACGCGGCGTTTTTTGCCGGGCTTTCCGATTTGACGCGTCCCGAGGGCGCGGCGCAGGAGCGGTTATGATTGATCTCAAACTGGTGCAGAAGCAGCCGGAAGTGCTGGCCAAGGCCCTGGCCGACCGGCATTCGGAACTGGACGTCAATGAATTTCTGAGCCTGGACGCCCGCCGCCGGGCCCTGCTCGCGGAAGTGGAGGCCCTCAAGAGCCGGCGCAACACCGCCTCCGGCCAAGTCGCGGCCCTGAAGCGCGAAGGCCAGGACGCCGGTCCGCTGCTGGCCGAACTGGGCGGCCTGTCGGACCGCATCAAGGAGCTGGACGGCCAGACCGCCCAGGCCAAAGCCGATGTGGAAGCCTGGCTCATGCGCGTGCCCAACATCCCGGACGCCTCCGTGCCCGTGGGCCGGGACGAAACGGAAAACGTGGAAGTGGCCCGCTGGGGAACGCCGCGCGCCTTTGACTTTCCGGCGCGGGAACACGGCGATCTGGGCACGGCCCTGGGGGGGCTGGATTTCGAGCGCGCCGCGCGTCTCACGGGCAGCCGTTTTGTGGTTTCCCTGGGCTGGGCCGCGCGCCTGGAACGGGCTCTGGTCAACTTTTTCCTCGACCGGCACACCCGGCACGAGGACTACATCGAAGTCAGCCCGCCCTATATGGTTAACCGGGCCACCATGACCGGCACGGGCCAGTTGCCCAAGTTCGAGGAAGACCTCTTCAAGCTGCGCGACTGGGAATATTATTTGATCCCCACCGCCGAGGTGCCGCTGACCAATCTGCACGCGGGCGAGGTGCTGGACGAGGCCGACCTGCCGCGCGCCTACTGCGCGGCCACACCCTGCTTCCGCTCCGAAGCGGGCAGCGCGGGCAAGGACACGCGCGGCATCATCCGCATGCATCAGTTCACCAAGGTGGAGATGGTCCGTTTTGCCCATCCGGACGACAGCTTCAACCAGCTGGAGCTGATGTGCGGCCATGCCCGGCAGCTGCTGGAGCTGCTGGAACTGCCCTACCGGGTCATCACGCTCTGCACCGGCGATATGGGCTTCGGCTCGGCCAAGACCTACGATGTGGAAGTCTGGCTGCCTGCGCAGAACACGTACCGCGAGATTTCCTCCTGCTCCAACTGTATTGATTTCCAGGCCCGGCGCGCGGACATCCGCTTCAAGCCCAAGGGCGGCAAGACGGCGTTCGTCCACACCCTCAACGGCTCGGGCCTGCCCACGGGCCGCACCATCGCCGCCATTCTGGAGAACGGGCAGCAAAAGGACGGCAGTGTGGTTCTGCCGAAAGCGCTGGCGCCCTATATGGATGGGACGGAGGTTATTGAGCCGCGTTAGGGCGTGTTTCTGAATCGGTTCTTTTGGCTTCCGGCTGTGTCAGCTATGCTGTCTTTATCCGTACGGCTCACAAGTTCGCCTGCGGCTAAAGCTCTTTCGCCGCAACGGCTGAAGCGAGTACTATCGTAGCATGCGCTGACGGAACCAATGCCCGTCCATGCCTCCAGGGTGTGCCCCCATGCCCTTGGGCATACACAACAAAAATCATTAATTGACTGATATTGCTCAACTTTCATAGAGAAAGCGGGGCAATGCCGCGCTGTTGCCGCGTCCCGCAAAACGCGCGGGCGCGCGGCGCTGACAGCGCGAATTCTGCGAGGAGTATGCGGATGAGCCGTCTGGAACACGACTTTCTCGGTGAGATGTCCATCGCGGACGATGTCTATTACGGCATCCAGACCCGCCGGGCCATGGAGAATTTTACCATTTCCGGGATCACGCTGGCGGAATTTCCGGCCATGATCACGGCCCTTGCCCTGGTCAAGAAGGCGGCGGCCGCGGCCAATATGGAGCTCGGCTGCCTGCCCCACGACGTGGGCGAGGCCATCTGCGCGGCCTGCGACGAGCTGGCGGACGGAAAGCTGCACGACCAGTTCCCGGTGGACTGCATTCAGGGAGGCGCGGGCACCTCCACCAACATGAACGCCAACGAGGTCATCGCCAACCGCGCCCTGGAGCTGCTGGGCCATGCCAAGGGCGAGTATGCCTACTGCCACCCCAATAATCATGTGAACTGTTCCCAGTCCACCAATGACGTCTACCCCACCGCCCTGCGCCTGGCCCTGTACGACAAGCTGGGCGGCCTGCTGGCTGACATGGCGCATTTGCGGCGGGGTTTTGAGATCAAGGCCGAAGAGTTCGCCGAGGTGCTCAAAATGGGGCGGACCCAGTTGCAGGACGCCGTGCCCATGACCCTGGGACAGGAGTTCGGGGCCTATGCCACGACTCTCGGCGAGGACATGCTGCGCCTGCGGGAGGCGCGGAAACTGCTGCTGGAGATCAATCTGGGGGCCACGGCCATCGGCACGGGCATCAACGCGCCCGAGGGCTATGCCGCGCTGGCCACGGAGAAACTGGCCCGCTTCAGCGGCCTTCCGGTGGTGCTTTCCGCCAATCTCATCGAAGCCACCTGGGATACCGGCGGCTATGTGCAGATTTCCGGCGTGCTCAAACGCATCGCGGTCAAGCTTTCCAAAGTCTGCAACGACCTGCGCCTGCTGTCCTCCGGGCCGCGCGCGGGCCTCAATGAAATCAACCTGCCGCGCCTTCAGCCGGGTTCGTCCATTATGCCGGGCAAGGTCAACCCGGTCATCCCCGAAGTGGTCAATCAGGTGGCGTTCGACATCATCGGCAAGGACGTGACCATTACCCTGGCCGCCGAAGCCGGTCAGCTTGAGCTCAATGTCATGGAGCCGATCATCGCCTTCAACCTGTTTACCGGCATCCGCCGCCTGGGCAACGCCTTTCGCGCGCTCCAGGATCGCTGCGTGGCCGGGATCACGGCCAACAGCGAGCATTGCCGGGAACTGGTGGAAGGGAGCATCGGCATCATCACCGCGCTCAATCCCTATATCGGCTATGAGAATTCGGCGTCCGTGGCCAAAGAGGCACTGGAGAGCGGCGGCTCGGTGGTGGATATCGTGCTGGCCCGGAAGCTGTTGAGCCGGGAACAGCTCGACGCCCTGCTTCAGCCGGAGAAAATGGCCCGTCCGTCTTCAGCCGCGCCCCAAAAGCCGTAAGAGCCCGGCCCGCGCCGTCGCAAGGCTCAACATGTCCGGAGGACATCCCATGCCGCAACACAAAACGCCTTCCTTCGCCTTTGCCGTCACGACGCTGCTTACTATCGTGGCGCTGATCGCGGGCGGCCTGATCTTTTTCAAACTTCAGCTGCATCTGCTGATGCTCACGGGCTGGATCGTCAGCGCGGCTTTCGGCAAATGTCTGGGCTTCAGTTACGCGGACCTGGAAGCCGGAGCCTATGAACTGATCATGAAGGCCATGGGGGCCTGCCTGATCCTGATGTGCGTGGGCGCGCTGATCGGCGCCTGGATCGCGGCGGGCACCGTGCCGGTGATGATCTATGTGGGCCTGAACATCATCACGCCCAGCCTTTTTCTGGTCACCAGCCTGATCGTCTGCTCCCTGACCTCGCTGGCCACCGGCACCTCCTGGGGAACCATCGGCACCGTGGGCGTGGCCCTGATGGGCATCGGCGCGGGCCTGGGCTTCACGCCCGGCCTCACCGCCGCCAGCATTATCTGCGGCTCCTTTTTCGGGGACAAGATGTCCCCGCTCTCGGACACCACCAACATGGCCGCGGCCGTGAACGGCGTGCCCCTGCTCCGGCACGTCAAGCACATGTTTTTCACCATCACCCCGGCCTACGTGATTACCTTCATCCTGTACGCCATCCTGGGCTTTCAGCATTCCGGCGACATCTCCTCCGGCCAGCTGACCACCATCCTGAACGGCCTGGACAGCCATTTCCGCATCGGCGTGATCCCGGCCCTGCCCATGCTGCTGGTGCTGATACTGCTTCTGCGCCGGAGCAATCCGGTAGTCGCCATCACCAGCGGCGCCCTGTTCGGCGTGGCCATCGCCGTGCTGCACGGCGGCATGGACCTTTCCACGGCCTTCAACACCATGTGGGGCGGCTACAAGGGGCAGTTCGAGGATCCCTTTCTGGCCAAGCTGCTCAACCGGGGCGGCGTGACCAGCATGCTGAACATTCTCTGCCTGGTGATCCTGGCCTGCGGTCTGGGCGGCATGCTCAAGCGCATGGGCGTCATCGACGCGGCCCTTGACCCTCTGGCCCGGCGTGCGGACACGGGCTTCAAGCTGGTGGGCGCGACGCTGATCATCGGCTACGGAACCCTGATGCTCACGGCCGCCATCTACTTCAGCATTGTCATGACCGGCACGCTGATGGCCCCGATCTTCCGCAAAAACGGCTTCCGGCCCGAAAACTGCTCGCGCGTGGTGGAAGACGCCAGCACCCTGGGCGGCCCGCTGGTGCCCTGGGCCAACAACGCCCTTTTCCCCATGGCCACCCTGGGCGTGACCTATGCGGAATACGTTCCCTGGGTTTTCCTGCTTTATCTTACGCCGGTGGTTTCCCTGCTCTACGCCTTTTTCAACATCACCATGACCCGCCTCACGCCCGAGGAAATGGCCGAGGAAAAGAAAGCGGACCTGCGGCAAGACAGTCTGGCCGCCGCTGAGGAGAAACGATGAACGCCGTTCTGGTCAAAAACGCGCATGTGTATGCGCCCGAAGATCTGGGCCGCAACGACATCCTTCTGGTCAACGATAAAATAGCGGCTCTGGCTCCGGACATCACGCTGCCCGCCTGCCTTGAGCCCGCGCTGCTGCTGGACGCCGAAGGCCGCGCGGCCGTGCCGGGCTTCATTGACGCCCACGTGCATATCACGGGCGGCGGCGGCGAGGCCGGTTTTCACACCCAGGTGCCGCCCCTGCCGCTCTCCGTGCCTCTTTCCGGGGGCGTGACCACGCTGGGCGGCCTGCTCGGCACCGACGGCGTGACCCGGCATGTGGACAACGTGCTGGCCAAAGCCTGTTCCCTGGAGGAAGAGGGCCTGTCCACCTTTATCATGACCGGCGGCTATCCCCTGCCGTCGCCGACCATCACCGGCTCGGTGACGCGCGATTTTGCCTGCGTCTCCAAGGTGCGCGGCGGCAAGATCGCCATTGCCGACCACCGCGTCGCGCCCGTCAGCGCCGCGCAACTGGCGGCCCTGGCCACGGATGTGCGGGTGGGCGGCATGCTGCGCGGCATTGTGGGCATGCTGATCATTCACATCGGGGCCGCGCCCGAGGGACTGGCCCGGATTTTCGAGGTCATCGACCAATGTCCCTATCTGGCCAGGCATCTGATCGCCACCCATATCAACCGCAGCCCGCAGGCCTTTGAGCAGGCCATGCTGCTGGCCCGGCGCGGCGGCTTCATGGATGTTTCCTCCGGCCTGAACAGCGCGACCCTGGGGCCGGACACGCTCAAGCCGTCCACGGCCATCGCCGTCGCCCTGCGTTCCGGCGTGCCGCCGGAACAGATTCTGATGAGTTCGGACGGCAACGGCAGTGCGGCGCGCTATGACGACCAGGGGCATGTGGAAGGTCTGGTGGCTTCGGATCTGCGCACGCTCTGCGCGGAGTTCCGGGATTGCGTCCTTGCCGAGGGCTTGTCCATGACGCAGGCTCTGGCCCCGGTCACCAGCAACGTGGCCAGGGCTTTTTCCCTCTTTCCGGCCAAAGGGGCGCTGACGGCGGGCAGCGACGCGGACGTGCTCGTGCTGGACGCGGACCTGCGGCCCTGGAGCCTTTTCGCCAAAGGGCGGCATATGCTCCACGAGGGGCGGGTGCTTTGCAAGGGCACGTTTGAAGAGTAGGGCATTTGCTGTTGCAATTGTCCCGTTTCAAAAGCGACGCTGCCCGCCGGTTGGGGAAATACGGTGTTTTTATTCGCCGCGGACGCGGACGTCTGCATTTCCGCCGTGCCCGTAAGCCGGGCTAATGGTACGCCGTGTACGGCGTAGCGCATTTCAAGCCTGAAAGGCCCTGACGCGCGCAGAATATCAGCAGACCGGGCGGAGCAGCGTGACGCGTTTCCGGGCGAGCTTGTCCTTCTGGAAGTCTCCGAAGGCTTTGAAATGCGCGCTGGCGTTGTGCTCGGCAATGGCCGCGTCCGAGGCCCAGGCCTCAAGGATGAAAAAGCGGCAGGGATTTTCCAGATCTTCGGTCAGGTCGTAGGCCCGATTGCCGGCTTCGGCCCGGCTGGCCTCCACCATGGCGCGGAAGGCGGGCAGCATGGCTTCCCGGTGTTCCGGCAGAACTTCAAGTTCGGCCACAATGCGAATTTCGTCCATAGCTGTGTTCCTTTATGTGACCGCCATTGGCGGGGCTGTCGCCGACGGGGCAAACTCCGTTTTGCGACGTTTGCCCTCGGTCTGATTCAGACTTGGATAAGAGGCTCTCTCTCTCTCTCTCTCTCGATGGCCGCTTCGTATTCCTGCTCCGGCATGGGGCGGAAAAAGACATAGCCCTGCACCAGATCGCAGTTGATGCTTTTCAGAAAAGCGACCTGCTCCTGTGATTCAATGCCTTCGGCCACGGTCCGGATATTGAGTTTGCGGACCAGGCCCACGATGCTCTCCACGAGAATGGCGTCTTTTTCCTTGTCGTCGCTGTCAAGGAAAAACAGGCGGTCTATCTTGAGCGTGTCGATGGGCAGGCTTTTCAGCAGGCTGAGCGAGGAATAGCCTTTGCCGAAATCGTCAATGGAGCAGAAAAACCCCTGTCTTTTCAGCTGGTTCACGATGTCCGCCAGAAACGCGAGATTGTCGAAGGCGATGGATTCGGTAAACTCAAGCTCCAGCAGGCCGTCCGGGATGCGATAACGGTCTTTGATGCCCGCATACGTCGCCACAAAGTCCTCTCTGAAAAACTGGAGCCGGGAAATATTCACTGAAATCGGCAGAACCGGCTGGCCTTGATCCAGGCGTCGGCGCAGGAAGCGGCAGACGGTTTCGAAGACGTATTGGTCCAGGGCGCTGATCAGACGGTTTTTTTCAAAAATGGGGATGAACTTGTCGGGCGCGATGACCCGGCCGTCGGCTTTTTTCCAGCGCACCAGGGCTTCGGCGCAGGCAATGGCGCCGCTGCTGAGCCCCACCTTGGGCTGGTAATAGACAACAAATTCCTTGTCGTTCAGCGCCTCCTGCATCTGACTGACAATGGCCTTTTCCTCCAGCAACTTGTCGCGGATGCTCTCGTTATAGAAGGCGTAATTGGCATGGACGCCGTTTTTCACCGTCTTGCGGGCGAAATTGGCCCGGTCCAGCAGGTTTTCGATAACCAGATCGCCGGGGGCGTCCTCAATGCAGCAGATGCCGCAGCACACCGGCACGGTCTGCTTGTTTTGCGATCTGGACATGAAATCCGTAATCATGGCGTCAATGGAGCGCTGCCGCGCCATGACCTCCATTTTCTCTTCATACCTGCGCAGGATCACAAAGTTGTCCGCCGAGACACGGCCGAAAATCTCCTTGTCCCCGAGCTCGTTCTGGATAATGCGGGTGTATTCCCGCAGAATGGCGTTGCCGTACTCATAGCCGAAAACATCATTGATGTATTTGAAATCGGCGAAGTCCATGTAAACGACGGCGTAGCGCGCTGTTTCGTCCGCGCGGATCAGTTCCCGGGCCTCGCGCTTGAAGCGCTCCAGATTGTACGCGCCGGTCAGCGCGTCCCTGTCGGTCATGTCGCTCAGGTTTTTGCTCAGATGCTCCAGAAGCAGCATCTTCTTGCTGTATGCCCAGAGAATGAACAGCCATGTCAGCAGCAAAAAAAGCGCCATGATCAGAATCAGCTGCAAGAGCAGCGAAATCTGTCTGTCGGCGTAGGCCTCGGCGGAGAAGACCGTCTTGTTGGCCAGTTCGAAGTACGCTTCGCTGTCGGCGAGCAGAACGCCGGAAGCGGTCTTGTCCTTCCGGACCGCCCGGATGTCCTCTTTGAGCTTTCCCCACAGAACATTGAGCCGGGACAGGTTTTTTTCGTATTCCTGATCGCTCGGATGGATCAGGCCATAGGGGCCGTCGCCGGTAAGCAGTTCGTGCAGGATATCATCAAGGTAGACGACCAGCACGTCACGCGGTTGTCCCGCCAATTCCATTTTGACCAGGCGCTGGGTCGCGCCGCGCACGATGCCCACATAGTTGATCAGCCGGCCATAGGTCTGGGATTGAATAATGGAATAGATGGTGCCGGCGCCCAGCAGAACCAGCAGCAGGAAAAGGGTCTGAAGGCCGAATTTCAGCATGTTCCGCATAGCGTCCTGAGCCCCGCACACAAATTTTTGCGATATTACGCCATCCCAGGACATTTGTTAAGGAAAGAATTCCATCACGCCGATAACATAGCATCCTGGTAGTGAACATGCCGAAAAACTCTGGCGACTGTTGAAGAGAGCGGAGACGGCCGGGCCGCACCCGCAAGGCGCGGGCGTGGACAGCAAAGACTCGGATGTCGGAACTCAGTGCTAAAGGGGAATGGATTTTTTCCGCAGCCGACGGCTGGCGCTGCTGTTGGACTGGCGCAATTCCAAAAGCAAAACGTGTTGAGCGTTTCAACGTTCTTCTGGTCCGGTCAGCCCCGGTAAGCCTCGCCGATGGCCTGGGCCAGACCTCCCAGCGAGGTTTCCTTGTAGCGGGCCTGCAGATCAACGCCCGTGCGGTACATGACTTCAATGATCTTGTCCAGCGAAACCACGCGCTGGCGGCCGTCCTCCAGGCGGGAAAGCTGGGCGCAGTTCACGGCGCGTTCGGCGGCCACGCCGTTGCGTTCGATGCAGGGAATCTGCACCAGGCCGCCCACGGGGTCGCAGGTCAGGCCCAGGTTGTGCTCCATGCCGATTTCGGCGGCTACTTCCACCTGCTTCACGCTGCCGCCGGTCACCGCGCAATAGGCCCCGGCGGCCATGGAACAGGCCACGCCCACTTCGCCCTGGCAGCCCACCTCTGCGCCGGAAATGGAGGCGTTCAGCTTGTAGAACAGGCCGATGGCCCCGGCCGTGAGCAGAAAGTCGCGTTCGCCCTGTTCCGTGGCGTGCGGGTAAAAGTTGGTATAGTACATCAGCACCGCGGGCACGACGCCCGCCGCGCCGTTGGTGGGCGCGGTGACGATGCGCCCGCCCGAGGCGTTTTCCTCGGCCACGGCAAAAGCGTAGAGCATGGGCCAGAGGCTCAGGTCGCGGCGGCCCGTGGCCTGAAGGGCGCTGACCTTGCGCAGCAGGTTGGGGGCCCTGCGCCGCACCTTGTAGCCGCCGGGCAGCACGCCGTCCGTGCAGCAGCCCCGCTCCACGGAGTCGCGCATGGTGGCGATAATGGTCGCCATGCGCGCGGCCACATCCGCCTCTGAACGCCAGAAAATCTCGTTGGCCAGCACGATGTCCGCGATGCTTTTGCCTTCCCGTTCGCAGATGGCGAAGAGTTCGCCGGCTGTGGCGTAAGGATACGGCGGCGTGGGGTATTCCTCCGGCGGCGCGTCGAAGTCCTCCTCGGTGCGGATGAAACCGCCGCCGATGGAATAGTATGTTCTGGTCAAAAGGGTCGCGCCGTCGGCGTCAGCGGCCGTGAGCGTCAGGGCGTTGGAGTGGCGGGGCAGAAACAGCCCCTTATGCACCAGCATGTCCCGTTCATAGACGAAAGGCACAGGCCGTTCGCCCGCCAGCAGCAGGTCCGCGTTGCGCTTCAGCGCGCCGATCCGTTCGGCCAGACGCGCCGGTTCGGCGCTGTGCGGCTCTTCCCCTTCCAGGCCGCTGAGCACTGCGCCCATGGTGCCGTGCCCGTCGCCGGTGAGCGCCAGAGAGCCGTAAAGGTCAAGCTGGACGCGGGCCGTGTTTTCCAGCAGGCCCTTGCCGCGCAGTTCGTCGGCAAAGGCTTTGCCCGCGAGCATGGGGCCGACGGTATGGGACGAGGAGGGGCCGATGCCGATTTTGAACAGGTCAAACACGCTGAGCATGGTTTTCTCCGCCTGGATATTTGGAGGAGTATGCCGGAATATCCCCGCGGAGTCGAGGGGCGGCGGGCCCATACGGCGCAAGAAGGGGCATGCCGGTCCATGTGGAAAACCGGCATGCCCTGGTTGAGGGAGGAGGGAACTCAGCGTGCGGCGAGCTGGTGCTTGAGGTGGGCGATGAGGCCGCCCTCGCGGATCAGTTCCAGAATGTGCGGCGGCAGTACGGAGCAGAAGTATTCCTCACCGCGCGCGTGATTCCGAATGCGCCCGGCCGCGAAGTCGATTTCCAGGTCGTCGTCCTGGCGGATTTTATCCGCATCCGCGCATTCCACCACGGGCAGACCCAGATTGATGGCGTTGCGGTAGAAAATCCGGGCGAAGAATTTGGCCACGATGGCCCCCACCTTGAGGTGGCGCAGGGAGAGCGGGGCCAGTTCCCGGCTGGAGCCGGAACCGAAGTTTCTGCCCGCCACGATGATGGTGCCCGGCTTCGCCCGCGTGGCGAAATCCGGGTCCACGCCGCTCATGGTCCAGGGCGCGGCCTCCTCGACGGAAAGCTCCATGTACTGCGGCGGCGAGATGATGTCCGTGTTGATGTTGTCTCCGAAAATATATGCCGGGCCTCTACGGATGTCTGACATGTCTGCTCTCCTTGCCTACAAAAATTCCCTGGGGTCCGTGAGCCGTCCGGTCACCGCAGAGGCGGCGGCGGTCAGGGGCGAAGCCAGGTAGGTTTCGGCCTTTTTGCTGCCCAGGCGGCCGATGAAGTTACGGTTGGTGGTGGACACGCAAATCTGCCCGTCGGCCAGCACGCCGGAGTGCAGCCCCACGCAGACGCCGCAGGTGGGCGCCAGGATGACGGCTCCGGCTTCGGAAAGCGCCAGCAGCGTGCCGTCGTCGGCGGCCCGCTCCCAGATGCTCTTGGAAGCGGGCGAAACCAGCAGGCGGCAGCCGGAGGCCACCTTGCGCCCCCTGAGCAACCGGGCCGCGGCGGCCAGGTCCGTGTAACGGCCGCCGGTGCAGGAACCGATGTAGGCCTGGTCGATGCGCGCGGCGTTCGCTTCCGTCACCGGCCGGACGTTGTCCACCTCGTGCGGGCAGGCCAGCATGGGCGTGAGCGTTGCGGCGTCATAGCCCCGCCGTTCGCTGAAAACGGCGTCGATGTCGCTGTCCAGGCGCGGGAAGGGGCCAGCAAGGCCCTGGCCCAGCAGAAAGGCCTCGGTGGTTTCGTCGGTGGGGATCAGCCCGGCCTTGGCTCCCATTTCCACAGCCATGTTGGAGAGGCAGAAACGTTCGTCCATGCTCAGGGCGGCTACGGCCTCGCCCGTGTATTCCACGGCCTTGTAGGTGGCTCCGGCATGGCCGATGTCGCCGATGGTCGCCAGGGAAATGTCCTTGGCCATGACGCCGGGCGGCGGCGTGCCGCGCCATGTCACGCGAATGGTTTCGGGCACGCGCAGCCAGATCCGGCCGGTGGCCAGAATGCCCACCATTTCCGTGGAGCCCACGCCGCTGGCGAAAGCGCCCAGGGCTCCGCCCATGCAGGTGTGCGAATCCGTCCCCATGACCACCGTGCCCGGCAGCACGTGGCCGTGCTCGGCCATGACCTGATGGCAGGGGCCCACAAAGGCGTAATAGTTTCTGATGCCGTATTCCTGCGCCCATTCCTGGGTGAATTTGACGATGGCCGCCTGCTTGGCGTTGGCTGGAGGGGTGTAATGATCCGCGATGATCACTACCTTGTCCGGATCCCAGACCGGCACGTTCAGTTCACGCATACGTTCGGCGATTTCCACGCGCGGGCCCAGAATGTCGTCCATCATGGCCCGGTCCACATCGGCCCAGACAATTTCCCCGGCCCGCACTTCCTGGCGTCCGGCCGCCCCGGCGATGATTTTTTCAGCTATGGTCATGCCCATGTTTTTTCCCTTTGCCGGTGGCGGCGATGGAGAGGAACGGTCGGAGCCCGCGCGGCCGGGGACGGGATAGGCAAGCGCCGCACAGGTCGGAAAGTGCTGGGATTAACAAGATGCCTTGGGCACATAGACGTAACCGTCCATGATCCGGCGGGCCGTGCGGTAGACGCCCAGACGGGTGACGGCCACGCCGCCCGGTTCGTCCGGCGCTTCGCGGGCCTCGGCCTCCACCGGGATGACCCCCGAGGGGTGGCCGATGAGGATGGTCCGCGCCTGCTTGCCGCGCTCGCCGAGCGCCTCCCAGGCCACGCTGCCGGGAATGCGGCAGGCCGCGCCGGTGCAGACCGTGCCGGTGATGGGATAGGCCTTGTGCATTTTGAGCATGAACAGCAGACGGGAAACCAGGTCCGCGTCTCCGGCCCTGACCTTTTTGCCGTTGATGGCCGTGTAGTCCGCCGGGGGGCTGACGATGGCGAAGAAAGGATTGTAGGGGCTTTGCAGGGCCGCGTTTTCCGGCGCGTCCGTCAGGCCGCAAAGCACAGCGGCCTTGCCCCGGATTTTTTCGATCACGGCCATCAGCGCCGCGTCGCCCTCTATTTCTGCCGGGCTTTCCGTGCCCTTCATGCCCAGGGAGGCGGCGTGGATAAAAACCAGGGGATTGCCCGCGTCCACCAGAGAGACGGGATATTCCCTTCCGTCGATGTGGAAAACGTCCTTGGCTTTGCCCGTGGGCAGCAGCTTGCCGGTGATGCCGCCGGCCACGCCGGACCAGTCCAGGGTCACGCGCGCGCCCGTGCCGGGGCAGCCGTCAATGGCGAAATCCCCGCTGATCCGCGCCTTGCCGTCCTTCACCGGCACTTCCGCCGTCAGCACGCTGCCGCTGTTGGTGAGGTGGATGCGCACCGTGGTCACGGGTTCCACGGCCCGCACCATGCCTTCGTCAATGGCGAAGCCGCCCACGGCCGAGGAAATGTTGCCGCAGTTGCCCTTGTAATCGATGAAGGCTTTCTCGAAGCTGACCTGGCCGAAGGTGTAGTCCACGTCGCAGTCGGCTTTGCTGGAGGGGCCGATGATGGCCAGCTTGCTGGTCAGCACGTCGGCTCCGCCCAGGCCGTCGATCTGGCGGATGTCCGGGCTGCCGAAAACGGCCAGGATGACCGCGTCGCGCCTGGCCGGATCGGCGGGCAGGTCGTTGGCACGCAGAAAAATTCCCTTGCTCGTGCCGCCGCGCACGATGGCACAGCGGATCTGTTCCATTTCGGGATGCATGTCCGTTCTCCTTGGAAAACCCGCGTTCGTCCTTATTGAACGTCGGCTTCCTTGATGGTTTCACCCAGAAATTCCCAGGTCTTGTCCACGACCTTCTGGAATTCGGCGGCTGAAAGATAGTCGGTGGAGAGCCCAGCCTTGGCGAACTTGGCCTTTACTCCTGGATCGGCTAGGGCTTCCTTGACCAAATTCTGCATGATTTCCACGCGCTCATCAGGTACGCGCCGGGGTGCCAGCAGACCGTGCGGGGAACCGAAGACGTATTCCGGCCCCGCCTGTTCCGCGAAGGTAGGTACGTCGGGAAATTCCGGCAGCCGTTGGGGGCTGGTCACCCCGATCATCCTGAAATCGCCGGAGAGCACGTAGGGCTTTTGATTGGTGGTAACACCGAAGCCACTGGTCACATGGCGGCCCAGCAGGGCCGTGGAAACCTCCTGTCCGCTGGCATAGGTAATATGGGGCAGATCCACGCCGGGAAAGGTCTTTAAAATTCGGCGCATGAACAGGCTTTGGGTGGAATAGGCCCCGTGGGTCGCGTAGTTGACCTTGCCGGGATTGGCTTTAGCGGCTTCCATCAACCCCCTGATGTCCTTGATGTCCGAATCGGCGTTGACGGCCAGGCTCATCCACATGTTGGTGATCTGGACAACGGTGCGGAAATCCTTGAGGCTGTAACCGGTTTTTTTGAGGTGGGCCACAGTGGAGAAAGGGGCTATGCCGGGGAAGCCGAAGGTGTATCCGTCGGGCTTGGCCCTGGCCACGTCCAGCATAGCCGGCGCGCCAGCCCCGCCGCCCTTGCAGACAATGTTCAGGATGATGTTGTGCTTGGTCTGAAAATATTCGGCTAGAACGCGGGCGGCGATGTCCACAGCGCCGCCGGGCCCGAAGGGTACGATGATGGTCACGGGCCGGTCGGGATAGGCGGCTCGGGCCGACAGAGGGAAAGCCGGGAACAACAGGGCGCAGACGAGAAGAGCGGACAGAATACGCGAGTTTTTTTTCATGGTTTTTCTCCTTTGACAGTCAGTGGGGTGCGCGGATGTTACAAGCGTGCTTTCGGCGCGGCGGTGAAGACGTGCGCGGCCTGAAGCGCCGTAAGCGCCATCAGTTTGCAGCGCGGAATGAGGGTGGAAGGGCGAAAATATTCTGCGGGCGAGTGCATGTCCGCCCCCTCGGGACCCATGCTGCAGAGCACGGGCAGACCCAGCACGCTTGAACAATAGCCGGATTCAGCCGCGCCCTTGGAGTGCTCGGCGTGGATGTAGTAGTCCAGACATTCCCCGGCATGGGCGGCCAACTCGTAAAGTTGTCGTACCGTGGGCGTGGTTTCCAGCGGCGGCAGGCGCACGCCTCCGCTGACATGGGCATGGGTGCCGGGCACCTTGCAACAGGCCGTTTCTTCGCGCACCCTGTCGGCCAGGGCCAGACCGTCTTCCAGTCTGGCGAAGGAGAGATGCAGTCGAGCCCAGGCGTTGGGGGCCACGGAATTGGCGGAGATGCCACCGCTGATCAGTCCGGTGTTCACCGTGGTGCCGTTGGTGAGATCCAGATGTTCGTTAAAAGCCAGGATGTTGTGGGCCAGCTCAAGAATGGCGGAAGCGCCTTCTTCGTAATTACGCCCGGCATGGGCGGCTTTGCCCGTGATTTCCAGCAGCATGTGCCCTGATCCCTTGCGTTCGATGGTCACGCCGTTGCCAGGATACCCTGCTTCCGAGCAGAGCACGGCGTGTGCGCCGTTGAGCTGTTCGCCCAGTATGGATGCGCTGGAGGCCGAGCCCAGTTCTTCGTCGGGGGTGAAGGTCAAGGTCATGGGTACGGGCATCAGACCAAGCTCCTTCAGCGCTCTGGCCACAAACATGTTCTGCACAAGGCCAGCCTTCATGTCCGCCGCACCTGGACCGGTGGCTCTGTCGGCGGCGCGGTCCAGGCGGAAGGGGCGGGCCGCCGCCGTCCCGGCCGGAAAGACCGTGTCTATGTGCCCGATGAAAGCCACGCCCGGTCCGGCCTCCTCAGCCTGGCTGCGGGCGCAGAACACGTTGCCCAGGGAGTCCATCCAGGGCTCATCGGGCGGCGAGGGCCTTTTGGGCAGTCTGGCCGTCTGAAAGCCCGCTTCGGCCATCCAAGCGGCGAGCGTCTCGCCCACTTTGTTCACATCGTCGCCGTCGTGGGAAAAAGAATCCATGTTCACGATACGTTCCAGAAGGGTAAGCATTTCTGGCTCCTTGTCATTGAACCAGACATCCAGCTTTTCTTTCCATTGCGTGAGTTCCATGTAGGGCTCCTTGTCTGTGTTGGTCAGGATTTGCTCGGGTTCTTCCGGGAATCGCGAAGGTCGTTCCAAACGGACTTGATCAGCACAAAGAGGCTGAGTCCCAGGATGATGCAGGCCACGGGGCTGGTGTAGAAAATGGCATAGTCGTTCTGGGAAATGCTCAATGCCCGGCGGAAGTTAGCTTCGGCAATGGGTTCCAGGATCATGGCCAGCAGCAGCGGCGGCAAGGGGAAGTCGCACTTGATCATCAGATAGCCCACAGTGCCGAACACCGCTACCACCAGCAGGTCAAAGGTGGAATTGTTTACTGCAAAGCCGCCCACTGCGCAGAGCGTGACCACGATGGGCATGAGCACCCCGCCGGGAATGGCCGTGATCTTATTGGCCCCGCGCACGGCGATGAGTCCGCAGACCAGCATCAGCACATTGGCGGTGATGAAGGCCGCGAAAATGCCGTACACCATGACCGGATGCTCCACAAAAAGCAGCGGGCCGGGCGTCAGGCCTTGGATCATCAGCGCGCCCAGCATAATGGCGGTGATGATGTCGCCGGGCACGCCCAGGGTCAGCAGGGGGATCAGCGCGCCGCCGCAGACCGCGTTGTTGGAGGATTCCGTGGCGGCAATGCCCTCCAGGCAGCCCTTGCCGTACATTTCCGGCGTCTTGGAGTGGCGCTTGGCCTCGGAGTAGGCGAAAAAGGTGGCCGCACTCACGCCGGTGGCCGGAATGATCCCGATGGCTGTACCGATGGCCGAGGAGCGCAGGAAGTTTACGGCATTGCCGGTAAGATCTTTAAGAGAAAGACCGCGCCTGGATATCTTACCTTCCTTGAGCGACACGCCCCGGATCACGTCCTCCACGGTCACCAGAACTTGGGACATGGCGAACAGGCCCACCAGCACGGGCACCAGGGACAGGCCGTTGAAAAGATCCGGAATGTTGAATGTGTTGCGCATGTCGCTGGTGACCGGGTCTAGTCCGATGGTGGCGAGAAACAGGCCCACACAGGCGGAAACCAAGCCTTTGATCAGGTGGCCGGAGGAGAGCGAGGCCACGATGGTCAGGCCGAAGACGGCCACCGCGAAATATTCCGGCGCGCTGAAGGACATGGCCGCGCGGGCCAGCAGCGGCGCCACGGAAACCAGGACAAGCGCGCTGAAAATGCCGCCGATGAAGGAGGCCACGGTGGCCATGTCCAAGGCTCGGCGGGATTCGCCGCGCGCGGTCAAAGCCGGACCTTCCAGCATGGTGGCTGCGGCGGAAACCGTGCCCGGTGTGCCCACCAGAATGGCCGTGATGCAGCCGCCGTAAATGGCCCCGCAGTACATGCCCAACAGGGCGGAAAAAGCGTCCACCGGGGCCATGCCGAAAGTCAGTGGAATGAGCAGGGCCACGCCCATGGCCGCCGTCAGTCCGGGCAGCGCGCCGAAGATTATCCCCAAGGCCACACCCATGAGGTTGGCCAGCAGAGCGCTCAGACTGAGGGCGCTCATAATTCCGTCAATAATGTTCGCAAACATGTATTTCTCCTCTGAGAGCGGATGCCGGTTGTGCTGCGGGCCGGAAATTCAGGGCAGCATGATCTGGAAAAACCAGCCAAAGGCCGCGAGCAGGACGGCCGTGGTCAACACAGCCACCAGCAGGACCTCCACGGGCTTGCGCCTGCCGAGCAGGGGCAGGGCAATCAGAAGAAAGAGACAAGTGCTGATGCAGAAGGCTCCGCCCGAAGCGAAGGGCGGGTTTTCCATGGCAGCGAAAAGGTCGCCGAGACCGGTCAGAGTGATCAGATAAAGATAGATAAGGCCGAGGAAGCAAAGAACTTTTTTGAAGACGCGGGGTTCCGGCCAATAGCGCTTATCGGGCATCTGGCGCAGACCCTTGACGATCAGAATGCAACTCAGGACGGCGAGAATGACGAGAACCGCTCTGGGCACGCCGCCGGGCCCCACGTTTTCGGTGCTTCCGGCCGCAGGCAGCAGGCTGACGCTGTATGCGCCCACGGCGCACAGTCCGAGCAGAATAAGGCCACTGACAACGTCTGTTGGGCTTTTCATTATATTCCTCGCTGGGTTGGCATGGGATATCAGCCAGAGCGTTTCGCGTTTGAAGACGGGGGCTATCCCGGCGGCCGCTTTTATTTCATGCTGCTGTCGCCCCCATCCTCTTCCGTTTCAGCAATATTCGGACGTTCCCGCAGTTTGCGCCAGAGACTGACCCGACTGATGCCCAGGCGCCGGGCCGCGCGCGCGTAATCGCCGTTGCAGGCGGAAAGCTGCCGCGTAATGGCCTCGTATTCCGCGCGCCGCGCGATTTCCCTGAGTGTTTCGCCGCTGTCCGGGGGCGGAGGAGTGAAGGGATCGCTCCCGCCGCAGACGCATGGCCCACTTTCCTGGGCGCGGGTCCGGGAGAAGAGTTCCCGCAGGGATCGCTGCGGAAAAAGGCCGGAAATCAGGGCCAGACGTTCCATGACGTTGGCCAGTTCGCGTACGTTGCCGGGCCAGGCGTGTTCGCGCAGCAGGTCGCCCAGCTCCTTGTCCAGCGCCTCTCTGTCCAGACCCGTGCAGGCCGCGCCGCGTGCGGCCTTGCGCAGGAAGTGGCAGGCCAGATAGAGGATGTCGTTGCCCCGCTCGCGCAACGGGGGAATGTGGAGCGGCAAGACGTTGCAGCGATAGAAAAGATCCTGGCGGAAGAGCCCGCGCGCCGCCAGGGCTTGGAGATTCCTGTTGGTGGCGCAGATGATCCGCACGTCAATGGGAATCATCTGCGCGCCGCCGACGCGCATGACTTCCCGCTCCTGCAGGACGCGCAGCAGGCGGGCCTGGAGGTGGTAGGGCATCTCGCTGATCTCATCCAGAAAAAGCGTGCCCTCGTGGGCCAGCTCGAAATACCCGGCTTTGCCCTTGCGCCGTGCGCCGGTGAACGCGCCCTCCTCATAGCCGAAAAGCTCGCTTTCCAGCAGGGACGGGGGAATGGCCGCGCAATTGACCGCCACAAAGGGCGCCGCGGCCCGGCGGCTGGCCAGATGCATGCCCTGGGCGAAAAGTTCCTTGCCGCTGCCGGATTCGCCCTGGATCAGTACCGAGGCGTCGGTTTCAGCATAGCCGGCGGCCAGTTTTTTGAGTTCCTTCATGCCCGCGTTGCGGGTCAGGATGTCCGCGAGCCGCCAGCGGGCCTCGAAGCCGTGGGCGCGTTGGCGGCCCCGCAGGCGCTGCTCCGCCTGGCGGATGCGCTCGGCTCCGGCGAAGGTGCAGACCACGCCGATGCTGCGGCCGTTCATCCGGATGGGCACGCGGTTGGTCACGATGGTCTGGCCGTTGATGTCCTGCAGCTCGTTGAGCTCGGACGTGCCGTTGTGCAGCACGTTCCAGGTGCGGGTGTTGGGCACCACGTCGCGCGCATCCCGCCCCACGGCCTCGTCGGCCTTGATCTGCAGAATGTTTTCCGCCGCCGGGTTGATCAGGGTCAGGGCGTTGTTTTCATCCGTGACCATGATGCCCTCGGCGATGGTGTTCAGAATGGTCATGGTCCGGGCCTGGCGCTGCAACTCCACCCGGCGGATGCGGGCGATGGCGAAGGCCTCACGCAGGGCGCGCCGTACCGCGTCCTCGCCGGCTTCCAGCACGATGCCGTCCACGCCGCAGAGTTCGCGCATGCCCGCCACCAGCGCTCCGCCCACGCCCAACTGCGCGCCTTCGGCCGCGGCCTCCAGCATGCGGGAGGATTTCTCCTCGCGGGTGTGGAAAAGATATTCGCGGATTTCCATGCCCAGGGCCCGGGCCACGGCCTGCACTTCCGGCAGGGGCTCCTGGTAGTTGAAAAAGGCCGCTTTGTGGATTTTTCCCTGAAAAGGCAGGAGAACCCGCAGTAGGTCCAAGGCCGTGGTGGAAACCGTCACCACGGGGACATCCACCTGGGACTGGATGTAGTCGGCGCTGCCGCCGCGGCTGCAGATAACTTCCGGCTGTTCGCTGTTGATGAGTTGCCGGGCCGCCGCCACGGCCTCTTCCAGGGCAACGCCCATACGCACCGCCAGACTGCAGGGAAGGCCCTCCGCCACGCGGGCGAACATGGCGCTCAGATTGCCGTAGGGGGCCACCAGGGCGATTTTGTATGGGGGAGAGGCGTATTCAATCATGGTCTTTCCTGTGGCGGATGGTGCGTCGGCGCTGCGGCTTCGCATGACCGGGGCCCGGCCGGGCCGGACCCCGGACCCGGGGTTCAGCCCGCGTACTTCCGGCTGAGCGCGTTGTAGGCGTCCAGGCCGATGAAGGCGTTGAATTCCGGGAAGGTCAGCAGATGGTCGAAGAAATCCGCCGTGGTGTTGTGGGTTTTGAGGTGCTGCATGTAATTGCGCACGGCCAGGGCCGCCGCGTACAGCGGGCCGGTGCAGTAGATGGCGATGCCGAAACCCATGTCTTCCAGCTCTTTGGTCGTGGGGATGGGCGTGCGTCCGCCCTCCAGCATGTTGGCCAGAGTCGGGGTGTTGGGGAAGACCTCGTTGATCTTGCGCATTTCGTCCAGATTTTCCGGGGACTCGATGAAAATGAGATCGGCCCCGGCTTCTTCGTAGGCCTTGCCGCGCTCAAGGGCTTCCTCCAGGCCGTGGTCGGTGCGGGCGTCGGTGCGGGCGATAATCACGAAGTCGTCGTCCCGACGGCTGTCCGCGGCGGCCTTGATTTTCTGGACCATTTCTTCCCTGGGAATGACCTTGCGCCCGAGCATATGTCCGCAGCGCTTGGGGAAAACCTGGTCTTCCAGCTGGATGGCGCAGACCCCGGCCTTTTCGTATTCGCGCACGGTGCGCATGACGTTGAGCGGATTGCCGTAACCGGTGTCGCCGTCGGCCAGCACCGGCACGTCCACCGCCTCGGCCAGATTGCGGGCCCGGTCCACCATTTCGGTCATGGTCAGCAGGCCTACGTCGGGCTGGCCCAGGATACTGGCCGAGGTGCCGTAGCCGGTCATATAGACGGCCTTGAAACCGGAATGTTCGATGATTTTGGCGCTGAGGACGTCATAGGCTCCGGGGGCCACCAGCAGTTCCGGGGCCCGCAGCATCTGCTTGAGGAGGGTGGTCTTTTTCATGTCTTTTCCTTGCTTGTTTGATGAAGTGCCTGGCGTTCCGCCCGCGCGGAGTACGGAAATTCAGGCCGGCTTTTCCTCCTTGGATATCAATATTTGTGCCATGCTATAATTAATTGAAATAAATGGATAAATTTTTAAGAGCAGGGTTGCAGTTTTGATAAAAGCTGCAGAGTTGAAACAAGCGGGAAGATGCGGCCTGGCCGCTGAGGGGGACGAAACGGAAAGAAGAGGGTGTCATGGCGACCGGGACGTGGGAAAACCCCGGCGTCCCGGCCGCACAACGGCAATCTGGAGCTTTTTGTGAATGAAGGTAGCCGCTTGCCGTTGAATCTATGGCTCAGCCAGCGGCAAAAACGTGTTTTTGTCCCGCTTTCACCTGTGGGCCTGTTCAACGGTAACGTTCTACAGCGGCCGTTTGCTGTTGTAGAAGTTGATCAGGCAGCCGTCCAGAATGATCCGGCGCTCGTCGTCGGTCAGTTCCTTGAGGCTCAGGCCGATCTGTTCGGCCCGGACCTTGCGCTGTCCGCCTTCCCCGTTTTCATGCACCAGGCAGGCCAGGATGGCGGGATGGGCTTCTTCCACGGCCTTGCGGATGTTCGGGATCACCAGATAGTCGCCCACGCGCAGGTCTTTGGCCAGATCCGCGTCGGCCACAAAGGGCAGCATGCCCCAGTTGATCAGGTTGGAGCGATAGCGCTTGGTGGCGTATTCCACGGCCAGGTTGGCCCAGCCGCCCAGCACCTTCTGGCAGGAGGCCGCCTGTTCGCGCGCCGAGCCGTCGCCCGGCTTGACCGCGAAGATGGTGGTGCCCAGGCCGATGTTTTCCAGGGGCCGCAGCCCGGCGAAAAGGTCTTCCATTTCGGACTGGCCGCCGCAGGGCGCGCAGATTTCGCGCACGCGGGCCAGCAGTTCCGGATCGGTGGGATTCTTCAGGCGGGCTTTTTCCAGGGTCTGGAAGGCCTTGGCCCGGCCCACGTAACCGGGGTCCTTGCGGGACAGAGCGTGCTCCGCCAGCTTGAGCGGATTGGAGCGCAGGGAAGAGGTCTCGCCCGAGGGAATCAGTTCGTCCGTGGTGGTCACCGGGTCGGTGATCACGCTGGCCACCTGGAGCAGCAGGTGTTGGGGCAGGGGGCTCATTTCCGGCCAGTCCGCGATATTCGGGCCGAAGATCAGCGGCGTTTCCGGCTTGGGCGCGCCAAAGCCGTTGTACACGCGGCGCTGGTAGATCACGGGCTCGAAGCGGTAGTCGAGGTCCACGTTCAGTTCCGGGGATTTCCAGTCCAGATCCGTGGCCGGGGTCAGGCGGCCGCCGCGCGCTGCGGTGGCCGCGATGGAGCGGGCGTCCATAAGCGCCACGGCGGAAAGCTGGCCGCCCGAGGGCTTGGAGCCTTCGCGGTTGGGGAAGTTGCGGGTGGAGTGGCGGATGGACAGCGCCCCGTTGGCCGGGGTGTCGCCCGCGCCGAAGCAGGGCCCGCAGAAGGCGTTTTTGAGCACAGCCCCGGCGGCCATCAGTTTGGCTGTGGAGCCGTTGCGCACCAGGGCCAGAGCCTGCGGCTCGCTGGCCGGGTAGACCGAGAGGCTGAAGGCCTGGTTGCCCGTGCTCTTGCCGTCCAGAATGGCGGCGGCCAGGCTGATGTTTTCAAAGGAGCCGCCCGCGCAGCCCGCGATGATGCCCTGGTCCACCCAGACGCCGCCATCGCGGATCTTGCCGCGCAGGTTCAGGCTCTTGCCCGCCTCGCCGAACTGCTGCACGGCCTCCGCGTCCACGGCGGCCAGAATCTCGTCCGCGCGGCGGGCCACTTCGGCGACAGGGAAGACGTTGCTGGGATGGAAGGGCAGGGCGATCATGGGTTCGATTTTGCCCAGATCCACCCGGATCAGGCCGTCGTAACAGGCCGGACCCTGAAGGGCCAGTTCGACGAAATCCTGTTCGCGCCCGTGCAGGGCCAGGTATTGGCGAACCTTGCCGTCCGTGCGCCAGATGGAGGACAGACAGGTGGTTTCCGTGGTCATCACGTCGATGCCGCAGCGGTATTCCACCGAGAGCCCGTCAATGCCGGGACCCATGAATTCCAGAACCTTGTTCTTCACAAAGCCGCTCTTGAACACCGCGCCGATAATGGCCAGAGCCACGTCCTGCGGCCCCACGCCGGGCGCGGGCGTTCCCTCCAGCCACACGGCCACCACCTGGGGCGCGGGCACGTCGTAGGTCTTGCCCAGAAGCTGCTTGACCAGTTCCGGGCCGCCTTCGCCCACGCCCATGACGCCCAGCGCGCCGTAGCGGGTGTGGCTGTCCGAACCCAGAATCATGCCGCCGCACTTGGTCATCATTTCGCGCACGTACTGGTGGATGACCGCCAGATGCGGGGGCACGAAGATGCCGCCGTATTTTTGCGCCGCCGAGAGGCCGAAGAGATGGTCGTCCTCGTTGATGGTGCCGCCCACGGCGCAGAGGCTGTTGTGGCAGTTGGTCAGGGCGTAGGGCACGGGAAATTCCGTGAGGCCGCTGGCCCTGGCGGTCTGGATGATGCCCACGTAGGTGATGTCGTGGGAGGCCAGGGCGTCGAAGCGCAGGCGCAGGGTCGCGTCCGTGGCCGGGGCGTTGTTGTGCGCGGCCAGAATGCGGCGGGCCAGGGTGTTCGCGCGCGCGGCGTCCATGTCCATGCCGCGGGCTTTGGCCTCATCGGCGAACAGAATCTGCGCGCCGTCAAGAACGGTGGTCTGGTCGAAAAGCTGGATCATAAAGAAACCTTCTTCAATAGTGTTGACGTGGAAGCTCCGGCGTCAGTCGTTGTGCGCCGCGGCCAGCTTGAGGCCGAAGGCGATGAAGACGACGCCGGTGCAGCGTTGCAGCCACTGTTGGAAACGGGAGCTTTCAAAGGCCTTGCGCACATGGCCCAGCATGTAGGCCAGGGGCACGTACCAGCACAGGCAGAGCGCCGACATGATGCCGCCCAGTTCCAGAAACTGCGGAGCCAGGGGCATGTGCGGGTTCATGAACTGCGGCAAAAAGGTCAGAAAGATCAGCACGGCCTTGGGGTTGAGGATATTGGTCAGCAGACCCTGCTTGAAGGCCCGCCGGAGCAGGGCCCTGGTCGGCCTCGGCACGGGGCGCGCCGCTTCCTCCGGGTTTTCTTCCGCGTCCCGGCCGGGAAGGGGCGCGGTTCTGACCACGGCCTGGCTCTGGCGCAGCGCCTGAACGCCCAGCCAGAACAGATAGGCCGCGCCGATGTATTTCAGGACGCTGAACAGAAAGACCGATTGCGCGATGATGGCGGAGATGCCCAGCATGGCCGCGCTGGTGTGGATGACGATGCCCAGGGCCACGCCGCAGGCCGCCGCCTGGCCCTGCGGCCTGCCGTCCAGCAGCGAAATCTTGGCGATGAGGGCGAAATCCGGCCCGGGCAGCATCACCAGAATGGCGGCCAGAGGCACAAAGAGCAACAGGTTTTCCAGTGAGATCATGGCAGGCCTTCATGGGGAGGGCAAAAGCGCCATCGGCGGTTCAGAGGGCGCGGCCCTCCGAGAACCCCGTTACCTATCCGTTTTTCCGTGGCCGTTCATGCGGGCGATGCTCGTGACCGGCGCTCTGAAAAATAAAAGTTTTGCGGGTAGGGGGCCGGGGGAGGGGCGCTTTTTTCAAAAAGCGCCCCTCCCCCGGAAAGACCCGTCTTACAAATTCGCCCCGATAATATCGCCGAACTCGGCGCAGCCCACCACCCGCGCGCCGCTGACCTGGGCGGCCAGGTCCACGGTGACGGATTTGGCGGCAATGGCCTTGCCCACGGCGGCGCGGATGCGCTCTGCGGCTCTGGGCAGGCCCAGATGTTCCATGAGCAGCGCGCCGCAGAGGATCACGCTGCCGGGATTGGCCTTGTCCTGCCCGGCGATGGTGGGCGCGGTGCCGTGGGTGGCCTCGAAAAAGGCCAGGCTGTCGGACATGTTCACGCCCGGCGCGAGACCCAGCCCGCCCACCTGGGCGGCCAGGGCGTCGGAAATATAGTCGCCGTTGAGGTTGGGCGTGGCCAGTACCTGATACTGCTCGGGCCGCAACAGGGCTTCCTGGAACATGGCGTCGGCAATGCGGTCCTTGACCACCAGGCGGCCGGGCGCGGGTTCCTTTTCCGTGCAGGTCCTGTCGCCGAATTCCTGCGCGGCCACGTCGTAACCCCACTGGCGGAACGCGCCCTCGGTGAATTTCATGATATTGCCCTTGTGGACCAGGGTCAGGCTTTCGCGGCCGTTGTCCAGGGCGTAGCGCAGGGCGCGGCGCACCAGACGCTTGGAACCGGCCTCGGTCATGGGCTTGATGCCCACGGCGGCGGCCTCGCCCACCTTGGTCACGCCCAGCTCGTCGCGCAGAAAGGCGATGAGCTTGCGGGCCTCGGGGGTTCCGGCGGCGAATTCAACGCCCGCGTAAACGTCTTCCGTATTTTCGCGAAAGATGACCATGTCCACCCGTTCGGGGTGCTTGACCGGAGTCTCCAGACCTTCAAAATGGCGCACCGGCCGGATGCATGCGTAGAGATCCAGACCCTGGCGCAGAGCCACGTTCAGGCTGCGGATGCCCGTGCCCACAGGCGTGCCCAGAGGGCCTTTCATGGCGATGTCTGCGCCGCGCAGGGCGTCCAGGCTGGCTTCGGGCAGGGGGGAGCCGGTTTCGGCCACGGCCTTTTCCCCGGCGAGCAGTTCCTGCCAGTCCAGGCGCAGGTCCGATTCCTTGGCCAGGGCCGCGTCAATGACCGGCCGCGCTGCCCGCCAGATTTCCGGTCCGATGCCGTCGCCTTCGATCCAGTAGATTTTTTTGCGCATGATGCTTGTCCCGAGTTGCGTGTTCCGTGGAAAATGGAAGGCCGTCCCGCCGGACACGGCGGGACGGCCTTCCGGGCTAATCGTTGTCGCCGTCCGCCTCTTCCTGCTCTTCCTGCGAACCCACTTCCTGTTGCAGGGCGCGGGCGCGCCTGAGCAGTTCCTCCAGCTGGATGTCGCCGCTGACCACGCCCACGATGCGGTCATTTTCGTCGGTCACGGCGCAGGACACCGTGATGACCAGCTTGCCGGTGAAGTGCGACTGATAAACGTCCATGATATGCAGGTCGCCGGTTTTCATGGGCATCTTGAACCATTCGCGCTGCGAAAAGTCGTAGCCCACGGGCAGGGCTTCGTAAACTTCCCTGTATTCCGGGTCCGTGACGGCCGAGCAGCGCATCTTGCCCTGGGCGTCCGCAAGGCAGCAGAACTGGATGAAGGGGTACTCGCGCACGAATTCATCCAGCCGGGCGCAGGCCTGCTCGCTGAGGTCGGCCAGACCGGCGCTGCGGGACAGGCGCACGATGATGTGCGCGGCCAGATCTCCGGCCAGATGCTTGATCTGGTCGAATTCGGTGGCGAAGAGCTCGGGCATGAAGCGCTGGACCAGGGCTTCCATTTCGTCGTGGGAGAAGCTGGTGGTGCGCCCGGTTTCCTCGTACACGGCCATGATGGCGTCGTAGATCTGCCCCACGGCCGGGTGCTTTTTGGACACCTGCTTGTCGCCCGACAGGTTCAGATTGTTGTTGATCCAGTAGGCCACGCCCGCGCGTCCGGTCTTGTCGGTGATGATGATGGGCACCGGACGGCCCAGCAGATGCCTGGTGTCGAAGATGTTGTAGATCTCCTCGTTCTTGGCCAGGCCGTCGGCATGCACGCCCGCGCTGGTGGCGTTGAAGTCGCGCCCCACAAAGGGATAATTGTACGGGATGCGGTAGTGCAGTTCTTTTTCGAAGAACTGGGCCACTTCGCTCAGAATGGTGGTGTCCGCCGCCGCGTCCTCGCCGGTGAGGGAGATGTACTCCACCAGCAGGGCTTCCAGAGGGGTGTTGCCCGTGCGTTCACCGAAGCCGAACAGCGTGCCGTTGACCGCGCCGCAGCCGTACAGCCAGGCTGTGACGCCGTTGGTCAGCACCTTGTGGAAGTCGTTGTGGCCGTGCCATTCCAGCCACTGGCCGGGCACCCCGGCCTCGTCGGTGAAGGCCCGCACGATGCGCTGCACCGAGCGGGGCAGGGCCGCGCCGGGCCAGGGCACGCCGTAGCCCATGGTGTCGCAGAGGCGGATCTTCACCGGCATGCCGCTCTGGCGCGAGAGTTCCATAAGGCGCTGGGCCAGGGGCAGGCAGAAGCCGTAAATGTCGGCCCTGGTCACGTCCTCGAAGTGGCAGCGCGGAATGATGCCCCATTCCAGGGCCTGGGTGGCCAGATCCAGGTACATGTCCATGGCCTGCTGGCGGGTTTTGCCCAGCTTGAGGAAAATATGGTAGTCGGACACGCTGGTGAGCATGCCGGTTTCATCGAATTCCATGTCCCGCACCAGCTTGAGGTCTTCCTTGGTGGCGCGGATCCAGGCCGTGACCCGGGGGAAGCGGTAGCCGCGCGCCCGGCAGACGTCGATGCACTTGCGGTCTTTGGCCGAGTAGAGGAAAAATTCCGACGCCGTGATCAGCCCGGTTTTGCCGCCCAGACGGTGCAGAAAGTCGAACATCTTGGCCACCTGCTTGACCGTGTAGGGCGGCCTGGCCTGCTGGCCGTCGCGGAAGGTGGTGTCGGTGATGCGCATCTGCTCCGCCGGACGCGGAGCCAGCAGCACTTCGTCGAAAGACGTGCGGCAAATGCTCGTATAGGGGAAAAGTTCACGGTAGAGCTGGGGCTTTTCCGGGTCCTGAAGGCTCAGAACGCGGTTGCCGCCCGGCTGGTGAATGATGCTCATGGGCTGTGTCTCGCTCGTGCGCGCCCCCCGGGGCACGGTAGGGATTAGGACTATAAAAATTTTTTATACCCGCTTCCCGCCTGCCCGTCCAGTGTGGAGCCTGCGCCGGGACGGATTCAAGATGCATCCGCCGCATGCGTCACCGCGTCCGCGGCGGCGCGGGCCACAGCCTCGGCCCCCAGACAGCCCAGCAGGTTTTCCGTCCAGGGACCGGTGGCGGTCGGCGGCGGAGTCTTGGCGGCCAGAACGAAGACGATATCCCCGTCGTAAAGCAGATGCGCGGGCCGGATGGCGCGGGGCAGGCCCGTGGCGGCCATGCGGGCAAGGCGACTCGCCTGGACCTTGTTCAAGGGGATGTTCGTGCCCACCACGGTCAGCACTGTGTTGCTCACGGGCACATCTTCCCCGGCCAGAGCGGACAGCAGCACTTCGCGACCCAAAGGCGCGCCGTCCGCGCCGCGCCCGCCGGCCAGAAAGCGTCCGTCGTCCGGGTCGTGCACATTGCCCAAGGCGTTGACCACCACCAGAGCGGCCGCCTGTACGCCCTGCCGCTCGGCCAGGGCCGAACCCAGACCGGATTTGGCGGAATAGTCCGGTCCGGCGGCGGACATGCCGAAGGCCCTGCCGCAGCGCGCGCCGGTTCCCGCGCCCACCGCGCCGCGCGGCAGGGGCGCGCCCGCTCTCTCCAGGGCGGCGGCCGCCGCCGCGTAACCCATGTCCGCATCGGGCAGGAGGCCGGGCTTGCGGTTCATGTCCAGATCGTAAATCACCGCACCGCTGACGATGGGCACTGTGCCGTGCGGCATGGCGAAGCCCAGACCTCTTTCCCGCAGAAAACGCGTCACGCCGTCGGCGGCCGCCAGACCGAAGGCGCTGCCCCCGGCCAGCAGGATGCCGTGCACGCTGTCCACCAGAGATTCGGGCCGCAGCAGCTCGGTTTCGCGCGAGCCGGGCGCGAAACCGGGCACGGCCAGACCCGGCGTGCAGCCGCCGGGGCAGAGAATGGCGGTGCAGCCGGTGCCGTTGACCGCGTCTGTGGCGTGACCTGCCAGAATGCCGGGAATGGCCGTGAGGGTGTCGTTAACCATATGCTCTCCGGGATTGCGGGGTATTTCCGCAAGGTATTAAAAAACAGGCGGGAAGGCCTGTCAAACCTC
The DNA here is from genome assembly GCF_009696265.1 of Desulfovibrio porci. Classification (NCBI taxonomy): domain Bacteria; kingdom Pseudomonadati; phylum Thermodesulfobacteriota; class Desulfovibrionia; order Desulfovibrionales; family Desulfovibrionaceae; genus Desulfovibrio; species Desulfovibrio porci. The sequence continues at coordinate 76,794 of NZ_VUMH01000002.1, forward strand.
TGTCCGTCCCGCCCGCCTCGCGGTGAAATATGAAGAGCGCCGGCAGCCCAGGGGGCAGGTCGCGGGGAAAACTCCGGCCGACACTTCCCGCAGTCGCGGGCTGCAAGACAGAGTTGCGGCCTGCAGGGGAAGGGCGGCAGGTATGGTGAGGCCGGGGGGAGCGGGGAGTCGTTTTGCTGTAATGCGAAAGGCGTCGGGGAGGAATCCCCCGGAGCGCGAAGCTAAGACGGGTGCTCAGGATTCAGAAGCGGCGGAGGGAGACAAACATCTGCTTCATGCTTTCCGCGCCATTGCGGTTATTTTTGTACCATTCGTCTTGTTCACGCGAAAAAACCGCCAATTTTACAAAGTTCCCGCAACGCCGGCCCCTCCATCCATGTTCCCCGCAAGCCGGGGCGGGACTTGCCAGAACGGAAAAAATGCAGGATTCTCCGGTATCGGGCCGCGCGGCGGCCCTGGAACTAAAGGAGCGTTTATGCCGGGTTGTGTGCGCTATCCCGCGCCGGGCTGCATTGTGGAATACATGGAGGGCAATGCCGTCCAGATCGCCATGGTCACCGAAGAAGTGGGGGGCCGCCTGCGTCTTTTGCTGCCCAACCGGCGGGAAACGCGGCTCACGGCGGCGCGCCTGCTGCCCTGGCTCGGGCCGCTGCACACGGCGGACGCCGGTCGGGAAGAGGCGGTGCGCCTGCTGGAAACGCACAAAAAGGCCAGAGAGGATCTGGCCGCCGCCGTGCCGGTCATGGAGGTCTGGGAACTGGCTCAGGGCGAGGTGGCGGCGGCTCCGGCCCAGTGGTTCGCCGAACTCTTCGGCAGCGAGCCGGGCCCGGATCAGGTGGCCGCCTACGGCCGCGCTCTGCTGGCCTGTAAAAGCCATTTCCGTTTTCAACCGCCGGACTTTCAGGTTTTTCCCGCCGAGACGGTGGAAAAACGTCTGGCCGAGCAGAAAGGCCGGGAAGAGCGTGAATCCCTCATCGCGGGCGGCGTGGCTTTTTTCCGTCTGCTCTGGGATGTGGCCTGCAAAAAACGCCCTCTGCCGCCCCCCTCCGCCTCCGGTGCGGAGGGCGCGTCCGAATGGCCCGCGCCGGAAGTGGCGGAGCGCCTCAGGGAATTGCTGCGCGCCCGGATGATCGATCCGGAAAGCCAGGAGCACGAAGCCCTCTGGCGCATGCTGTCCAAAGGCCTGCCCGACGTGCCCCATCTGCCCCTGCAACTGCTGATCGCCTGGGGCGAACTGCCCCCGCATTACAATTTCTGGCTGGACCGGGCCGATTACGCGCCGGGCGACGCCTGGTGGCAGGACTACGCGGCCGAGGTGGAAGCCCTGGAACTGGCGGTGGGAGGCTCCGGCCCGAAAGCGGCGGCGGATCTGCCGCTCTGCGACCTGCCCTTTGTGAGCATCGACAGCGCCAGCACCCGCGACGTGGACGACGCCTTTTTCGTCCAGAGCGAGGGCGCGGGCTTCAGCCTGACCCTGGCCCTGGCCTGCCCGGCCTTGAACTGGCCCTTCGGCGGGCCGCTGGACAAGGCCGTGCTGCACCGGGGCACGAGCATCTATCTGCCGGAAGGCACCTGCCACATGCTGCCCGAGCGTCTGGGCACCCACGTTTTTTCTCTTGTGGCCGGCGAGCCGCGCCCGGCGCTCTGCGTGCGGGTGGCCGTGGACCACGAGGGCCGGGCGGGCGCGTGCGAGGTTTTCGTGGCCAGGGCGCGTCTGGCCGCCAACCTGACCTACAAGGACAGCCAGGCCGTGCTGGACGCGTTTGCCGCGCAAGACCCGGAGATATCCGGCGGCGCGGACGCGACCCCGCCGGACAATCCCGCCGCGCCCCACGCGGAACTGCTGCGTCTGGGCCTGGAACTGGCCCGGCGGCGGCAGACGGCGCGCATCAACGACGGGGCCGTGATCATGGACCGGCCCGATCCGGTGATCCGCCTGGAAGGCGAAGGCGCGGACCTGCGCGTGGAAGTGCTTGCCGACGATCCGTCCCCGGACGCCCAGATGCTGGTGGCGGAAATGATGATCCTGGCCAGCGCGGCCGTGGCCCAATGGGCGCGGGAGCGCGGTCTGGCCATGCTCCACCGGACGCAGGATGTGGCTCTGCCCAGGGAATACGCGGGCGTCTGGACCGCGCCGCAGGACATGTCCCGGATCATGCGGGCCCTGACGCCTTCCAGGCTGGAAGTCCAGGCCCGGCCCCACGCGGCGCTGGGCCTGCCCCGCTACACGCCCGTGACCTCGCCCCTGCGCCGCTACCCGGACCTTGTCAACGAGGCCCAGGTGGTGCATTTTCTGCGCACGGGCCAGCTCCGCTGGGACGAGAACGGCCTGGAGGAACTGCTGAACAGCCTTTCGCCCGTGCTGGAGGCCGCCGGGCAGGTGCAGCGCTTCCGCCCGCGTTACTGGAAGCTGCTTTTCTTCCGCCAGAAGGGGGACAAGGTCTGGTGGTCCGGCGTGATCACCGAGGAGAACGACGCCTTTGTCAGCGTGAGCCTGCCGGATCAGGGACTTTTCGTGCGCGGCAAGCGCCGGATGTTCGACGAGCGGGCCTGCCCCGGCATGGCCGTGGAAGTGCGCCTGGGCAAGGTGCATCCGCTGTATAATGAGATACAGGTTGTGGAGGCCGCCACCGTTGACGGATAGGCCCGCGGGCTGATCGCATTGAAAGCGCCTTGAAAAGGCGCTGGATATACTAATATGCCATGTTCGGCACTGTTGCGCGAAGCCTCCTTTGCTCTGCCGGAGCAGAGCGGAGGCGGAGGGCTGGTGCCGGGGGAATCCGGCGGGCATACTGCGCCGCCTTGGGTCGGTCCGCTTTTTCGGGAGGAGAAAATCATGCTTACACAGGCGCTCTGGATCGCGATGGCCTATGTGCTGGGTTCCGTACCCTGGGGACTGGTCATCGCCAAAACCTTCTGCGGCGTGGATCCCCGCACGGGCGGCAGCCACAGCACCGGGGCCACCAACGTCTCCCGGCTCTGCGGCTTCGGCTGGGGCGTGGCCACCCTGCTCTGCGACGTGCTCAAGGGCGCGCTGCCGGTCTGGGGCGCTCTGGCCATCAGCCCTTCGCCGCTCTTCGTCAGCCTGACGGGTCTGGCCTGCGTGCTGGGGCACGTCTTTTCCTGCTTCATGGCCTTCAAGGGCGGCAAGGCCGTGGCCACCAGCATCGGCGTGTTCCTGCCCCTGGCCTTCTGGCAGTTGCTGATCGCCGCCTTGCTCTGCCTGCTGGTCATCTGGCGCAGCCGCTACGTCTCTCTGGGCTCCCTGACCCTGGTGACAGTTCTGCCCCTGCTCCTGCTGTTCAGCGGAGTCTGGTCCTGGCTGCCCCTGAGCCTCTGTCTGCTGGTCCTGGTGTTCTGGAAGCACCGCGAAAACATCATCCGTCTGCTGACCGGGACGGAAAAAGCCTGGCTGAAAAGCAAGCACAAGGAGTGAGCGGCATGGCGCACGCTGATTTTCCGGCCTATCGCGGCCGCATGGAATACGTCTGCCTGGACTGCGGGGCGCGTTACCCCGGCGACAGCCTGCTGTACACCTGTCCGCAGTGCGGCGGCGTTTTTCTGCTGGAGAATCTGGACTTTTCTCGCCTGAAAGAGCGCGACGGCGCGGCCTGGCGGGAGGTTTTCGACGCCCGCGCGTCCACGCGCGACACGGCGCTCAAGGGTATTTTCCGCTATTACGAATTGCTGGCCCCGCTGCTGGAGGAAGAGGACATCGTCTATCTGGGCGAGGGCCTGACCCCCATTGTGGAGGCCGCGCCCGCCCTGCGCGACAAGGTGGGCCTGCCCTTCGCCTACAAGAACGACGGTCAGAACCCCAGCGCTTCCTTCAAGGACCGGGGCATGGCCTGTGCCTTCAGCTATCTGAAATGGCTCTGCCGCCGCCATCAGTGGGACGAGGTGCTCACGGTCTGCGCCTCCACCGGCGACACCTCCGCCGCCGCCGCCCTGTACGCGGCCTATGTGGGCGCGCCGCTCAAGTCCGTGGTGCTGCTGCCCCACGGCAAGGTCACGCCCCAGCAGCTGTCACAGCCTTTGGGCAGCGGAGCCACGGTGCTGGAGCTGCCCGGCGTGTTCGACGACTGCATGAAGGTGGTGGAACACCTGGCGGAAAACTACCGCGTGGCCCTGCTCAATTCCAAGAACAGCTGGCGCATTCTGGGGCAGGAATCCTACGCCTACGAAGTGGCCCAGTGGCACGGCTGGGATGTGTCCGGCCTCTGCCTGTTCGTGCCCATAGGCAATGCGGGCAATATCACGGCCATCATGTCCGGCTTTCTGAAAATGCTGGATCTGGGCATCGTCGCCGGTCTGCCGCGCGTCTTCGGCGTGCAGTCCGAACATGCGGACCCGGTCTGGCGCTACTACGCCGCGCCCGAGGGCACCCGCCACTGGCAGCCGGTGACGGTCACGCCCAGCGTGGCCCAGGCCGCCATGATCGGCAATCCGGTGTCCTTCCCGCGCGTGCGGCGGCTGGCCGAACGCTTTGTGGAGGCCGGCGGCGAAAAGGCCTTTCAGGTGGTCCAGGTCACGGAACAGCAGATCATGGACGCCATGATCCAGGCCAACCGCCACGGCCACATCGCCTGTACTCAGGGCGGCGAATGCCTGGCCGGTCTGATCAACGCCCGCGCCCTGGGCCTGATCGGCGGCGACGAGCGCGCCGTGCTGGACGCCACGGCCCACAGCCTGAAGTTCGCGGGTTTTCAGGACATGTATTTCAACGACAGCTTCCCGCCGGAATACGGTGTCACGCCGGACAAGAGCCTGGCCAACCGGCCCGAGCTGCTTCTGCCTGAAAGCGCGCGCCGGGGCCGGAACGTGGCCGAATTTGCCCGCATGGGCGCGGAGGCCGTAGTGGAACGCCTGGGCCTGAAGAAGAAGTAAAACGTCTTGCCTCAGTACCGCCTGCGGCGCACCGCGCCGCAGGCGTATTCCACCAGGGAATTGATGTCGTAGACCGGGATGTCCGCCGCCGCCTGCACGGCCGCCGCAAAGGCGGAAAGATCCGTGCATTCGAGCAGCAGGGCGTCCAGACGCGCGCTTGCGGCGAAATTCCTGGCCGTTTCCACCACTTCGCGTTCCAGCGTTTCCGGATCAAAATCATCCCGTTTGCCTTGGAGGATGCATTCCCGGAATTCCTTTTGGTGTTCCATGCCCGTGATATGCACGCTGGCCATGTCCACGCCGCAGTTGCGGAAGTGGTCCGGCGTGAGCGCGTCGGCACTGGCCGTGAGCACGCCGATTTGCGCCTCGGTCCCATGCATCAGGCGCACCAGGGGAAGTTGCACCAGGCTCGAAAGCAGCACGGGCACCCGGACCTCGGTGGCGATGCGTTCCTGAAAGCGGGCCATGAAACCGCAGGAACCGGTGATGGCCCGCACGCCGTCGGCTTCCAGTTCGCGCGCGGCCCGGACAAAGGGTTCCAGCAGATCGTCCGTGGGATGGAAGAGCAGGCGGGGAATGTCCACGCCCCGGATCAGACGCTGTACTGTGGGAAAGTCAAAGGTCAGGGGATTGCGTACATGCCCTTTGGGTTTGGGAAAGCGGGATTCCAGGCAAAGGATGCCGACCGGGGTGTCGTAATAGAGTTTTCCGCCTTTCAACAGCATACCGGCTCCGGGATGGTTTTGCGATGGATGCGCCGCGTGTTTATTCGGCGGCGCAGTATTGTTCCAGGGTCACGGGGCGGAAGGGGCTGCGCATGTGCAGACAGCCCACCTGGCCGGGTGACGCGCCCTGCGCGGCGGCCGTGATTTCCCCCAGGGCAGGGCCGCACATGCGGCCCTGGCACTGGCCCATGCCGCAGCGGGTCACGCGCTTGACCTCGTTGACATCGCGGAAGCCCTCGGCCACGGCCTTGCGGATGTCGCCCGCGCTGACGCATTCGCAACGGCAGACCAGGGTTTCGTCCGGCACATCGAAGATTTTCGGGTCGGGCGCGAAGACATAGCGTAAAAAATCGCGCGCCACACGCAGCCGCGCCAGCGTGCGCCGCGCCCGGCCTGAGCGGCGGCGGGCCTCAAGCGGCGAGATGACGCCCAGACGCCGGGCCGCGTCGATGCCGGCCAGCCAGCCCTTGAGCCTGCTGGCGTCGCCGCCGTGCACATACGCCCCGTCACCGGCCACGTACAGGCCGTCCAAGCTGCTGAGGCCGTTGGCGTCCACGCCCGCGTGCCAGCAACGCTGCACCGTGTCCCAGCGCAGGCGCGCGCCCAGGGCGTTGCAGATCTGGGTGCGGGGAATGATGCCCTCGTGGCGCAGCAGCACGGCGGCCGGGATTTCGTGCTCCACGCCCTTCCGGCTGTAGACGACCTTTTCCAGCCGCTCCGCGCCCAGGGCGCGGATGTTGCGCGCGTTGCGGATGATGGGCACTCTGCCCTTGAGGATTTTCCAGGCCATGCCCAGGCCCTTGCCCAGATAGGGCAGGTCCAGCAAAGCCGCGGGCATGAGCGCGCCGGAGAAGATGCGCCGTCCCATAGTGCCGGTGTCCAGCCAGGCCGCGATGTTCACGCCCGCGTCCAGCAGATGCCCGGCCAGCAGAAGCAGCAGGGGGCCGTTCCCGGCCAGAACCACGGGCGCGTCCCTGTCCGCCGTGAGGCTGCCGCCCGAACGCAGCAGAATGTCCGCGCCGCCCGCGCCCATGACGCCGGGCAGGGTCCAGCCGGGGAAGGGCACGGGCCGCTCCATGCCGCCGGGGGCCAGAATCACGGTGGCGGCTTCCAGGCAGCGCGCTTCATTGTCCACGCTGAAGGAAAGGCGGCGGCCTTCCATTCCCCAGACCACGGCCCTGGGCAGATAGCGCGCGCCGCTTTGGCGGAATTCCTCCACCAGACGCAGGCCCGTCTCGCGTTCCCTGGGGTCCATGAGAGCCTGGGCCAGGGGGCTTTCCACATTGCGCAGCAATTGCCCGCCCGGCGCGGCCTGCTCGTCCAGCAGGGTCACTTCCAGGCCGCAGGAGCGCGCCGCGCAGGCCGCCGAAAGACCGGCCGGGCCCGCGCCCACGACAATGACGTCCGTGTGCTTGTCCATTATTTGTCCTCCACGGGCGGCGTCTGCCGGTTCACAACCATGCCTTCGCGCACGGGCACCAGGCAGGACTGGACGTTGGCTTCGCCGTCGATTTCCATGAGGCATTCAAAACAGACGCCCATCAGGCAATAGGGCGCGCGCGGGCTGTGGTCCACGGGATGGGTGGAGGTGTGCCCTATGTGGGCGTGCCCCAGCACGGCGGCGGCCACGCTGATGCCCTCGGGCACGTCCTGTACCTGACCGTCAACGGTGATGCGCACGGTGGCTGTAGTGGCGGTGTGCATGAAAACTCCTTTCAGCAGGCGAAGCCGAAGCGTTTGAGCGTCATGCCGCGCGCGGTTTCGGGCAGGTCGCCGCCCAGAATGAAATCGGGCAGCAGACGGCTGTGCGCGGCGGCCATGGTCACGGCGCTGTGGGTATTGATCAGGCTGACTTGCGGATGACCGGGCAGGCGGCTGTAAATGGCCATCTTGTCCTCGGGCATGACCCGCAGGCCGGACCAGGCCCGGATCAGCCGTTTTTTCGCCAGTTCCGGCCAGACCCGCATGGCCCAGCGGCCTTCCGTGGCCACAGAGGCGGGCGCGACCACGGCGTCGTGCCCCACGCGCTCGTGTTTGAAGCCGATGATCACCGTGCCGCCGAAGGTCTGGGTGACGCCCAGCACCGGAATGGGCATGACCATGGGCAACCGCTCCACCAGCAGCACCTGGCCCTTGTCCGGATAGACGGGCAGGTCCGGCGCGGCGAAACGGGCGAAGCGCCGGTTGGCCAGCCCGGCGGCCAGCACCAGGCGGCGGCAGAAGTAATCTCCGTCGCGGGTGCTCACGCGGTAGCCGTCCCTGTGCGGGGCCACGTCGAGCACCAGGGTCTGCACGTATTCGGCCCCCAGCCGGGGCAAAGCCGCGCGGTAGGCGCGCAGCAGGGCCAGGGGGTCAATGACGCCGTCATCCTCGCACCAGGCCGCGCCGCAGACTTCCGGCCCGAAGGCGATTTTGGGCAGCTTTTTTTCCAACTCGGCCCGTTCGATGACGGTCCCCCGGTACTCGCCCAGCGCCTCGCGCAGCTTCACGATGTAGTCCGCGCGCTTCTGGAAATCCTCCCCGTCGAGCACCGGGATCAGCCCGCCCGTGAAGTTCACGGGCACATGCAGGCCGCTGATCTCTTCCAGTTCCCGGACCAGTTCCGGAAAGAGCCGCGAGGACATGAAGCCCCAGCGGGCGTATTCCGGCAGATGCAGGAATTTGGACTGGCACCAGATCAGCCCCACATTGGTGCGCGAGGCCATGTTGGTTCTGGTGGGCGCGTCCAGCACCGTGGCCTTGCAGCCCTTGCCCGCCAGACCGTATGCCAGGGCCGCGCCGGCAATGCCGCCGCCCACGATGATGACGTCGCGCTCTCCGGCAGCTTTTGAGGGCGTTTTCTTGTTCATCTTCCGCCTCCCGGCAGCAATTTGCTCAGGCTTTGTCCCTGTATGCGACGCAGTCCACTTCCACGCGCAGGTCGCTCATCATGGCGGCCTGCACGCAGACCCTGGCCGGGGCGTGCTCGGGCGTGAAAAATTCCGCGTAGACCTTGTTGAACTGGGCGAAATCGCGCGGGTCGTCGATGAAGACGTTCACCCGCACCACATCCTCCAGGCCGTATCCGGCCAGGACCAGGGCGGCCTTGAGATTGGCGAGGGCCGCGCGGGCCTGCACGGTCATGCTGCCGGAAACGATTTCGCCGTCGGCGTCGCGGGGCACCTGCCCGCTGACGTACAGCCAGCCGTCCGCTTCAACGGCCTTGGAGAAGGGCAGCGCGCCCGCTTTGGCCGGGGTTCCGTAACGAGTGATGGGCATGGGAGGCTCCTTGTTTTGCCGCGCGTCGTCCGCGCGGAACCCGGACGGGCCCGCGCGGGCGGGAGAGGCTAGTTCTTGGCGGGGGAAAGGCTCTTCAGCACGGCGCCGATTTCGTCGTACTGCTCCTTGAGTTGCTTCATCCAGGCCCCGCCGGCGAGAAAGTCGGGCGTGGCGTTCATATTGTTGATGGCCTTGACGAATTCGGGGTCCTTGACGACTTCCGCGGTAACGGCGACGAGCTTGTCAATAACGGCCTGGGGGGTTCCCTTGGGAGCGGCGATGCCGCCCCAGCCGTAATACTTGCCCGCGTAGCCCTGTTCTTCGAAGGTGAGGGCGTCGGGATATTCGGCGCTCTTGCTGCCGATGGCGAGAATCTTCAGCTTGCCCGCCTTGACCATGGGGGCGTAGTTCTGGGGAAAGAGAAAGGTCATGTCGCCATGATTGCCCAGCACGGCCGTGGCCGCGTCGGCGCCGGACTTGTATTCCACCTGCTTCATTTTGACGCCCGCGGTGCTCTGCCAGTTGCGCATGGCCAGGGACAGCCAGGAGGTGGCCGCCGGGCTGGCGAAAACCAGCTTGCCTGGATTCTTTTCGGCGTCTTCGGCCAGTTCCTTCAGCGTGTTCCAGGGCGCGTCGGCGTTGACCACCACGGCGCAGTTGGCGATCATGACGCGCGCGATGTAGTCAAAGCTGTCCAGAGTGTAACCGGCGTTGCTGATGGTTTGCGGAATGATCAGCGACGGACCGGCCTGGGCCAGGAAAAGCGTGTAGCCGTCGGGCTTGGCCTTGGCGGCGAAAAGGCTGCCGGCCACACCGCCGCCGCCCGCCTTGTTCACAACCACCACGGGCTGGCCGAGTTTGCGTTTGGCGAATTCCGCCCAGACACGGGCGGTCAGGTCGGAGTCGCCGCCGGCCCCATAGGGGCTGATGAGCTGAATGGGCTTGTCGGGGTAGGCATCGGCGGCGTTTGCCGACGCCGCGAAGGCGGCCGCGAGCGACAGACAGGCCAGACCGAACAGTGCGGACCGAAGATGCTTGAGCATATTGTCTCCTGGGGTTGAGGGTTTCGTTTTCAGGCCCGCGCCTGCCGGAGCAGACGCGCGTTGCGCTTCCGCCCGCGAAGGATGCTGAAAACCGCGCCCGCTGTGAGCAGCAGCAACAGCACCGCCACGGGTTTTGTCAGAAAGATCATAAAGCTGCCGTCGGAAAGGGTCATGGTCTGGTCAAAGGCCGACTCCAGCAGGGGGCCGAGAATGAAGCCGATGATCATGGGACCGGCGGGAAACTGGAAGCGCCGCATCCCGTAGCCCAGCAGGCCGAACAGAATCAGGCAGAGCACGTCGAAAAGGCTCTGGTTGATGGAATAGGTTCCCACAAAGGCGAAGATGGTCACCGTGGAAAAAATGATGTGTTTGGGAAGCTGCGTGATGCGCACCCAGAACCGGAAACCCGTTTTGGCGATGACATACAGCAGGACGTCGCAGATGATCAGCGAGGCGAAGATGCCGTAGACCACGGTAGTGTTGTCGAAGAAGATGTTCGGACCGGGAGTGATTCCCTGGATGAGAAAGGCCCCCATCAGCACGGCGGTCACGTCGTCGCCGGGAATGCCCAGGGTCAGCAGGGGGATCATGGCCGAGCCCGTGACCGCGTTGTTGGCGGCTTCGGGGGCCAGCACGCCGGCCACGTTGCCCTTGCCGAAGGTTTCGGGATTTTTTGACGTGCGACGGGCCTCGGAATAGGCCATGTAGGCCGCCGGGGAAGCGCCCAGGCCGGGCAGCGCCCCGATGATGGAGCCGATAAGGGAGGAGCGCAGCAGGACGGGAATGTGGGCTTTGAACTCCTTCCAGGTCAGGCGGCCGTTTTCGTCCTTGAGGTTCAGTTTCTGCTGGATGACGGAGCTGATGCGGCTGCTGGCCTGATGGATGACCTCCGGCAGACAGAGCAGGCCGATGACCATGGGAATCAGCGCGATGCCGCCCATCAGATTTTCATTGTCAAAGGTGAAGCGGATGGCGCCCGTGGCGCCCGAGGCCCCCACTGTGGCCAGCAGGATGCCGACGCCAGCGCAGATGATGCCCTTGGTCAGCGAGGGACCGGAAATGCTGCCCACAACGGTCAGCGCCAGCAGGATAAGACAGCACTGTTCCACGGGGCCGATCTTGAGCGTCAGATAGGCCAGGGGCGCGGCCACGCAGATCAGCAGGATGTTGCTGAAGGTGTCGCCGAAGACGGAACCTGTCAGGGCGGCGTTGAGCGCTTTGCCTGCCTTCCCCTGTCGGGTCAGCGGAAAACCGTCCATGGCCGTGCAGACGGCCGGGGGCGCGCCGGGGGTGTTGAGTAGCACCGCCGTGATGGAACCGCCGAACATGCTGGCCTTGTAGATGCCCAGCAGCATGGGAATGCCCACCAGCGGGCTGACGTAAAAGGTCATGGGCAGCAGGATGGAAATGGCCATGATGCCCGAGATGCCGGGGATGGCCCCGAAAATCAGCCCGGTCAGAATGCCGAGGGCAATGGCTCCGATGGAAGGCAGGGTGAAGACGGAAATGAGTCCTGTGCAGATGTCGGCAAGCATGTGTTCCTCCGGCGGCGCGCTACTCGAACAGGATGCCCTGGGGCAGGATGATCTGCATGAGATGCATGGCCACATAGTCAAGCAGCAGCGTGAACAGGATGTAGAACACCAGGCCGGTCAGCCAGCGCTTCAGGCCCAGCATGAGTGAGATGAGCAACATGACGATGGGGGTGGAATAAAGAAAACCCACATATTGCAAACCCAGAAGATAGAGAAAGAGCACGCCCACATAGCCCGCCAGAGCCAGAAAGCGCCCGGCTTCCTCGCCGGCTTCCTGGAGCAGGATGCGCTCGTCGTCCACCAGCCCCGCGTGCATGTGGTAAAGCGAGCGTAGCGAAAAAAACAGAAGCAGGGCGCTCATGGCCAGACAGATCGCGGTGATGAGCATGGGGAAAAAGGCCGGGGAAAGCGTGCTGGGCATGGTGGCGAGAACCCAGTGCTCGATGTTGAAGTACAGGAAGGCGAAAAAGAGTACGCAGAAAAGACTGAGCCCGAATTCAATCCAGATGTTCCGCTTGAGAAGTTCCGGCATGGTGTTTCTCCGCCGTAACGGTTGCGCAGAAGCCGGGGAGCCGTCCCCGGTGCTGGGCCTCGCATGTTTTGAACGCTCTCCGGATAAAGCAGGAAGTGTGCCAGAAACGGCCCGTCGGATTTTTTTCAAAGTATTTCCACAGGCTGGAAGAAAAATCGGGCCACGCCCCATATGTAACATTATGTGACATAATTCGCGCCGGGCCAACGCCGCGCAAGAGTATTGCGGCATCATAGCTTGTATCTTGCGCTGTTGGCGAAAAGAGTGTAACAAAAAGATACAATGTAAATTTTTATTACACAGGACAAGCCCATGCTGCATCCCATGGCAAGCATTCCCGGCCTTGAGGAGATCATCCGGCGCTCGCATCTGCGCTCCGCGCGCTACGGCGTTGATCCGCGCCTGGACGGCGCGCCCGAGAGCAGCCGCCTGAGCCCGGCCGCCCTGCGCAAGCGGATCAGCGGGCAGCGGGAATTTTTCGACCTGGCCAGGGCGCAGATCGACACGCTGTATGGTCTGCTCAAGGGCACGGGTTTCTGTATGGCCCTGGCCGACGGCGAGGGCTATGTGCTCTATGTGGTGGGCGATCCGGAACTGGAGGAGCACTTCAAGCGGCGGCGCTGCATGCCCGGCTACCGTTGGACCGAACGAGATCTGGGCACCTGCGCCATCGGCCTTGCCCTGGAGGAGCGCGTGCCGGTCTTTCTGCCCGGCGACCGGATGTACTCGGCCCAGGCCCGCAAGATCAGCAATGCGGGCGCGCCGGTTTTCGCGCCGGACGGCGGCACGGTGCTGGGGGCCATTTCGCTCAGCGGCAAGTCGGCCATGATGCACGTGCATACCCTGGGCCTGGTGCGCCAGGCCGCGGAAACCGTGACTTCCCAGTTGCGCGAGCGGGAACGCATGCGCGATCTGGCCACAACCAACCAGTATCTGCGCGCCTTGATCGAATCGGATTCACGCGGCATCGTCACCGTGGATTCACAGGGCCGCATTGTGCAGACCAACCGCAGCGCCCGTCGTCTGTTTCATTTGCCCAAGTCGCCCCAGGGGCGGGACTTCGAGGCGTTCACCGGCGGTCACAGCGGCGTGCCGGAACATCTTGCGGCGGGGAAGAGCTTCAAGGCGCGCGAAATTCTCGCCCGGCACAGCGGCATGACCCATTTCGCCTCATTCGATCCCATCTGCATGAGCGACGGCGGGGTGGCGGGCGGCCTGCTCACCGTGCTGGAAAAAAAAGAAGCCATGGGCATGGCCGTGGAAGTGACCGGCAGCCACGCCCATTTCACCTTTGATTCCATTCTGGGCACCAGCGCCTGTCTGAAGCAGGCCCTGCGCCATGCCCGCATCGCGGCGGACAGCACGGCCCCGGTGCTGCTTTGCGGCGAGACGGGCACGGGCAAGGAACTCTTCGCCCAGGCCATCCACAACGGCGGGAAGCGCCGCAACGGCCCCTTTGTGGCCATCAATTGCGGGGCCATCCCCAAGGAACTGCTGGAAAGCGAGCTTTTCGGCTACGAGGAAGGGGCCTTTACCGGCGCGCGCAAGGGCGGGCGGCCGGGCAAGTTCGAACTGGCCGATTCGGGCACGCTCTTTCTGGATGAAATCGGGGACATGCCCTTTGACATGCAGGTCAAGCTGCTGCGGGTGCTCCAATCCGGCGAAATCCAGCGCGTGGGGGGGCTGCGCTCCGTGCCTGTGGACCTGCGCGTCATTTCGGCTACCAACAAGGATCTCCGCCAGGCTATCGAACAGCAGAAATTCCGCGCGGACCTCTATTACCGCATCAGCACCCTGAACATTATCGTGCCGCCCCTGCGCGAGCGGCCCGAGGACATTCTGCCGCTGGCCGAGTATTTCATCCAGCGACACCGTCTGCGCCTGAACAAACCCACGGCGGTCCTGCCGCCGGACACCGCCGCCATGCTCATGACCTATGCCTGGCCCGGCAATGTCCGCCAGTTGGAAAGCGCGGTGGAACGCGCCATGCATCTGGCCGAGGGCGGCGATCTGCTGGCCGAGCATTTCGGCATCGCCGGTCTGGAACGGCCCCGGCAGGGCGTGCCGTCCGGCGGCGGTTCCGGCCAGGGCACGCTGGAAGATCTGGAGCAACGGGCCGTGGCTGAAACCCTGGCCCGCCATAACGGCAATATCCGGGCAACGGCCCGGACGCTGGGCGTCAGTCGGCCCACGCTCTACCGCAAACTGAAAAAGATGGGGATCAGAACCTGATTTTTTGCGGCGCGAGAATGCTTCCCGCTGGGAAGACGAGGCTGCCGACAAGGGGCGGCAGCCTCACTATTCCGTAACCAGGCGGGGCTGTATACAGCCCTCAGCGCGCGGCAAGCGCGGCCTGCTCCTTGAGCACGCGGTCCAGGGCCAGAAGCAGGCGCCGGGCTGAAGCCGGGTTCATCACAATGCGCCGGTCCAGGTCCACGGCCAGAAGCTCTTCGTCCGCGCCGTCCGCCGCGTCGGGCTTGTTCAGGTTTTCGGGCAGGCTCAGGCCGCAGCAGAGCACGATTTCCTCGGCCGTGCAGCGGGTCTGGAAGACATTGGCGTAGGAGGTGGTCATTTGGGCGCTGTTCAGCGCCACGCGGATCTGGCGGCCTTCCGTCGGGACGGTGGGCTGGTTTTTCTGTGTGCTCATTATTACCTCTTTTTCTTGTCGGAGTTACGGGGAGCGGCCGGGGCCGGGGCGGCCTTGGCGTCGGGCTGTTTGACCGAAATCACGGGCAGGGCCGGACGGAACCGGACATTGCATTCCGGATGCGGGGCGGGTAAGGTTCGGCTACTGATTCTGGGAACCTTAACCGTCCGTAGGTTTCGTTTGACTCATATATGAGTAAAAGTTAACTCGTATTTGTTATCAAAATTCATATGTGTGATAATTCTTCCCATCCGCCGTCACCGGATGCGCTACGGGGGACTGTCAGGCGTGCTTGCGGGCGTTCACGCTAGCGGGAGGTGCCTCGTGAACACCACGCTGGCCCAGCGTTTGCGGCTTGTGCGCGGCAAAACGCCCCAGGCGGAATTCGCCGGGAAGGTGGGCATTCACAAGAGTTCGTGGGGGCGGTACGAGCGGGGCGAAGGTGAACCTGTCGGTTCGGATTTGATAAAAATATGCTCCGTTTGTGATATCAATCCGCAGTGGCTGCTGCTGGGCCAGGGGCTGATGCCGCAACGTATGCCGGCCCTGCCTCGGGCGGCGCTTGACCTTCTTCTTTGTTGTACGTATTTTTGTACAAAAGGAAGCCCGCCATGAGCCAAGCCATCACCTATTCCGAAGCCCGCCAGAATCTGGCGGAAACCATGGACCGCGTGTGCGACACACATGCGCCTGTGATCATCACCCGCCGCAAGTCCCGGCCTGTGGTCATGCTTTCGCTGGACGACTACAGCAGTCTGGCTGAAACCGCGTATCTGCTGCAAAGTCCGGCCAACGCCGAACGCCTGCGGGCGGCCCTGCGCGCCGCCGATGAAGGGCAAACCAGACGTCACAACCTTGATGAGGCGTGAAGCGTGCTGTTGGCCTGGACACCGCAAGCCTGGGAAGATTATCTGTATTGGCAGCGCACGGACAAAAAAATCCTCAAGCGTGTTAACGAACTCATCCGTGATGCGCTCCGCGACCCCTGCTCCGGACTCGGCAAGCCGGAGGCACTGAAATTTGATCTCGGCGGCTGCTGGTCCCGGCGTGTGGATCTCACCCACCGCCTTGTCTATCGCGTGGACGAAGCCGCCGGTGCGCTTGTTGTGCTGCAGTGCCGTTATCACTACTGACAAGCGGCCCTTCCCCTCCCGCCTTCCCGGCAAATCCCTTTACAAAAAGACGCGCCGCCAGCTATTCTGCCGGGCAAGCCGGGCCGCGCGCCGTGCGCGCCCGTCCCCCCCGGGTCCGGGGGCCCGGCTCAAACCAAGCGAGAAGGAAGATGGAAGAGTTTTCGCGTATCCAGCGGCTGCCCCCCTATGTCTTTGCGGTGGTGGGCGATCTCAAGATGAAGCTGCGACGGCAGAATGTCGACATCGTGGATTTCAGCATGGGCAATCCCGACATTCCCACGCCGGGCCATGTGGTGGACAAACTGGTGGAGGCCGCGCAAAAGCCGGTCAATCACCGCTATTCCCTGTCCAGGGGCATCCCCAATCTGCGCAAGGCCGTCTGCGACCGCTACGCCCGCCTCTACGGCGTGGAACTGGACCCGGAGAGCGAAGCCATCGTGACCATGGGCTCCAAGGAAGGTCTGGCCCACCTTTCTCTGGCCATGCTGAATCCCGGCGACGTGGTGCTGGCCCCGGACCCCACCTATCCCATCCATAAATACGCGCCGATCATCGCGGGCGCGGACGTGCGCAGCGTGCCCATCGGGCCGGGCCGCGACTTTTTTGAAGACCTGACCACCGCCACCCGGCAGGCCTGGCCCAAACCCAAGCTGCTCTTCCTCTGCTACCCGCACAATCCCACCACCGAAGTGACGGACCTGGACTTTTTCCGCAAGGTGGTGGCCTTCGCCAAGGAGAACAATCTCTGGGTGGTCCACGATCTGGCCTACGCCGATCTGGTCTTCGACGGCTACAAGGCTCCCAGCTTCCTCCAGGCCGAAGGGGCCAAGGATGTGGGCGTGGAGTTCTACAGCCTGTCCAAGAGCTATTCCATGCCCGGCTGGCGGGTGGGCTTCTGCCTGGGCAATCCGCGTCTGGTGCATGCGCTGGCCCGGATCAAGAGCTATCTGGATTACGGCATCTTCCAGCCCATCCAGATCGCCGCCACCGTGGCCCTTAACGGACCGCAGGACAGTGTGGACGAGATCCGGGAGGTCTACCGCGAACGCCGCGACCGGCTCATCGAGGGCCTGGGCCGCATCGGCTGGGAAGTGCCGTCGCCCAAAGCCACCATGTTCGTCTGGGCGCGCATTCCCGAAGCTTTCCGCAAGATGGGTTCCGTGGAATTTTCCAAACTGTTGCTGACCGAAGCGCAGGTGGCCGTGTCGCCGGGCCTGGGTTTCGGTTCCTACGGCGACGAGTACGTGCGTTTCGCCCTCATTGAAAACGAGCACCGCACCCGGCAGGCCGTCAGCAATATGCGCCGCCTGCTCTCGGGCGCGCCGGAGTAGACATGACGAAAGCCAACGAAAGCAAACCCCTGGTGGCCGGTCTGGCCGGTTTCGGCACGGTGGGCGGCGGCCTGGCCCGCCTGCTCAAGGAAAACGCGGACATCATCCGCCGCCGCACGGGCCGCGACATCGTGGTCAAACGGGTCCTGGTGCGCAACGCCCAGAAAGCCCGTAACGTGCCCCTGCCCGAGGGCGCGGAACTGACCACCGATCCGGCGGCGCTCACCGACGATCCGGATATCGACGTGCTGGTGGAGCTCATCGGCGGCATCGACCAGGCCCGCGCGCTTATCGACCGCGCCCTGGACCAGGGCAAGCACATCGTCACCGCCAACAAGGCCCTGCTGGCCGAAGAGGGTCTGGCGCTCTTCCAGAAGGCCGAGCGCAAAAAGCGCATCCTGCGCTATGAGGCCAGCGTGGCCGGGGCCATCCCCATTGTCCAGGCCCTCAAGGAAAGCCTCACGGGCAACCGCATCGAGTCGCTCATGGGCATCCTCAACGGCACCAGCAATTACATCCTGTCCGAGATGACCTCCAACGGTCTGGATTTCGACGTGGCCCTCAGGCAGGCCCAGGAGTTGGGCTATGCGGAGGCCGATCCCACCCTGGACATCGACGGCCACGACGCGGCCCACAAGCTGATTCTGCTGATCCGTCTGGCCTACGGGGTCAATTATCCCTATACGGCCCTGTCCGTGCGCGGCATCCGGGGGCTTTCGTCCCTGGACATCCGCCTGGCGCGCGAATTCGGCTACCGCATCAAGCTCATCGGCCAGGTGCGCGAAGTGCGCTGCCCGGAAGGCAGGGATTGCAGGGACGATGGTCCTATCCGGCTGGAGGCCGGGGTGTTTCCGGCTCTGGTGCATCACACCTTTCTGCTGGCGCGCGTGGGCGGCGTGTACAATGCCGCGCGTGTGGAGGCCAATGCCGCCGGGGCGCTCTTCTTCCACGGGCGCGGGGCCGGGGACCTGCCCACGGCCGGGGCCGTGCTGGCCGACCTGATGGCCGTGGCCCGCGAGGAGCGGCCCAACAACACGGGCTTTGTGGGCAGGGATCTGCCCAAGGCCGCCATTGTGCCGCCCGAGGAATGGCGCTCCTGCTACTACGTGCGGGTGATGGTCCAGGACGCGCCCGGCGTGCTGCGGGATATTTCCGGCTGCATGGCCGCCGAGGGCATCAGCGTGGCCCAGATGATCCAGAAGACCGACGAGGGCCATGGCGTGCCCCTGGTCTTCATGACCCACGAAACCTCGGCACAGGCCATGAGCGACGCGCTCCAGCGCACGGTGGACGCGGGCCTGCTCAAGGAACCGGCGGTGTATTTCAGGGTGCTGTAGGGCACGGCCGGACGCGGCTGTTCCCGATTGGAAAGAGCCTGATACAGGAATATTTGCGCGGTCTTGCGGGCTTGGCGAAAACCGCCAGCCCCGCAAGACGCGCGGGCTATATTCTTTCGACCTTGCCTTACCATCCCGGCATTCTTCCGACTGCCCGCCGGGGCCGCCCGTGTAACAATCAGACAGCCACAGCGGAGCCACATCCAGCCATGATTATTCTCGATGAACCCTATGTTTCGCCGGAACTGGCGGCCTACGCCGCCGCCCGGCAAGAACCCGTGCTGGACAACGCCACGGCCCGCGCCTGTGCCCGCGACTACGGCGCGGCCCTCAACCTGACGCCTGAGGACGCCTTTGCGAGCCTCTGCCGGGGGGACGCGCCGCGTCTGTACACTTGCTCGGAAAACGCGCTGGACTGGGTGTACGCGCATTCCGGCAACAACGCGCTGGTGGAGCGCGTCCGGCGGCTCAAGGACAAGGCCGTCTGCCGCGAGCGGCTGGCCCCACTCTATGCCGATTTTTTCTTCCGCCAGGTTACCCTGGAAGAACTGGCGGCGCTGCCTTTCGAGGCGCTCAAGGTCCCCTGCGTGCTCAAACCGGCGGTGGGTTTTTTCAGTCTGGGCGTCCACCGCATTGAAAACGCGGCCCAGTGGGAGGCGGCCAAAGTCGCCGTGGCCCGCGACGCGGCCCTCTGGCGCGAGCAATATCCGCCCGAAGTGGTGGGCGGTGGCCGTTTTCTGCTGGAGGAATACATTCAGGGCGAGGAATACGCCGTGGATGTCTATTACGACCGGCAGGGCCGGGCCGTGGTCTGCAACATCCTGCGGCACGAGTTTTCCTCGGATGCGGACGTCAGCGACCGGCTCTACTACACCAGCCGGGAGATCATCGAGAGCCGCCTGAACGAGTTCGAGGCATGGTTCAACCGGGTCAACGGCCCGCTGGGACTGCGCAATTTTCCGGTCCACGTGGAGCTGCGCCGGGACGCCGGGGGCCGCATCGCGCCCATTGAGTTCAATCCACTGCGTTTCGCGGGCTGGTGCTCCACGGACGTCAGCCTCTTTGCCTGGGGTTTTCATTCCTACGGCTGTTTTCTGGAAGACACGCGCCCGGACTGGGAACGCGTCCTGGCCGGAAAAGAGGGCCTGCTCTACACCCTGATGGTCCTGAACAAGCCCGAAAACTGTCCGCCGGTGCGCGATTTCGACTACGACGCCCTGTGTCGGGATTTCGGCAAGGTGCTGCATTTGCGGCCCTGTGATTTCAGGCGCTTCTCCCATTTCGGCTTTCTGTTCACTGAAACCCCGGCCGACCGGCGCGAGGAACTGGACCGCATTATCCGTTCCGACCTTACGGAATACATTCAGCAGGAATAGATATATATGCATAAACTCACATTTGACACCCGCGCGCGTTGTGAAATGCGCGACATCACCCCGGAACTGCGCGCCTTCACGGAACGCATGGCCCGCGAACACGGGCGGCGGCACGGGGCGCTGGCCCTGTTCTGCCCGCATACCACCTGCGGCCTGACAGTCAACGAGGGCGCGGACCCGGACGTGCGGCGAGACATGCTGGCCTTCTTCAGTCGCCTCGCGCCGGAACACGGCGACTACCGCCATGCCGAGGGCAACAGCGACGCGCACATCAAGGCCAGCCTGCACGGCCCCTCCCTGCTGCTTCTGGTGGAGGACGGCGAACTGCGCCTGGGCACGTGGCAGGCTGTCTATCTCTGCGAGGGCGACGGCCCGCGCCGCCGCTCCCTCTGGTTGCAATGGCTGCCCGGCGAGGCCGGAGAGCATGAGGGGGATCGGGCATGAGCGGCTCTCATGAAGTGACCCTGATCCTGACCTTGGCCGGAGGGCTGACCGCCGCCCTGGTCCTGGGTTTCATCACCCAGAAGATGCGTCTTTCTCCTCTGGTGGGCTATCTGCTGGCTGGCGTGCTGGTGGGGCCGCATTCGCCGGGCTTTGTGGCCGACGCGGCTACGGCGTCCCAGTGCGCGGAGATCGGCGTGATCCTGCTGATGTTCGGCGTGGGCCTGCATTTTCACCTCAAGGATCTGCTGGCCGTGCGCAATATCGCCGTGGCCGGGGCCGTGGCCCAGATCGGCCTGTGCACCGCGGCCAGCATGGGTGTTTTGTCTCTGTTCGGCTTTTCGCCCTTGGCCGGAGCCGTGTTCGGCATGTCCATTTCCGTGGCCAGCACCGTGGTGCTGACCCGCGTGCTTTCAGACAACCACGCCCTGCACACCCGCACCGGGCACGTGGCCCTGGGCTGGCTGGTGGTGGAGGATCTCTTCACCATTCTGCTGTTGGTGCTGCTGCCCGCCGTGCTCACGCCCGACGGCGGCGGCAGCGGCAATTTCTGGTCCGCGCTGGGGCTGACCCTGATCAAACTGGCCGCACTTTCCGTGTTCACCCTGGTGGTGGGCCAGAAGCTGATCCCGATTTTTCTGGGCTATGTGGCGCGCACCGGCACCCGCGATCTCTTCACTCTGGCGGTCATCGCTCTGGCGTTGGGCATCGCCGTGGCCGCCGCGTACTTTTTCGACGCCTCCATGGCGCTGGGCGCGTTTCTGGCCGGCATGGTAGTGGGCCAGTCTGATTTCAGCGCCCGCGCCGCCGCCGAAGCCCTGCCCCTGCGCGACGCCTTCGCCGTGCTCTTTTTCGTCTCCGTGGGCATGCTTTTCGACCCGGCGGCCCTGCTCGGCGACTGGCCCCTGATGCTGGCCACGCTGGGCATCATCATCGTCATCAAACCCCTGGCCGCGCTGGGCATGACCCTGCTGTTCAGAAAGCCGCTGCGTCTGGGCCTGTCCGTGGCCGTGGCCCTGGGCCAGGTCGGCGAATTTTCCTTCATCCTGGCGGCCATGGGCATCAGCTATGGTCTGTTCGGGCAGGAAGTGAACAACGCCATCATCCCGGCGGCCATGATTTCCATCACCCTCAATCCCCTGCTGTACCGGCGCATTGAGCGTACGGCCCGCTGGCTGGAGATGCACGGTCCGGCCTGGCTCTCGCGCTCGCCCCTGCCGCATCTGTCCGCTGAAGCTGTGGAGGGCGACGGCTCCCAGCGCGTGGTCGTGGTGGGTTACGGCCCGGTGGGCCGCAACCTCTGCCGCATCCTGCGCGACAGGGGCATCACCCCGGTGGTGATAGAGAACAACATCGACACGGTGCGCGCGCTACGCACCCAGGGCCGTCCGGCGGTGCACGGCGACGCGACCCAGGCCGAGGTGCTGCGCGAGGCCGGACTGGAGCGGGCCGAGGCCCTGCTGTTGACCACCCCGGCCATTCCGGCCCGCGAAGTGACGCCCATCGCCCGCGCGGTCAATTCCGGCATCCGCATTCTGGCCAATACCGCCTTTCTGAGTGAGGCCCGCCGCCTGCGTGAACTGGGCGTGGCCGAAGTCTTCAGCGGCGAACGGGAAGTGTCGCTGGCCATGTCCGAATTTCTGCTGCACGAACTCGGAGCCGCGGACGCCTATGTGCAGAGTGAGCTCGGGCGGCTGCGCGAGGAGCTGGAATAGCCGTGCCATGTTCTTTTGTCCGTTGACTGCGTCAGGCGAGCTTTTTATTCCGGTCGAGGACCGGAAGAGTCCACTCCCGTCATAAAATGCTCGCCTTCCTTGCCAGCGGGCAAAATTCCTATGGCACGGCCTTGCTGGAGGCAACACCGGATTCGGCATGATTCTGCACCTGGACATGGACGCCTTTTTTGCCGCTGTGGAGCAAATGGACAACCCGGAACTGCGCGGCAAGCCGGTGATCATCGGCGGCGGCCTGCGCGGGGTGGTGTCCACGGCTTCCTATGAGGCGCGGGTCTTCGGCGTGCATTCGGCCATGCCCATTGTCACGGCCCGGCGGCTCTGCCCGCAGGGCATTTTCGTCCACGGCCGTCGCCGCCGCTATGCCGAGCTTTCGCGCGCCATCATGACGGCGCTGGGCGATTTTTCCCCTCTGGTGGAACCGGCCAGCATCGACGAGGCCTATCTGGACGCCACGGGCCTGACGCGCCTGTTCGGACCTCTGGAAGAGCTTATCGCGCGCATCAAGACCAGGGTGGCCGAGGTTACGGGCGGACTGACCTGCTCGGTGGGGGCCGCGCCCGTGAAATTTCTGGCCAAGATCTGTTCGGACGTGAACAAGCCCGACGGCGTGTTCATTCTGCGGCCCGAGGAGGTGGACGCTTTTCTGCTGCCGCTGGAAGTGGGCCGTCTGCCCGGCGTGGGGCGGCGCATGGTGGGCAGTCTGCGCGATCTGGGCATTGTGACCGTGGCCCAGTTGCGCCGCTACAGCCCGGAATTTCTGGAAGGCCGCTACGGCAAATGGGGCCGGGCGCTCTACGAGCGGGCCCACGGCATTGACCCGCGTCCGGTGACGCCCGAGCGCCCCGTGAAGAGCGAGAGCGCGGAATGCACCTTTGAGCGGGATACCCGCGACCGGGAGTTTCTTGTCCGCATGCTGCTGGCCCACGCCGAGCGGGTGGGGGCCTCCCTGCGGCGGCATCAGCTCAGCGGCCGGACCATCACCCTGAAGGTCAAGTTCGCGGACTTCCGCCAGATCACCCGTTCCCGCACCCTGCCGGAAGCCACCAACGCCACGGAAACCATCTTTGAGACGGGCCGGGACCTGCTGCGCGAACTCCGACTGGCCCAGCCCGTGCGGCTCATCGGCCTGGGCGTCTCCGGTTTTGAGGAAAATCCGGTCCAGTTCCTGCTGCCGGGTCTTGCGGGCGGCGCGGCGGGGGGCCGTGACGGCCGCGATCCGCAGCGGGAGGCCCGGCGGCGCAAGCTGGATCAGGCCCTGGACACCCTGCGGGGGCGCTTCGGCAAGGAGGCCGTGCAGCGGGGGCGGCTGTTCCGGCAGGAAAAGGCGGATACGCCGGAAGCGGGCGGCGTGACGAAAAAGAAGTGATTTCGGCGGCTAGAGCGTTTTAATTTTGAAACGCTCTAACGAGGCTGCACAGCAGCCTCGCGCCACTCCGCCGCGTAACAGCGTAAAAGCTATGCTGTTACGCTGTTACGCGGCGGAGTGGGCGTGTCTTTACACTTTGAAATGTACAACATTTCAAAGGTAATCCGCTCTGTTCAGCCCCGCCGGTTCTTCCGGAACAGGGCCATGTATTCCTGATTGCCCTTGGGGCCCTTGACGGCGGCGGGCAGCACGCCGTCGGAGGCCAGATCCAGGTTCGCGGCGCAGAATGTCAGGATTTTGTCCACCGCGCGCTGCCGGGCGGCCTCGTCGCGTACCACGCCCTTGACCGTCTCGCCCGGTCCCAGTTCAAACTGGGGCTTGATCAGCACCGCCGCCAGACCGTCGGGCTTCAGCCAGATCATGCAGGGCGGCAGCACCAGGGTCAGGGAGATAAAGGAGACGTCCGCCACCACCAGATCCACGGCTTCGGGAATCAGCTCCGGCGGCGCGTGGCGCAGGTTCACGCCCTCCAGACTGACCACCCGGGAATCGGCGCGCAGCTTTTCATGGAGCTGGTTGCGGCCCACGTCCACGGCGTAGACCCGTCCGGCCCCGCGCTGGAGCAGGCAGTCCGTGAAACCGCCGGTGGAAGCCCCGGCGTCCAGGCAGACCAGACCGGTCACGTCCAGATGAAAATGTTCCAGAATGGTCAGCAGCTTGTAGGCTCCCCGGCTCACGTAACGCTCGCTTTCCAGCAGGGCGAAGCGCGTGTCGGCGGGGTAGGGATGACCGGGTTTGGGCACGCGTTGCGGCGGCGCTCCGGGCGGCAGCAGGGGGCGGCCGTCCGGAGCGGTGGGGGAGAGGACGATCTGACCGGCCATGATCAGGCGGCGGGCCTGTTCCCGGCTTTCGGCCAGGCCTTGTTCAAAGGCCAGTTGATCGGCGCGCTGGCGCTTGTCTTTGGGCATGGGGCAGGTATAGCCGCTCGGGGCGGCGTCGGCAAGGGCGCGTTGCGCGCACGGCGGGCCAGAGAGGTCTGAATCATATGATTTTATTATGTTATTGACTGTGATTATCCGGCAAAGCCAGCCTGCTGCGCGTTGCCTCCGTCAGCCGTCGCTTTTTGCTGCTCACGTACTTAGATGCGCTGCGCGTAAAAGAGCGACGGTTTCTTTGGCAGCCCACAACATTCTTAGTGTTATCGGATTCTCACAGTGTCGGCCATCAGCCTCCGCTATGCTCCGGCGGAGCAAGGCTGGTTTTGCCCAACCCTGCCGCAATGCCTGCTTGTTAAAATAACAACCTGAATCTGTTGCAAATAAGAAGGTCGGTACTCTTATTTTCTCACTGCGTGCCGCAAACACATTCTCACTATTTCCCCCTTGACCTCAAGGCCGGGTCATAACGTCTGTACCCCCGCAGGCGTCGCCCGCCGCGCTTGCCAAAGCGCGCAAAGGAGGCTATATATGTCGTCCCTGTCTGATATTCCCTTCAGGCCGGGTAAAAAAATTGCGCGGCGTCCGTAAAGGTCAGGCCCCGCCGGTCATTCCGGCGACAGGGCCGCTGGAAGCTAGGTCCGGCCGACTGCGACGAGGTTCTGCCATGAAAAAAGACATCCATCCCAAAGTGTTCAAAGCCACCATCACCTGCGCCTGCGGCCATGAAGAGCAAGTGCTCTCCACCAAGGGCGAACAGATCCATGTGGAAGTGTGCTCCGCCTGCCATCCCTTTTTTACCGGCAAGCAGCGCTTCCTGGATACGGCCGGCCGCATTGACCGCTTCCGTAAAAAATACGCCAAATTTGAACAGAAGTAAGCGTAACCCGACCGGACGCTCGCGTCTGGCCCCGCCGCCGGGTTTCGTGTCCGGCCTGCTGGCTCTTTTGCCCTGCCTGACGGCCGACTGCCCCGCTGTGGGCGGTCAGGCCGTCATGGAGGGCGTGATGATGCGCAACGGGGACACCTATGGACTGGCCGTGCGCCGTCCGGACGGCGTCATCCGCGCCCAGCGCCTGCCCTGGTTCTCCCTGACCCGCCGCGCCTGGCTCAAAAAGCCTTTTGTCCGGGGCTTTCCGATTCTGCTGGAAACCCTGGTCAACGGCATCCAGGCCCTGAACCGCTCGGTGGAAGCCGCGGCCCAGAGCGAGGAGGAAGAGCTTTCGGGCTGGCATCTGGCCCTGAGCCTGGGGCTGGCCCTGGTCATGGCCATCGCGCTTTTTGTGGTGGCCCCGCATCTGCTCTCGCTGGTCATGCTCTGGCTGCACTTGGGCGGCGACGTGGAAGGCCTGTCCTTCCACCTCTGGGACGGTTTTTTCAAGTGCTGCATTTTCATGGGCTATATCCGGCTGATCTCCTATGTGCCGGATATCCGCCGCGTGTTCCAGTACCACGGGGCCGAGCACAAGACCATCCACGCCTTTGAGGCCGGGGGCGAGGTCAGCGCGGCCAGCGCCGCCGGCATGAGCCGTTTGCACCCGCGCTGCGGCACCACCTTTCTGCTGTTCGTGATCTGCATTTCGATCATTCTGCACGCGGTGCTGGTGCCCCTGCTGCTGATGATCCACACGCCGCAGAACATGGTGGCCAAGCATGCCCTGACTATTTCCTTCAAGCTTCTGCTCATGGCGCCCATCAGCGCCTTGGCCTATGAGCTGATTCGCTACGCGGCGCGTCTGCCCGACGGTTTCTGGGCCACGCTGCTGCGCGCGCCGGGGCTGGCCCTGCAACGCCTGACCACTTACGAGCCGGATGCAGCTCAGCTGGACGTGGCCGTCGTGGCCCTGCGCGAGGCTCTGGGGCCGGACGCCGGGGCCGGGATACGCACCGCGCCGTATTTGGAAGGCTGACCTTTTTCCCAACCCGCCGGGATTGTCCGGACTGTTCCCGCGTGAGCGGCGGCGTCTGTGACGGACGTTTCCGTTTTTTTCATTTTTTGCGCAGCCTGCGTGCTGGAGATCGTATATGTTCGCCAAACTGGAAGGCCTTGAAAAGAAATACATGGAGCTGGAAGAGGCTCTGGCTCAGCCCGACGTGTTCAACGATCAGGAGCACTACCGCAAACTGACCAAGGCTCATGCCGACCTGCGCGAAATTGTGGAGCTGTTCCGCACCCACCGGGCCTTGCAGCAGGAACTGGCCGAAAACAAGCAGATGCTGCATGACGAGGATCCGGGCATCCGGGAGATGGCCCATGAGGAGATCCGCCGGGCCGAGAGCGAGTTGCCCCGGATTGAACAGGCCCTCAAGGTGGCCCTGCTGCCTACGGACCCGCTGGACGAAAAGAATACCATTCTCGAAATCCGGGCCGGAACCGGCGGCGAGGAGGCGGCTTTGTTCGCGGCGGACCTTTTCCGCATGTACACCCGTTATGCCGAGCTTCAGGGCTGGAAAACGGAAATCATGAGCGAGTCGCCGTCCGAGTCGGGCGGCTACAAGGAAGTCATCTGCCTGATTTCCGGCGAACGGGTCTACAGCCGCCTCAAATTCGAGGCGGGCACCCACCGCGTGCAGCGCGTGCCCGCTACCGAAACGCAGGGCCGCATCCACACCTCGGCGGCCACCGTGGCCGTGATGCCCGAGGCCGAGGAAGTGGACGTGGAGATCCGGCCTGAAGATCTGCGCATTGATATTTACCGCGCTTCCGGCGCGGGCGGGCAGCACGTCAACAAAACGGAATCCGCCGTGCGCATCACGCATCTGCCCACCAACACGGTGGTCACCTGCCAGGACGAGCGCTCCCAGCACAAAAACAAGGCCCGGGCCATGAAAGTGCTGGCCTCACGCATTCTGGCCGCCGAGCGCGAACGCCAGAATGCGGAGCTTTCCGCCGACCGCAAGGCCCAGGTGGGCTCGGGCGACCGCTCCGAACGCATTCGCACCTACAATTTTCCGCAGGGCCGTTGCACGGATCACCGCATCAACCTGACCCTGTATTCTCTGGACCGGATCATGGAAGGCGAACTGACCCCGCTGTTTGACGCCTTGTCCACGGCGGCGCAGACCGAGGCGCTCAAGATCCAGGCCGACGATATGGCTTCGTAGCGGGAACGGCTTGAAAAAATGTATTTCCGGCGGTTGCGGCACAGCCTTGCACAGGCGTGCCGCAACCGCTTTTTATGTCGCCGGGCGGCTGTCGCGGTCTTTCCGCAGCAGCGTTTCCAGCACTTCCATGAGCTTGTCGTTTTCAAGCGGCTTGGCGAGATGGCCGTTCATGCCGCTGGCCAGCACCAAGTCCACATCTTCCTTGAAGGCATAGGCGGTCAGGGCGACGATGGGCACGGCGCCGGCGTCGGGCCGGTCCATGGCGCGAATGGCCTTGGCCGCGGCATAGCCGTCCATTTTGGGCATTTGCAGATCCATCAGAATCAGGTCGTAGAAATTCTCGGGCGACTCGGCGAACATGGCCACGGCTTCCGTTCCGTCACTCGCCTGGTCAATATCCAGACCCAAATGCGAGAGCTGCTCAATGACGATGATGCGGTTGATTTCCACGTCATCCGCCAGCAGAATGCGCTTGCCCGCGAGCTTGACTGGACTCGCGCCGGGCCGGGCTTCTTCTTCCGGGCTGTTTTTCGCTTCCTTGAGCCAGAGGGCGAAGGAAAAGTCGCTGCCCTTGCCCTCGGCGCTCGTCACGCTGATTTTTCCGCCCATATGCTCGATGATGCTCTTGCAGATGGAAAGCCCGAGGCCCGTGCCGCCGTAGGCGCGGGAAATGTGGCTGCCGCCCTGCTCAAAGGGCTGGAACAACGTTTTGAGCATTTCGTCGGATATGCCCACGCCGTTGTCCCGCACGAGGAAGGAAACCAGCCGTTCCCCCTCCCGTTTGTCCTCCTGCCGTACCCGGAAATGGATCTTCCCGAGTTCCGGCGTGAACTTGGTCGCATTGCCCAGCAGGTTGATCAATACCTGGCGCAGGCGCAACGAGTCCGCCTTCAGATACGGCGCGTCCTCAAGACCTTCCACGGAAACCGTGAAGGTGATGTTTTTTTCATCGCAGCGGGGGCGGATGATGTTCTCCACACTGTCCACCAGCTTGTGGAGCGCGAAACTGTCCTCGCTCAGTTCAATTCTGCCCGCCTCAATTTTGGAGATATCCAGAATGTCGTTGAGCAGACCCAGCAGATGCCGTGAGGAAATTTCTATCTGATTCGCGCAGGTCAGAAGCTCGTCAGGGGGGCCGCCCGCGTGCAGCTTTTTCCTGGCAATGTTGACCATGCCGATGATGGCGTTCATGGGCGTGCGTATTTCGTGGCTCATCCGGGCCAGGAAGGAGCTTTTGGCCTCGCTGGCCTTGTTGGCGGTGACGCAGGCCGCCTCCAGCTCCGTCTGGATATGGCGCAGTTCCTTTTCCACGGCGACGCGTTGCGAAACGTCGCGCGCCACGCCCAACAGGGCCAACACCTCGCCTTTGGCGTTAAATCTGGGCAAGCGGACTATATCCATATGCTCAGTGTGGCCGTCGGCGAAGCTCACCTTTTCTTCCGTGTACAGGGGGACGCGGCTTTCTATGGCCGCGCGGAAGTTTGCCTGAGCCCTGGCGGCCTCCTCGGGCGGGAAGACGGCGGAGGAGGGCAGGCCGCGGATTTGCTCGGGCGTCTTGCCGACGAGCGATGCGAAGCGGGGATTGACCGCCTGATAATTGCCTTCACTGTCCTGGTACCAGAGGATGTCCGGCGAATTGACGAATATGGCTTCCAGCAGGGCGCGTTGCTGCTCAATGCGCTTCTGTTCCTCGATGATGGCCGTGACGTCGGCGGTATGGACGAGATGGCCCGTAGCAACGCCCTGGCCGTCCGTCAGTTTTTCGGCGTGGCCCTGATAGTAGCGGTCGTTGTGCAGGAGCACCTCCGGTTCAACGCCGCGCGCCAGGCATTCCAGCGGACAGAAGGAGGTGCCGGGAGGGAAGATGGTGTTTTCCGCATAGGGCCTGCCCACGACGTCTTCCAGACGCTTGCCGATCAGGGCCAGTCCGGCTTCGTTCATGTACACCAGGTTGCCCGAGAGATCGACGATGCTGAGCGGACCCTTGTCGCTGTCTACCAGGCTGTCCGCCAGACCGTCAAAGGAGTCGGACAAGGCCCCCATTTCATCCTTGACCGGCGCATGAAAGCGGAACTGCCGTTCGCCCGCGCGGAAGCGCGAAATGCCCCGGACCATTTGCGCGATGCGCCGGGTAAAGACCGAGGCCATCCAGATGGCGACAAGAATGACCAGCACGGACATGAAGGCCGTGGACGCGGACAGGCGCATGGCGGTCTGCCAGAGATTCTGGCCGATAGCCTGGTAGGTGTCTTCCGCCAGGGCGGACAATTCCTTGTCCGTGCCTTCGACGAGGTTTTCCAGGGTCGCCTGGGTTCCCATGGCCGGGCGGTGAAAATCTTCCAGCCCGGCGCCCACGGCCACAAAGCCGAAGCCACGGGGGCTTTTGCCGTACTGGCCGGTATAGTAGGGGATGGCCGCCGCCGTGTTCAGCTTCCACAGGCCGCTCCAGGGAATCCGGAAGGAGCCGGACCCCCCGTTTTTGGTCAGGTCGAACCAGCCGGTGCACTGCGGCGCGAAATTCAGATAGCGGCAGTCAAGGCCCACAAGCCCCCGGCGGGTCAGCTCCGCCGCCGGTTTTTTGCTGTTGGACTGGGCCTGGAAGGTGGGCGCGTCCTCGATGAAATCGGCATAGCTTTTGCCGCTGTCCTGCCATTCCTCATAAATATGCTCTTCAAGCCAGGGCACCTGCGGATCGCCGCTCACGGCGTCGTACCCGGCGATGGAGTGGTGCCGGGGATGGCAGATGCTGCGGCCCTTGTGGTCCCAGATGAAGGCGTAATTGCCTTCAAAGGCGTCGGGCAGTTCCGTGTACCGCTCAAGCATGGGGGTCAGCCGGTCCACGAATTCCATGAGATGGTCGTGGTCCAGGGCAAGGGTGACATAGCCCGCGATCACGCCGTCGCGCAGTACCGGCGTGGCCCAGCGTACAAGGCCCTTGAAGCGCCTGCCGTTGGGATTTTCCTTGCCGGCATAGGCCTGCTTTTCCGGCTCGTAGGGAAGCCCGAGCCGCTCCAGGTTCTCGGGCGTGTACATGCCGATGAAGTTTGTGCCCACATTCGCCGATGACGTCGGAAACATAAATTTCACCGGCTTTGAGCTTTTTGAGCTCGGCGAAATAGGTTTCCGCCCTGACATAGGTATTGCGCCTGTCGGCCACGTTCCTGAGCTTCGGGGACATGCGCGGCGATGTGGTCACCTTGACGCGCTCCATGCCCTTGGTGTCCACAAAGGTCATTTCAAGAAAAAGCGGCCGGGACTCGCGTTCAAACCGGTCGGGCGGCCTGTAGTGAAAACTGTAGTTGTTTTCCTCGTTGGAAGGATCGACCGAGGGCGAGTGCGGCGGCTCGGCCGCGCGTTGCCATGAGCGGCCGTCAGCCGCCAGTTCCCACCGGCCGGGCTTGACGACGCGGCTCCGCTTTCGCTCTATGAAGTTGCGGTATTGGGTTTCGTCCGGCGGCAGGTCGGCGGCGAAAAGAATATCCGTGTCACGGGCGTACAGAAAGTCGGCCACGGCACGGGCCGCGTCGGTGCTCATGCGTTCGATTTCGTCGGTGGCCCGGTTGTCCAGAGCTTCCACCGCGTCCCTGACCGCGATCTTGCCGGTATGGTCCAGAGCTTCCACGGCTTTGCGGGAAATTTCCGCCGTGCGGGTTTTGAGCGCTTCGCCCAGCTCCCGGGATTGCATCCAGGCCAGCAGGGCCAGCAGGACCAGAGGCAAGACCTTGATGACAGCGAAAAGACTGATCAGCTTGGCGCGCATGCCGAAGCCGAGGTCCGCCAGCTTTTTTTCCAAACGTACTATCAGAGGAATTTTTGCCATAGTTATTATGCTCTGTTGCCATTGCTATGATGCGCAACCGCTGGGGAAAATTCAGAAAAATATAGAAGGAAGGGACATGTTCGCTTTTGTAAATGATAAACATTTTTGCCATATTTCGACATATATTTTTTATAATATGAAGTGAAATATTACGCAATAGGGATAGATATGCAAATAAAATAGCAGGCGCACTATCAAAACGTAGTGAGTACAGGGAGCAATGTCATATTTTTACTATATCAAGGGTTATTATGCAAATATTGTGCCAGTTGAGACGAAAAACGCACGGGCGTCGGCCCGCTGGCGGCGGTATGGCGGCGGAGTAACCAAAAGGGCGAAAATGCGCCGCGCGGGCCGTCTCGCTTGAGACAGCCCGCGCGTAAGGGAGGGATGAGCAACGCGCCGCTTTGCGGCGCGTTTGAAAACCTCAGTTTTTGCCCGGCTCTCGCTCGGCGGAGAGGCCGTGGCCCGGCTTGATGATTTTGGTCATGGTGGCCACCATACCGGCCGCGTCGGCCACGTCGGCGGGAATGATCATGCTGTTGCCCGTCTTGGCCAGTTTGCCGAATTCGTTAATGTAGGCCTCGGCCAGACGGAGCTGGGCGGCGGCCACGCCGTCGTTGCCCAACTGGTCGCCCACGATGCGCAGACCTTCGGCCGTGGCGGTGGCCACGGTGCGGATCTGGGCCGCTTCGCCTTCGGCCTGGTTGATCATGGCCTGCTTCTGGCCTTCGGACTGAGCAATGGCGGCAGCCTTGGCGCCTTCAGCCCGGTTGATCTGCGACTGCATCTCGCCTTCCGATTCGGCGATGGTGGCGCGCTTTTCGCGTTCGGCGCGCATCTGCTTTTCCATGGCTTCCATCACCGTGGCCGGGGGCGTGATGTCGCGGATTTCGTAACGCAGCACCTTCACGCCCCAGGGCGCGGTGGCCGCGTCCAGGGCTTCCACCACTTCCTGGTTGATGCGGGTGCGTTCCTCAAAGGTTTTGTCCAGTTCCAGCTTGCCGATGACCGAGCGCAGCGAAGTCTGGGCCAGTTGGATGGCGCCCCATTCGTAGTCGGAAATGCCGTAGGCGGATTTCTCCGGCGTGATGACCTGAAGGTAGAGTACGCCGTCAATGTCCACGCTGACGTTGTCGCGGGTGATGCAGGTCTGCTTGGGCACGTCCAGCACCTGCTCCTTGAGGCTGCGCTTGTAGGCGGTCACGTCCACAAAGGGCAGCAGCAGGTGAAAGCCCGCATAGAGCACCTTGTGGAATTTACCCAAGCGCTCCACCACGTAGGCGGACTGGTTGGGCACTACCACGGCGGTTTTGATCAGAACGATGATGACCAGCACGGCCAGCAGGAACAGCCAGCCGAATTGGCCGAAGGAATCAAAGAGAGACATAAACGCTCCAGAAAGTTTTTCTTGAAGTACGGACCAGGTGGAAGGCCGCTGGTTCAGCAGCCTCATGTGTGTTCCAGGCCAGGTCGAAACAGCCGCGAAAAAGTGCGCCGCAATGATGGGCATTATGCGCCTCCAGGCAGTGCGGCGCGGTTGGGGGCGCTATGAGCGTTCTCCCCCCGAAGGATCCTCGGAAGGCGTTACCCGCAGCAGCAGAGCGTCGCCGGGCTGGGTGCCGAGCACGCGCACTGCGCGGCCCGCGTGAATTTCCGTTTCCGCCACGGCCCGCCAGAAACTGCCGTCAATGCTCACTTCGCCCACTTCGCCGGGGCGCAGGGTTTTGCTGACGACGCCCACGCGCTCCGTCAGCGGGTGGGACGGGGCATGCGCGCCCTGATCGTCGACGCGATGCGCGCGGCCGCCGAAGACGGCCCGCAGATGGCGGCGCAACAAAAGCAGGGTGAGCAGCGAAACAAGGATGAACAGGACAAGCTGCCAGTTCAGGGGAAGGTCCAGCAGCGCGGCGCACGCCGTGACCCAGGCCCCGGCGCCGAAAAAGATCAGCACCAGGGTCGGGGCCATCAGCTCGACAAGCAGAAAAGCAAGGCCCAGCAAAAACCAGAGCAGAGGCGCGCTCATGCCGCGCAGCCCGCCTGTTTGCGGCGTGCCGGCCGGCCGGCCTCCGGCGGCAGCTGCGGGGGCGCGCCGTGAGCGCGCCTACTGCTGCGGGCCCTGATCAATATCAATGATACGCGCCTGCAACCAGACATAGGCATCCACTTCCTGACCTTTTTCCGGCTCAAAGTCGCCCAGCACCATTTTGGAGACATAGAGCGCAAGACGCATGGGCTCGCGGGTTTCAAAGGGAAAGCTCAGATACAGAAGCTTGAGCGGCATTTTTTCCAGCTGGCAGTCCTGCACTTCCTCAATGACGGCGCGCAGCTGGTATTCGCAGAAGCGGCGGCCCGGCATGATCAGATGGCGGCCCGCCACTTCGACCTTGAGCGGCGGCACGTCCAGCCTGGATTTGCCTGGATTTTCGGCCAGCCAGGCCTCGGCGTAGGCCTCGAAACGCGGCCCCTGGGTGATGGTCACTTCGTCCAGCAGGGCCTTGCGCAGCCCGTAGGCCAGACCGGCCAGCAGAAAGGTGTGGGTGATGCCGGGCGTGAGGTCGTCGTGGTCCCGTCCGTAGAGCGGGTCAAAGAACCACATGGGGTTCTTGCCTTCGACCATGCTCACGGCCACGTTGGCGCCCAGGCCGCTTTCCCAGGGATGCACCTCTTCCACGGTGAGGTCGTTGGGCAGGCCGTCCAGCAGGGGCACGACGCTGACCGGAGTCAGCTTGCCGCCTTCCTCGCCGGCCACCAGCACCGAGGCGCGCACAGGCTGGTCCTTGGGCCAGGCCATCAGCACATGGTCCCTGCCGCCGCGTTTCCACTGCCAGGAGGGACGCGTGCCGCCCTCGTGCAGCACCGTGCCCACCACCTGCGGCATGACCGCCGCCGGGTTCTGGCCGGTGAGCACGGCCCAGGCGTCGCCCAGACCTTCGAAATGGGTACGGTTCTTGCTCTGAAGCATGGCTTCCATTTCTTCAGGGCTGGCTTCCCGTGCGTCGGGATTCGTGTCGTCGGCCTGGGCCACTTTCACAAACTGCTCGCCGCCGGCGGCAGTTTCGGGCAGAGTTTCCTTGCTTTTTTTGGGCATGCGAAAAGTCCCCGTCTGCTCTCTGTCCGGCCCGCCGTCCTCCCGCAAGGGGAGAACAACGGGCCGGGATGCTCAATATCCGAATCAGCGCCGTCCGCCGCGGTCTCCACGATCGCCGCCGCGATCACGGCCGCGTCCGCCTCGGTCATGCCTGTCGCCCCGGTCGGAGCGAGGCGGGCGGGCGGTCTCCTCGGGATTCCAGGGGTGGCCCTGTTCCTCCAGGAGCACGGCCTTGCGACTGGCGCGGATGCGGTCGCCGTTGATCTCAATGACCTTGACCAGCATGTCCTCGCCCAGACGCGCCACGTCGCCGGGCTGTTCCACGCGGTTCACGTCCAGCTGGGACACATGGACCAGGGCTTCCACATTGGGCAGCACTTCCACAATGGCCCCGATTTCCATGACCTTGCGCACCTTGGCCAGGTAGTTCTTGCCCAGATCCGGGCGCTGGTCGTAGTAGGCCACCATTTCACGGGCCTTTTCCAGGGCTTCGGCCGTGGGCGCGAAAATGGACACCCGGCCGGAATCCTCAATGTCGACGGACGCGCCGGTGGCCGCGGTGATGGCTTTGATGTTCTTGCCGCCGGGGCCGATGATCAGCCGGATGATGTCCGGATTTACAAAGACTTCGGCGTGCTGCGGCGCGAAGCGCGAGAGCTCCTTGCGGGGTTCGGCGATGGCCTTGGCCATTTCGGCCAGAATGTGCAGGCGGCCTTCGCGGGCCTGCTGCATGGCCGCGCGCATGATGTCTGTGGTCAGGCCGGTGATCTTGATGTCCATCTGCACGCCGGTGACGCCTTCGGCCGTACCGGCGATCTTGAAGTCCATGTCGCCCAGCGCGTCCTCGTCGCCCAGAATGTCGGTGAGCACGATGAACTTGTCGCCTTCCTTGATCAGGCCCATGGCCACGCCCGCCACCGGCGCGCTGACCGGCACGCCCGCGTCCATCAGGGAGAGGGAGCCGCCGCAGACCGCCGCCATGGAGGAAGAGCCGTTGGATTCCATGGTTTCGGCCACCACGCGCAGGGTGAAGGGAAAGTCCGCGTCAGCGGGCAGAATGGGCCGCAGGGATTTTTCCGCCAGGGCGCCGTGGCCGATCTCGCGGCGGGACACGCGCACCATCTTGACCTCGCCCACGCAGTAGGGCGGGAAGTTGTAGTGCAGCATGAAGCGCTTGGTCACGTCGCCGGTGAGCGAATCCATGCGCTGCTCGTCCGTGGAGGAGCCGAGGGTGGTCACCACCAGGGACTTGGTCTCGCCCCGGCGGAAGAGCGCCGAGCCGTGCGCCCGGGGCAGCACCCCGGTCTGGATCTGGATAGGCCGCACGCTTTTGGTGTCGCGGCCGTCAATGCGCGTGCCCTCGTTGACGATGCGGGCGCGCACCAGGGTTTTTTCCATGCCGCCGAGAATGTCGCCCACGCTCTTCAGCGCGGCCTCGTTTTCGGCCCAGGCCGGATCGGCCTTGAGGGCTTCCATAACCTTGTCCTTCACGGCCTTGCGGGCGTCCTTGCGCGGCAGCTTGTCCGGCACGCGCAGGGCTTCTTCAATGCCGGCCTCGCGGGCCAGCTCCTGCACCCGCGCCACCAGGGCCGGGTCGTCCTCATGCGGGGTGAAGGCCATCTTGGCCTTGCCGCAGAGTTCGCGCAGCTGGAGCTGGGCGTCGATGAGCGGCTGGATTTCCTTGCGGCCCCAGTCCAGAGCTTCAATGATCACGTCCTCGGGCAGGAAGCGGGCGTCGCCTTCCACCATGGTCAGGGCGTCGCGCGAGGCCGCGAAGAGGATGTTCAGATCGCTCTGGGCCTGCTGCTCAAAGGAGGGATTGAGCACGAACTGGCCGTTGACCCGGCCGATGCGGCCGCCCGCCACCGGGCCTTCGAAGGGCAGGGGCGAAACCATCAGGGCCGCCGACGCGCCGGTGAGGGCCAGCACGTCGGATTCGTTCTCCTGGTCGGCGGAAATCACGCTGGCCAGCACCTGCACGTCTTCGTGCAGGCCTTTGGGGAAGAGCGGGCGGATGGGCCGGTCGATGAGGCGCGCCACCAGGGTCTCGCGCTCCGAGGGGCGGCCGATCTCGCGGCGGAAGAAGCTGCCGGGGATGCGCCCGGCGGCGTACATTTTTTCGGAATACTCCACGGTGAGCGGGAAAAAGCCCTTGTCGAACTCCAGCGGCTGGGAGCAGACCGTCACCAGCACCACCGTGCCGCCGCACTGCATCCAGACCGCGCCGTGGGCCTGATTGGCCATGCGGCCGCACTCGAAAATGATTTCCTTGCCGCCCACCTGGGCCATAACCCTGGTGGGATTGAAAATATCCTGTAACATTCCAGAATCCTTTGCTCGTGCGAAGGGGATTCCGGCAAAAACGGGCAAACGGAATGAGCATTCCCCTGCCTGGTTTTCCCGGACCCCCCTTCTCTCGCGTTTATGCTCCCTCGGGAGCGTGTCGTCATGCCGCGCCGGTTTCTCCGGAGCATTTCAGAGCTGATCCGCTCCAGGGCCTGATGCGGCAAGGGGGAGTCCGGCGACTCCCCCTTTCAGCCAAAATCTTACTTGCGCAAGCCAAGTTTTTCAATAAGCGCACGGTAACGCTGAACATCTTTCTTTTTCAGATAGTTCAGGATCTTGCGGCGGTGACCCACCAGCTTGAGCAGGCCGGTACGGGAGTGGAAGTCTTTCTTGTGCACCTTGAAGTGGCCGGTCAGGCCTTCAATGCGCGCGGTGAGCAGCGCCACCTGGACTTCCGGGGAACCCGTGTCGCCTTCGTGCTTGGCGTGGGTTTCAATGACCGTTTTTTTCTGTTCCGCATCCATGACCACAGCAGTTCTCCTTGAGAGGATGAAGTTAGTTCCAAAGCCCCCGCAGCACGGCCCAACAGGACCCGCCCGGCGCGTCTTCGCGCCGCGCCAGAGCCAGGGCTTCGCCCCGGTCCAGCAACAGCGCCAGGCCTTCGTCCCGCGCCGTTATCCCGCTGTCCGGCGGCATCGGCGCGCAGGGCACGGCGATGCCGTTACGGACCCGCTGGGCCTGTTCCGGCGTGAGTTCCACCCTGGGCCAGTGCGGCAACGCCTCGGCAATGGGGCGCAGGCTGGCGGCCAGCAGGGCGGGATCAGCCATGAGGTCCCGCAGGTCGCGGGCCGCGTCAAGGCCGAAGGGGTGACTGTACTCCCGGGTCAGTTCCGTGAGCACGGCTCCGCACCCAAGTCGCATCCCCAAGCTGTGGGCCAGGGAGCGTATGTAGGTGCCGGAACTGCAAGCGACCCGAAAGCGCACAAACGGCAGGCTCACCTCGAGCGTGTCCGCTTGTGAAATTTCCATGCGTTTGACCTTGGCGGGAGCCGCCGCGCCCTTGCGGGCCAGCTTGTACAAGGGCTGGCCCTCATGCTTGGCCGCCGAATAGGACGGCACGAGCTGCTCGCGCGCTTCGCGCCAGAGGGCGATCTCGCGGCGCACGTCTTCCTCGCCGACATGCTGCCACGGAAGCTCGGTCAGCACCTGCCCCTGGCAGTCCCAGGTGTCCGTGGTTTGGCCCAGACGCAGAACGCCGCTGTAAACCTTGCCGCCGCCCGCCATCAGGTGTGAGGAGAGCTTGGTGGCCTGCCCCAGCAACACCAGCAGCACGCCCGACGCCAGAGGATCCAGCGTGCCGGCGTGGCCGATTTTTTTCTGCCCCAGACGCTTGAGCGCCGTCAGGCAACGGGCCGAAGTGGGGCCCGAAGGCTTGTTCAGCACCAGC
The DNA here is from genome assembly GCF_009696265.1 of Desulfovibrio porci. NCBI lineage: Bacteria > Pseudomonadati > Thermodesulfobacteriota > Desulfovibrionia > Desulfovibrionales > Desulfovibrionaceae > Desulfovibrio > Desulfovibrio porci. Next base: position 114,825 of record NZ_VUMH01000002.1, read on the forward strand.
ACTCCGTGCAATTGCGGCAGTTGGGGCTGACGCGGCTGCGGCGCGGCGGCCGACGTTTCTTCATTGGTCATACGCAAGCCTGTAGCATAGCCGCAGAGCGATCTGAAGTCAAAATGTTATCGCGTTTCACCGGATAAACCGTCTTCTTTGGCCAGTTGGGCGTTGATGGCCGCCAGCAAAACTTCAGCGGCCTGTTCGGACCTCAGCCGCAGGGTGCCGCCCGCCGCGTTGAGATGCCCCCCCCCGCCCAGCGCGGCCGCCGTGGCGCGCACGTCCGTGTCGCCGTAGGAGCGCAGGCTGAACTTGCACAGCTGCGGCGCGTCTTCGCGCAGCAGGGCCGCCACCCGCACGCCTCCCAGGCGCCGCAGCTGTTCCACAAAGCCTTCCAGATCTTCCTTGAGAGCCCGGCATTGGCGCAGGTCCTCCAGGAGCACCGGGCAGAAGGCCACTTCGCCGTTGCGTTCCAGGCGCGCGCGTTCCATGAGTCTGCCCCAGAGGCGCATGCGACCCATGCTCCAGGTATTTTCGAGGCGTTCGCGCAGGCCGGTCAGGTCGCAGCCGTCCTCCACCAGACGCGCGCAGAGGGAAAAGATGTTCGCGCTGGTGTTGCCGTGGCAGAGGCCGCCCGTATCCGTGATGATGCCCAGGGCCACGGCGCAGGCCAGTTCGTTTTTCAGCGGCAAGCCTGCGGCCAGAGCGACGTATGCCATAAGCTGGGCCGTGGCCGCGGCCTCGGGGTCCACCCAGTTGGCCAGGCTGCCCATACCGTCCCCGCCCAGGTGGTGGTCGATGTTCAGACTGGTGAGACCGGGCAGGCGTTGGGCCAGTTCCCGGCCCAGGCGATGGGGTTCGCCGCAGTCCAGCAGCAGGGCGCAACGCGGCGTGAAGGGCAGATGTTCCAGGCTGGTGTGCACCGTGCCGGGCAGGGGAAAGAACTGGAGGTACTGCGGCAGGCCGGTGCTGCTGTAAAGAATGAATTCCTTGCCCAGGGAGCGCAGGATATGCCCGGCCGCGGCCAGGGAACCCACGGCGTCGCCGTCGGGATTGACATGGCCGGACACCAGAACGCGGTCCACGTCCCGCAGGGCGGCGGCCATGCGGCACGCGCCGTCGCGGAAGTGCGCTGGAATCAGTTCAGTCTGCGGCATAAATCTCTACCTGGCTGTCGACCATTTCCTCGGGGCAGACCGCTTCCATCATCAGGGCGCATTTGTCCATGCGGCTGCGGAGGTGGGTTTCGCTGTTGGAAATGGAGGCCACGGCGAGACGCAGGCGGGTGAGGCTGTCCTCGGTGCCGGCCTCGGCGATGGCCACGTTGAATTTGTTGCGGGTTTTTTGCTTCAGGCTGTTGGCGACGCGGCGCTTGGCCTTGAGATTGTCGTTGCCGTCCAGGCTGAATTCGACGGTCAGGACCGCCATGAACATGGGCATAGGGATTATTCTGCTTTTTTGCCGGTGATTGTGCGCCTGCTGTGGGTGAATGGGTTTGTCATCCGCGTGATGTTTTTTGCGCCCTTCGGGCAAAGGTTTTCCGTCACGCTGACGATGGGCCGCTTCCAGCGCGGGCAGGAGCCGGGGGGCTTGCAACCTCTTCCCCCTGCGTGCGTAACATGTCGACGCGGCGGCAATGTCCAGAGGCGATGTGAAGTCACGAACGAATCCCGCTTTACACTGCCCCCGTATACGGTTCAACGGGTTGACGAGAGGAATGCAAAGGGGGGAGTGCCGGGGACTTCGCCCCTCCGGCTCCTCCCCCCTCGACGTCCGCGCGGGCGTCAAATCCTGTTACAGCGTGGCGGCTTCTTCCACGGTCTCGAAGGCTTCGATAATGTCGCCTATCTTGACGTCGTTGAAGTTCTCCAGGCCCACGCCGCACTCATTGCCCTTGACCACTTCCTTGGCGTCATCCTTGAAGCGCTTGAGCGACGAGATTTTGCCGGTGTACACCACCACGCCGTCGCGCAGCAGCCGCACCCCCGCATTGCGGGCGATCTTGCCGTCCGCCACATAGGAACCGGCGATGACGCCCACCTTGGGCACGCTGAAGGTGTCGCGCACCTCGGCCTGGCCCAGATAGACCTCACGCTGCACCGGGGCCAGCAGACCGGCCATGGCGCTCTTGATGTCGTCTATCAGCTTGTAGATAATGTCGTAGAAGCGGATGTCCACATTCTCGTGTTCGGCCACATCCTTGATCTTGGACGTGGGCCGCACGTTGAAGCCGATGATGATGGCCTTGGAGGCCGACGCCAGCAGAATATCGGATTCGGTGATGGCGCCGGTGCCGCCGTGCACCACGTTGAGGCGCACCTTGTCCGTGCTCTGCTTGTTCAGAGCCTCGGTAATGGCTTCCAGGCTGCCCTGCACGTCGGCCTTGACCACCAGGTTGAGGGTCAGGGTTTCCTGATCCGAGGCCCGCTGGGAGAGGAAGGTTTCCAGTGTGACCCTGGACTCGGAGGCCAGATCGCGTTCGCGCTGCTTGGCCGCGCGGGAATCGGCGATGCGGCGGGCCAGCTTTTCGTCGGCCACCACAAAGAATTCCTCGCCCGCTTCGGGCACGCCCTCAAAACCCTGTACTTCCACAGGCAGGGACGGCCCGGCTTCCTTGACTTTTTTGCCCTGGTCGCTGGTCAGGGCGCGCACGCGGCCCGAGAAGGGTCCGCAGACGAAGTTGTCGCCCTGCTTGAGCGTGCCTTCCTGGATCAGAACTGTGGCGATGGGGCCGCGTCCCTTGTCCAGTTTGGCTTCCACGATATGGCCGCGCGCGGCTTTGTCCGGGTTGGCCTTGAGCTCCATGATTTCCGATTGCAGAGCCACCATTTCCAGCAGTTCGTCCAGTCCCTCGCGGGTCTTGGCCGAAACCTTGGCCACAATGGTTTCGCCGCCCCAGTCTTCGGGCTGCAGGCCCAGCTCGGACAGTTCACGCAGCACGCGGTCCGGGTCGGCGCCGGGCTTGTCCATCTTGTTCACGGCCACCATGATGGGCACGTTGGCCGCGCGCGAGTGGTTGATGGCCTCGCGGGTCTGCTCCATGACGCCGTCGTCGGCGGCCACCACCAGGATGACCAGGTCCGTGACCTGCGCGCCTCGCGCCCGCATGGCTGTGAAGGCCTCGTGCCCGGGCGTGTCCAGAAAGACGATGTCGCCGCGCTTGCTTTTCACATGATAGGCGCCGATGTGCTGGGTGATGCCGCCCGCTTCGCCGCTGGTCACGTTGGACTTGCGGATGGCGTCCAGCAGCGAGGTTTTGCCGTGGTCCACGTGACCCATGATGGTCACCACCGGCGGACGCGGCTTGAGCGTTTCGGGCGCGTCGGCATCCTTGGGCACCAGATAGTCGTCCTCGGAGAAGCCGGCCTTTTCCACTTCATAGCCGAATTCGGCGGCCACCAGAGTGGCGGTGTCGATGTCCAGCGACTGGTTGATGGTGGCCATCACGCCCAGACCGAAGAGCACCTTGATGATCTCGTTGGCCTTGAGGCCCATCTGATGGGCCATGTCCGCCACGCGGATGGCTTCCGTGACGCGGATCTTGCGCTTGGCGGCCTTCAGGGGCTGCGTGGTCTGGGGCATCACGGGCTTGCCGCCCTTGCGGCGCCCCTTGCCCCGGTTCAGACGCGGCGAATCGTCGTCGTCCTGGCGGCGGCCGAAATCGCCCTGCTGGAAATCCACGGTACGGCGGCCCTTGAGGCGCTTTTTCTTGCTCTGACCGTCGCGGCCTTCAGTGGGCTGGGCGGGCGCGGGCTGGCCGAAGCCGCCGGGCCTGCCGGGACCACCGGTACGGGGGCCGCCGGGACCCGCCGGTCTGCCGGGAGCGCCGGGCCTGGCCGGAGCTCCGGGACGGGGCGAGCGCGGGCCCTCGCCGGGACGGCCGGGACCGCCGGGGCGGTAGCCGGACGCGGGACGCGCGGCGGGACGGCTGTCCTGCGAACCGGGCGCGGGACGCGAAATGATCCGCACCTGGGGCGCGGCGGGTTCGGAGCGGGAAGTGCGGCGCGGCGCGGCCTCAGCGGCGTCGGTCGCGTCAGAGGCGGAATCATCCGCCTGCCCGGTCTCGGCATGGGGGTCGGCCGCGCGCGGGGGCAGGGTCGGCGCGGAAGAACCTTCGGGAACGGCGGAAGCGTCGGGACGGGCCAGACGGGAAGTTTTGGCGCTTTTTTCCGGGGCGTCGGCGGGGGGTATGCCGGCCGGGGCCTCGGGAGCGACCGCGTTTTCTTCCGTAATGGGGGCGGCCGAAACCACAGGTTCGGCCGCCGCGACAGGCTCGGCGGCGCGCGCGGCTTCGTCGCCGGGGCGGCTGATGACGCGCGCGGCGGCCACCACGCGGGCGGTTTTCTGCGGCTTGGGCGCGGAGGCCTCCGCATCTGTCGGCGCGGGCGCGTCGGCGTCCTTGGGTTCGACAGGCCTGGCCGCGACGCTTTCCGCCGCGTCGGCTTCGGCTGCCGGGCCTTCGGCTTTGGCCGAACTCTCGGCGACCGCGGGCGCGCTTTCCGCTTCGGGCCGGGCCGCCGGAGCGGCTTCGGCCTCGGGAGCTTTCGCTTCGGGCGCGGGAGCGGCCTCGGCGTCCTTGCGGCGGCGGCGCACGATGACATTGGGCTGGACCTCCGTGCGCTCCACTCCGCCCTGCTTCTGTCCGGCGAAATGGCCGCGCAGGCGGGCCGCGTCCTCCACGGACACGGAACCGGCCGTACTCTTGGCCGGCAGGCCAAGCTCACGCAGAGCGCGCAGCATGTCTTTGGACTGCACGTCGAGCTCTCCGGCGAGATCTTTTATCTTAATTTTTTCTTCAGGCATGTTTACCCCCCTTATCAAGGCTGTCGCCAGCCGTACCGCGCGTTCCGCGTTTGACGGCCGCGCCGCGCCGTGCACCGGGCCTGTATTTGGCGAATTTCTGTTCGCAGACAGGATCGGAACACACATACCAGCCCCTGCCCGGTCTGGTTTTTTCCGCGTCAATACTCAAATTTCCCTGCGCTGTCAGCACGTGGCGGTTCAGCTCGGCCTTGGCGAAGCGGCGGCGGCAGATCACGCACATCCGCACCGGCCCCTGCGGTGTTTCCGGCCTTTCCCGGCCGTCCGCGCCGCCCGATCCCGCGACGGCCTTATTTTTCGGCATCGGCGCTCCCGGCGTCTTCCGTGGTTTCCGGCATGGTCTCCGGCGCAGCTTCAGGCTCAGTGCCGGTCTGAACTTCGTTCTCTTCCGCCTTGTCGTCGGTCCGGCCCAGTTCCACAGCCGAGGATTCGGGCGTGCTTTCCACCACCGGAGCCAGGAAGTTGATGGCCGAGCGCAGATCCGAAATGCGCGAAGCGCTGATGGTCAGCTTGTCGGCCAGTTCCTCGTCGCTGGCTTCACGCAGCGCGTCCAGCGAGGAATAACCCGCTTCCAGCAGGGCCTCAATGGAAACTTCCGCCACGCTGGCCACCTGCTCCAGGCCGTGCCCGATGGCGTTGGCCTCGTTGTAGCGGGTTTCGGTGAAGATATCGACCTTCCAGCCCAGCAGGCGCGCGGCCAGCTTGACGTTCTGGCCCTTGCGGCCGATGGCGTTGGTGAGCTGGTCGTCGGGCACGATGACTTCCAGGAGGTTTTCCTCCTCGTCCACCACGATGCGCGAAACCAGGGCCGGGGCCAGGGCGTTGCGGGCGTAGGTGGCGATTTCCGGACTCCAGACCACAATATCGATGCGCTCGCCGCGCAGTTCCTGTACAATATTCTGGATGCGCGAACCGCGCACGCCCACGCAGGCGCCCACCGGGTCCACGTCCCGCTCGCGCGAGAGCACGGCCACCTTGGCGCGGGAACCGGGATCGCGGGCCACGCCCATGATCTGCACCACGCCGTCGTCCACCTCCGGCACTTCCCGGCGGAACAGGGCGGCCATGTAGTCGCGGTGCGCGCGGGAGATGACCACCTGCGGGCCGCGTCCTTCCTTGCGCACTTCGATGATCAGGGCCTGCACGCGGTCGCCGCGTTTGTAATGCTCGCGCGGAATCTGCTCCTCGCGGGGCAGAATGGCCTCGGTGCGGCCCAGGTTGACCACCCAGCCGCCCTTGTCGCGGCGCTGGATGATGCCGGAGACGATTTCGCCCACGCGGTCCTTGTATTCCTCGTAAATAATTTCCTGCTCGGCGTCGCGCATGCGCTGGATGATGACCTGCTTGGCGGACTGGGCCGCGATGCGCCCCAGATCCTCCACCTTGACCCGGAAGCCCATTTCGTCGTCCAGCTGCACGGAGGGATCATGTTCGCGGGCGTCGGCCAGGGCGATCTGGGTGTCCTCATTGGCCACGTCGTCGTCTTCCACCACGATTTTGAACTGATAGACCTCAATGTCGCCGGTGTCGTCATTATAGGTCACTTCCACGTCCATATCCTCGCTGAAGCGGCGCAGCACCGAAGTGCGCACGGCGTCTTCCAGCGTGTCGATGAGCATGTCGCGGTCAAGGCCCTTGTCCTTGCTGATCTGGTCAATGGCCTTTTTGAGTTCAAGATTCATGTCTGCCTCCGGCTGCCGCGCGTGGCGGCGTAAAATCGCTATTTGGCTTCAGGTGACGTCCCGCCGGGAGTGTTGCGGGAACCTTTTCCGGGAGCCTTTTCCGGCTTTTTCCCCGGTCCCTTTCCTGGCCCTTTCCCTGGCTTGACCGGCTGACGGAAAATATACATGCGGCTGGCCCGGCGCACTTCCGTCCAGGGCAGGCGCACGGGGGGCAAAGCCTCGGGGCTGACCTCGCCCTCGGCCGAAACCACGACGGGCTCCAGCACAAAGGCGTCCGCCTCCACGGCGGCGAGTCTGCCGCGCCAGAGACGGCGGGGGGCCGCCCCGGACTCCGCGCCGCCTTCGGGCGCGAGAGGCGCGTGCAGCCGCGCCTCCACCACGTCGCCCAGATAGGGACGCATCTGCTCCAGGCTGAAAAAAAGACGCGTGAGGCCCGGCGTGGACACTTCCAGCACGTAGGCCGAGGGCACGGCGTCCTCCACCTCCAGGGCCAGCCCCAAATGGCGGGAAATTTCCTCGCACTGGCCGATGCTGGCCGAGGCGGGGCTTTCGATCTTTTCTCCGCCGGGAGTGACGGCCTGGGTGGGATCTTCAGGCCCGCACGCAGGCACGTCCACAAAGAGACGCACCGCCATGCGGCCGCTCTGGGCCACTTCCACGCCCCAGATGACCAGGCCCAGAGCGCGGACCACGGGTTCGGCCAGGCGGATGACGGTTTCTTTGAGGGCGGCTTCGCTCATAATTTCCTTAAAAAAGCAACGACGACGCGGGGTTCTGACTGGTCCGCATCCCGTCGTGGGGACAAAAAAAAGGGGGCCTATTCAGGCCACCCCGTTGTGAACATACGTCCTGCATCAGGATGTGACGGTTCGCGCCGGAACGCAAACCATCTTGAATTCGGTTGACTTAACTCAGGCTGCAAATGTTGTCAAGCGGCGAATCTGATTGCGATCCAAATAAAAAGCCGCCTGCTTTTATTCCGGATCGTACGCGTGAAAATGCTTCTTCCGTCTCGCGCGTGTCGGGCCGGTCTGATGTTTGCCGCTGATTTTCAGAGATAAAACAGTAAAATAAAGCTTTTCAGCTATGGAGGGCCTAAAAGAAATCCGATATCAGTCGTTAAGACTCGTGCAAGTGGGAAGTTTGGGTTGCGCGTGTCCGGGAACCAGGGAGGAAATATGGGGCTTTTTCGAAAATTTTCGGCGAGTTGCATTCTTGCGACTGTGGCTGCTGCGGTTTTGGCCTGGGCCGTGACGGCGGCTTTCTCCGGCGGTCAGGGCGGCGCTGCGCTGGTAGGGGCTGTGGCGGCGGCCGTATTTACAGCCTGCGGCCTGGGCTTGGCAGCGCGTTTTATTTTTCTGCGTCCGTTGACGGCGGTGGAGCAAGGCTTGCGCGATCTGGCCGAGGGACGGCTGACGGCGGCCCGGCCCTCTTTGGACAGAGACCTGCCCGGCATCCAGGCGGCCCTGGACGCGGCGCTGGGCGCGCTGAAATTTGAACGCGGCCTGTCGCGCGGCGTGTTTCAGGGGCTGCCCATGCCCTACCTGCTGGTGGACACGCAGGAGCGCACCACCAGCACCAACCAGGCCTGCCTGGACATGCTGGAAATCGACGACAGCGTGGAATCCTGCCTGGGCAAGACCCTGGCGGAGCTTTTTTATAATGATCCCAAGCGCGAAACAGCGGTGGGCAAGAGCATCCGCAACGGCGAATATTTCCGCAACCTGGATCTCGTCATCACCGGCCACCGGGGCCGGGGCATCAATGTGCTGGCCAATATCTTTCCCATTTACGACGAGGACAAGACCTGCATCGGCGGGCTCTGTCTCTATGTGGACATGACAGCCCTGAAACAGGCCGAGCGGGCCATTACGGACAAGAATGAGCGCATGGCCGTGGCGGCGCAGTCGCTGGAAGAGGCGGTGGGCAGGCTTTCCGGCATTTCCGGCGGCCTGTCGCGCGGTATTCAGCAGTCGGACAGCGGCGCGGCCATGTCCGCCGAACGCCTGTCCGAAGCGGCCGCGGCCATGAATGAAATGAACGCCACGGTGCAGGAAGTGGCCAGAAACGCCGAGGCCGCCTCGGGCGCGTCCGCGTTGACCAGGGAAAAAGCCGAAGCGGGCGCGCAGGTGGTGGAAAAGGCCGTGCGCAGCATCAAACGGGTGCACGAGGTTTCCCTGGCGCTCAGGCAGGACATGGGCCAGCTGGATGAGCACGCCCGGGCCATCAGCCGGATCATGGGCGTGATTTCCGACATCGCGGACCAGACCAATCTGCTGGCGCTGAATGCGGCCATTGAGGCGGCGCGCGCCGGCGACGCCGGACGCGGCTTCGCGGTGGTGGCCGACGAGGTGCGCAATCTGGCCGAAAAAACCATGACGTCCACCCATGACGTGGGCGAAGCCATCAAGGCCATTCAGGAAAGCACGGCCAAGAGCATGGACTCCGTGGACAACGCCGTGAGCCAGATCGAACAGGCCACGGATCTGGCGGGGCAGTCCGGCCAGGCTCTGGAAGAAATCGTCAGCACCGTGGAAAACACGGCCGGTCAGGTCAGCGCCATTGCGGCGGCCAGCGAACAGCAGTCCGCGGCCAGCGAGGAGATCAACCGCTCCATTGCGGAAGTCAACGGCGTGGCAGCCGACACGGCGCAGTCCATGCGCGAGGCCCACGAGGAAATGGCCCGGCTGGTGGAACTGACCGGCACTCTGGAAGAGCTGATGGCCCGGCTCAAGGAATAAGCCGGCCGCCCGTCGGGCTTACGCGCCCGGCAGACGCCGTGGAGCGTCGGCGGCGAAAATCCGGTCCGCCAGCTTGCGGTGGGCCGCGGGCATGGCCAGATCTTCCAACTCCCGGGGCGGGGCCCAGCGCCAGGCGCTGGCCGCCGTGAGCACCGGCGGGTCCGGAGCTTCCTCCAAATCGCCGTCCGCGCCCGCCAGGCTGAGGGCGAAGCAGTGCAGGGTGATTTTATAGGTGGTGTAGCCGTGGCGGATGATGCCGTATTTGCTGTCCACCGCCACGGCAAAGCCGGTTTCTTCTTCAAATTCGCGCACGACGGCGGCTTCCGGGCTTTCACCCGGCTCCACCCGCCCGCCGGGGAATTCCCAGAGATTGCCCCAGACGCCGGAGGCCAGGCGCTTCTGCACGAAAATCCGGTCCTTGCGGCGCAGCACGCCCGTAACCACTTCAATGGGCGTGATGGGGGTTCGCTTGCCGGGCACCGGACGCTGATCCACAATGCCCAGATGCAGGCTGATGCAGAAGGCGGCCAGAGGGCAGGCCCCGCAACGCGGTTTTTTGCCGCAAACCAGCGCCCCCAGCTCCATCATGGCCTGATTGTGCTCGCGGGCCTTGCCCTCGGGCACCAGGCGCAGAGCCCAGGCCCGCACGGCCGAGGCCGCCGGTTCCTGCTTGACCGGCGTATCCAGATCAAAGACGCGGGCCACCACCCGTTCCACATTGGCGTCCACGCAGGGCAGTTTTTCGCCGAAGGCGATGCTGGCGATGGCCCCGGCCGTATATGGTCCCACGCCGGGCAGTGCGCGGATGTCCTCCAGTGCGGCGGGAAAAACGCCTCCATGCCTGTCCATGATCCGCCGGGCGGCGGCCAGCACGTGGCGGGCGCGTGAATAATAGCCCAGACCTTCCCAGAGGCGCAGCACTTCCTCCTCGGAGGCGGCGGCCAGCGCGGCCACGTCCGGAAAGCGGGCCATCCAGCGTGTGAAATAGCTCACGCCGCGCTCCATCTGGGTCTGCTGGAGCATGACCTCGGAAATCCAGACCTCATAGGGCGTGTAGTTGACGCGCCAGGGCAGGGGCCGCTGGTGCGCCGCGAACCAGGCCAGCAGCGCCTGCTGCAACTGCGGCAGATGCGCCTCGGGCGGCAGATGGCGGGGCGGGGCGGATGCGGAGGACGCGGACGCAAGGCCGGGCAGGGTTGCCGGTACGGCCCGGGACGGCGTTTTGCCGCCCCGCATGGAGGATTTTGCTGTTCTGGGCATGGGCCGCAGTGTATACCCCGCTCCCGGCATTGTCATCCGGCCCGGCCTGGCCTATATTTCAGACACGGCCCGCGCCGGGCCGGAATATTCCCTATTTTTAAGGAGCAGGCATGGCTAATCCCACCGTGTTGCTGGAAACTTCGTCCGGCGATATTCTGATCGAACTTTTCCAGGACAAGGCCCCCAAAACCGTCGCCAACTTTTTGCAGTATGTGGACGACGGCTTTTATGAAAATACCATCTTCCACCGTGTGATCCCCGGCTTCATGATCCAGGGCGGCGGTCTGGGCGCGCGCATGGACGAAAAGGCCACCCGTGAGGCTGTGGAGAACGAGGCCGACAACGGCCTGAAAAACGAGCGCGGCGCCGTCGCCATGGCCCGCACCCGTGATCCGCACAGCGCCACGGCCCAGTTTTTCATCAATCTGGTGGACAACGACTTCCTGGATCACAGCCGGCCCGACCTGGACGGCTGGGGCTACTGCGTGTTCGGCAAAGTCACTGAAGGCATGGATGTGGTGGACAAGATCGCCAAGGTCAAGACCAAGAGCATGGGCATGCATGAAAACGTGCCTGTGGACATGGTGCTGATCACCGGCGCGAGCCGCTTTGAATAGAGCTGTTCCACATGTGTGGGCCGCTCTGGCGGCGTGAGCGGCCGAAGGCTGCCCGCCGGATCTCTTCAGCCGCTCGCTGGTCAAGCAAGCGCTGCGGATGGGAGCGCGGATGGACCGTGCTCCCGCCTTAGAGTGGGGGCGGCGCATGTTTTGAAACCGGGAACGGTTTCAAAACGGATCCGTTCCGGAAACAGAAGGAGGCGCGTATGGCGCGCGAAATCGTGACGGCGGCCCAGGGACCTTTTCTGCATGCCTGGGGCTTGCTGAATGCTTATGTGGACGCCTGTCCGGACGAAATCTGGGCAGAGAAGAACGGCGGCTGGCCCGTCTGGCAGCAGATCGCGCATGCGGTCATGGTGCTGGATTTCTTCGTGCTCGGCGAAAAGGATCCGCTGTTGCCCGCGCCCTGCGACATGGACGTGCTGATGCTCAAAACCCAGGGCGCCCCGGCGCTGGGCAAGGCGGCCCTGCGGGAATACGCGGCCGCGGTCAAAACCCGCGTGGACGCCTGGATCGCCGGGCTTGAGGACGCGGACCTGGCCGGAACCAATACCGCGCTGAGCGCCAAACTGGGTCGTGAGACGTCGTATGCGGCGACGCTGGTCATGCTGGCCTCGCACACCGACTATCATATCGGTTCCTGCGATGCGGCATTGCGGGATCATGGCTTGCCGGGAGTCTTTTAAAACTCTTGTGACGGCTTGAGCGCCACCGGTTGCGTGAGAAACAAAAAGTCCGCCGTTGCCGGAAGGCAGCGGCGGACGAGGCTGTTGACAAGGTCGGCAGCCCCGAAAATCAGAAGCAGGTCGCAGCTTTGCTGCGCCGCTAAGCGACTGATTTTCGTGCTTTTCCGCCCGGCGAGTTTTCTTGGAAACGAGCCGACGGCGGCGCAAACGCCGCGAAGCGGGGTTTGCCATCATGCGAAAGTCCGCCGTTGCCGGAAGGCAGCGGCGGACCGTAGTGTTTCAGCGGCAAGCGGTCTTACTTGATCCTGCAGTTGCCGTCCTTGCAGTCGTCGCTGGGTTCCACGGGCGTGGCCTGGAAGAGCGCCACCTGCTCCTTGCCGTTATTGTTGGCAAGCACCATGGTGAAGCGCATCAGGCCCTGCGGCAGAGCCGGCACGGCCGTTCCCTTGAAGTAGCCGTTGGCCGTGAGCAATCTGGTATTGCCGACCTTCGTTTCGCGCACATTGGTGAGCGTCAGGCGGTCCACGACCAGATCCTTGTTTTTAATGCTGGTGATGAAGTTTTCCTTGTCCTGGATATGGCCGTTGGAGCTGACGTGCCAGTAGTTGGGCGCCAGCAGTTTTTCCAGGGCCGATACGTCGCCGGTCATCACGGCTTCGGTATACAAAGCCACGGTATCGACTTTGGCGTGCGCCACGCCGCCGGCGAGACAAAGAGCCAGGGCCAGAAGAAGCGGCACCAACTGTACAAATTTCATGACATTTCCTCCATAAAATCAAAGGCTTGTTGCCGGGCAACGCCCGGCTCCGCGCCAATGGGACGCTTTCTTTACGGCGAGTCGTCACAACTGTCAAGAGGGCGGCGGAACTATTTGCCAAGCGGCACGCTTTCCTCTACCTTATATCTAAGTAAAATATGTAAAAAGTAAATGCCGGCGACGCTTCCGGAGCCGGATTTATTCAAGCGCACACGTGAGGCACACAGTTATGTTGACCACTGTTTTGCAGACTATCGGCAATACGCCCCTGCTCCGCCTTGACCTCTCCCGCGACCTGCCGGGCACGGTCTGGCTGAAGCTGGAAAACCGCAATCCCGGCGGCTCCATCAAGGACCGCGTGGCTTTTCATATGATTGAACGCGCTCTGTCGCGGGGCGAACTGAAGCCCGGCGGCGTGCTGGTGGAGGCCACCAGCGGCAATATGGGCATCGGCATGGCCCTGGTGGCCGCCGTGCGCGGCCTGCGCTGCGTGCTGGCCATGCCCGAATCCATGAGTCTGGAGCGCCGCAATTTACTCAAGGCTCTGGGCGCGGAACTCAGACTCACGCCCGCGGACAAGGGCATGGGCGGGGCCGTGCAGGAGGCGCGGCGCATCGCCGAGGCCACCGGCGGGCTTATCCTGGGCCAGTTCACCAATCCCGAGGCCGTGGAGGCCCACTATCAGAGCACCGGGCCGGAAATTTACAAGGACAGCGTCGGGAAAATGGACGTCCTGGTGGCCGGCGTGGGTTCGGGCTCGTCCATCACCGGCGCGGGCCGTTTCCTGAAAGAGAATCTCCCCGGCTTCAGGGTTATGGCCGTGGAACCCAAGGATTCGCCCGTGCTCTCCGGCGGCAAACCCGGGGCGCATCTGATCCAGGGCATCGGGGCGGGTTTCGTGCCGGAAATTCTGGACCGCTCCCTGCTGGACGAGATCATTCCGGTCGACGGGCAGGCGGCCATCGCCACGGCCCGCAAGCTCATGCGCGTTGAGGGCGTCTGTACGGGCATCTCCACCGGGGCCAACGTGCTGGCCGCGCTGGACGTGGCGGCCCGGCCCGAAATGCGGGACAGGAACATCGTCACCTTTGCCTGCGATACCGGCGAGCGCTATATGTCCACGGCCCTGTTCCGGAATCAGGATTGAGTTGTTACAGACATGCGGGCGGCGGTCCGGCTTCTTTGCCGGTCCGCCGCTAATCTTTTCCGGCGACCGGCCGATAAGAAAACTCAACGGTACAGGCAGGCGCGCCGGATGTTTTTCCCGCCGGAGCGGCATCCGGAATGCTTTTATGCGATTTTCAAATAAAAACGGCATGATTCCTGTTTTTATTTATCGGCGGCGGCGCGAACGCGGTCGCGCCTGACCTTCGAAATGTAAAACATTCAGACGCGGCATCCCTGTCGCGATTACTCATCCGCGCGGCGTCCCCCGCACATGGAGCAGCTATGGCGCAGACCAATATTTTGCTGGAAACCGGCACCAATGAGCTGGAAATCGTGGAGTTTTACGTCAATCAGGACGGCTACGAAGCCCATTACGGCCTGAATGTGGCCAAAGTGGTGGAAATCGGGCGGCGGCAGACAGTCACCGCCATGCCGGAAATGCGCCATAAAGCCCTGCTGGGGGCCTTTCCCCACCGTAACGGCCGCATCGTGCCTCTCATTGACATGGCCCAGTTTCTGGGCAGCGGTCCCATCACCAACGAAGACGCCAAAGTCATCGTCACCGAGTTCAACACGGTCTGCACGGGCTTTCTGGTCTCGGGCGTCAACCGCATCTACCGCCTGAGCTGGACGGATGTGGAAGCGCCGGGCAATTTTTTGCAGAACGTCAGCCGCAGTTCGGTGACCGGCGTGGTGCGTCTGGAGGAGCGGGTCATCTTCCTGCTGGACCTGGAGGCTATCGTGGCCGAGTTGCATCCGGCCATGGCCATCAGCTTTGACGGCACGGCCGCGGACACCGACGGCAAAACCTACAATGTCCTGCATGTGGACGATTCCAGCAGCATCCGTTCCCTGGTGCTGGAGCTGCTCTCCAAGGAGGGCCGCTTCAACCTGACGCAGCGCGTCAACGGCCAGGAGGCCTGGGATTACCTGCAGGAGATACGTGCCCGCAGCGAGGAGGAGGGCAAGCCCATTTCCTCCTACGTACAGGGCATCATCAGCGATATTGAAATGCCTTCCATGGACGGCTTGGCCCTCTGCAAGCGGATCAAGGAAGACCCGGTGCTGAAGCGGGTGCCTGTGGCCATCTTCTCTTCCATGATCAATGAAAGCCTGGCTCGCAAATGCGCCAGCGTGGGCGCGGACGCCCAGTACACCAAGCCGGACCTCAAGGCCCTCTCGGTGAAACTGCACGACCTGATCACCAAGGCCTGGGGCTAAGCCAAGCGTTTCCGTTCGGCCTGTTGCGCCCCGCCGCCGGAGTTTTTTCCGGCGGCGGGGCGTTTTTTAGTTCAGGAGCAGCAGAGAGAGTTTCGGCACGACCGCCAGCACGGCCAGCGCCAGAAGCATGGCCAACAGAAAGGGCAGTACGGCCAGGCTGAGTTTTTCAATGCTCATCTTACTGATGCCACAGGCCACGAAGAGGTTCACGCCCACCGGCGGAGTCAGAAAACCCAGGGCCGCCGAAGTGATCAGCACGATGCCGAAATGCACCGGATCAATGCCCGCGCTTTTGATGACCGGGAACATCAGCGGGGCCAGAATGATGATGTTCGCCAGGGCCTCCATGAATGTTCCGGCAATGAGCATGATGGCGATGATCACGGTCAGCAGCAGATACTTGTTGTGCGCCACACCGGTCAGCAGGCCGCTCACCGCGTCCGGCACGTTATAGATCAGCAGTAGCTGGCCCAGGGCGCAGGCCACGCACATGATGATGAAAATAGAGGCGTTGGTGACGGTCGCGTCCTTGAGTATCCGCCAGGTTTTGTCCCAGGTCAGGGCGCGTAGCAGCAGGCCTTCCACCGTAAAGGCATAGAGCACGGCCACGGCCCCGGCTTCGGTGGGCGTGAAGATGCCGCCGTAAATGCCGCCCAGCACGATGACCGGCACCAGCAGGGCGTGCTTGGCTTCCCACGCGGCGCGCAGAGTTTCGCGCCGCGCGGCCTTGCGGGTGACCACGTTGATGCCGCGCCGCCGTACCAGAATCCAGGCCGTGAGCATCAGAACCAGGCCCACGAAAATACCCGGCAGAATGCCCGCGATGAACAGGTCGCTCACCGATACGCCCACGGTGGTGCCGTAGATGATCAGGGGCACGCTGGGCGGGATCATCACGCCCAGGCAGCCCGCTGAGGTGTTCACGGCGGCGGAAAAATCGCACGGGTAACCCTCCTTTTCCATGGCCGGGATCATGATGCCGCCCACGGCGGCCACTGTGGCCGGGCTGGAGCCGGACAGCGCACCGTAGAACATGCAGGTCAGAATGCTCACGTGGGCCATGCCGCCGGTGATGTGTCCCACTAGGCAGCGGGAGACGCGCAGCAGCGCGTCGGCCATGCTGCCTTTCTGCATGATTTCCCCGGCCAGAATGAACAGGGGCACGGCCAGCAGCGGAAAACTGTCCAGGGAGGAAAAAACCTTTTGCATCATGAATTCCGGCGGCAGATCGCCCGCGATCATGCCAACCATGACGCCGAGTCCCAGGGCAGCGGCAATGGGCACGCTCAGGATCAGCAACAGAACAATGGTCGCGGCCGTCAGAATGATAGGGAGTTCCATAGGGCCCTCACAGCGGATGCGAAAAAGGGGAAAGCGTCACCAGGAATTGGACATCTCGGTCATGACGTCTTTTTTGTCGAACTTTCCGGCGGTGTTTCCGGCGTTTCGGCCACGTAGCCCGCGCAACGCCGCCATCGTGTGCTTCACCGTGCGCAGGAACATACAGGTCATGCCCAGGGGAACCGCCAGATAGAGTACGTACATGGGCATGCTCATGGAGGCGGCCACCTGCTCGGATTGGGCCACAAAGAGGACCATTTGCGCACCCCAGACCGTCATAACGGCGCAGAACAGCAGGGTGAACGCTGCGGAAACGATGGTCAGCGCGAACTGCACGCGCGGCCCGAAGCTGTACTTGCAGACGCTGATTTCCAGATGACGGCCTTCTTGGGCGGCGAGGCTCGCGCCTAGAAAAACGGCGCAGATAAAGGCGTAGCGGGCCACTTCCTCGGGCCATTCCAGGGCATGGTCCAGCGCATAGCGGAAAAAGACCTGCACGGCGATGCAGAGGAACATGACCACCAGGGCGGCTACGGCCGCGCAGCCTTCCAGTCCGGCGTGGAATTTCGGCATGGCGTCCTCCGGGAAGGCGGCCCCGTCGCGCGGGCGGGGCCGCCCCGGTCGTTCATTTTTTATTGATAATCGGCGGGTTGCAGTTCCGGCGGGTAGAGGCCCGCGTTCCTGATGGTCGTGATGACGCTTTGCACCAGTTCAGCGGGCACGGCCTTGCGGAATTCCAGGGGCACGGGGTGGGCGGCGTCCATCCAGCGGCGCAGTTCCTGCGGGGGCAGCTCGATAATCTCCATGCCCTGCTCGCTCTTCAGGCGCACGATAAAATCGTGCTCATTGGCGCGGCTTCTGGCCCGCTCAAAGGCAATGGCTTCATCCATGACCGTTTTGATCAGGGCCTGTTCCCCGGCGGAAAGGCTTTTCCAGAAACGTTTGGAGATCAGCACCAGATGCGGAGTGTAAAAATGGCGGCTGAGGGTCAGGTAGCGGGTGATTTCCGGAAAGCGCCAGAACCAGCCCAAGTTGAGGTCCACGTCAATGCCGTCAATGGTTTTCTGCTGCAGGGCCGTGTAGACCTCGCCCCAGGCCATGGGCGTGGGACTCATGCCCAGGGAGCGCAGGATGGCGATATGGGCCTTGGAGGGGGTGGCGCGGATTTTCAGGCCTTTGTTGTTGGCCAGGGAGCGCACAGGTCGGATGCTGAAGACCTGTCGGAAACCCAGCTCCATGTAGCCCAGGCCCAGACAGCCGTTCTTTTCCAGACCGGCGGCCAGCGTCTTGCCGATGGGACCGTCCAGGATCAGGTCCGCCGCTTTGTAGCTGGGGATCAGGTAGGGCATGTCAAAAAGCATCAGGCGCGGATCAAAGACCGAGAAATTGCTGGTGGATTCCGCTCCGATCTGCAATACGCCCATTTGCAGGCCCTGGACGATGGATTCCGGATTGCCGAATTTGCCGGAGCCGATGAGCTCCACCTTGAATGCGCCATTGGAGCGGACTTCCAGTTCCTTTTTGAACAGGGCGAAGGCCTGCCCCTGCGGATGCTCGGGAAAATTGGTGAAGGCGATCTTGATGACCTTCGGCCCGGCCTGGACCGCCGGACAGGTCAAGCCCACAGCCAGTACGGCCAGACACAGGGCGGTGAACAGACTGAAAATCCGTTTCATGTTCGACTCCTTTATGGGGTTCGCATCACGCTTCCACAAGCTGGCCGCCGCAGACGTTGAAGGCCTGCCCCGTGATGAAGGACGAAGCCTCGGAGGCCAGGAAGGCGGCCAGGCCGGCCACGTCCTCCGGGTAGCCCAGCCTGGAGGACGGAATATCCCCGGCGATTTGCCGCATGCGTTCCTCGGGGGGAATTTTCAGGGCCGAGGCCTCCTGGGCGTAACGTCGGCGGTTGAGGTCGGTCAGGATCTGGCCGGGACAGATGGCGTTGGCGCGTAGGCCCCTGGGGCCGTATTCCACGGCCAGGCATTTAGTCAGCATGATCAGCGCGGCCTTACTCACGGAATAGGCGCTGCGCTGCGGCAGAGGGCGCTTGCCCGCGCGCGAGGCCATATTGATGATCACGCCGCCGTCGGCCAGCAGGGGCAGAAAGGCCCGGACCATGCGGAAGGGCCCGAAGAGGTTGACTTCCATAACCGCGCGCCAGCGCTCCGGCTCCGCTTCGCCCAGCGGGGCCGGGGGCGGCATGACGCCCGCGTTGTTGACCAGGACGCGCAGCCCCGGGGCCAGGCGGCGAACCCGGTCCACGGATTGCTCTACGCACAGCGGCCCGTCCGGCGCGCTGAGGTCCAGTTCAAGGGGCCAGGCCCGCGTCCCGCACTCTCGGCGCAGGGCCGCGACGCAGCCGTGCAGGCTGTCTCCCGTCTCGTCGCCGGGCAGATCGGCCAGGATGCAGTCCATCCCGCTGGCCGCCAGGCTGCGGGCAATACTGAAGCCAATGCCCGTGGGGCGTCCGGCGCCGGTGATCAGAGCGGTTTTACCCTTGAGATCGGGATACAACATGGCTCTATCCTCATTCGATCTTGTAGGCTCCGAGTTGGCCCAGGGCGATGCTGGCCGGGCTGATGACCGTGGGGTCCACCATGACATTGACGCAGGACACGGTATTGGCGGCAAAGGCCGCTTCAATGGCCGGGCGGATGTCCTGCGGGCGTTCCACGTAAAAGCCCTTGCCTCCGGCGGCCTCCACCATCTTGTCGTAGGGCGTGGGCCCCAGCCAGGTCACGGAATCCAGGGTGTAGCCCAGGCGCAGTTGCTGGCTGTGCCGGATCATGCCCCAACTCTGGTCGTTGGCCACCACGATGACCAGGGGCAAACCCTTGCGCAGGGCCGTGGTCACTTCCATGAAGTTGAAACCGAAGGAGCCGTCGCCGGTGACCAGCATGACCCGGCTTTCCGGATAGACCAGACGGGCGGCGATAGCGTCCGCGATGCCGCCGCCGATACACCAATACTGTCCGTGATCCAGAAGCCTGTAGGGCTTGCGAATCGTGCGCCCGATATGCACCCAGGTCAGGGTGTCGCCGCCGTCGGCCAGCACCACGTCGTCGTCGCGGTCCATGAAGTTGTCCACCTCTTGCATCAGCCGTTGCGGATGGATGGGCACGGTGTCGCTGGTCTGCATGGGCAGCATGGCCTCGGCGCAACGCTGCTGCTCCGCGCGCAACTCCTCCAGCCATGGCGCATAGCGGTGGCCCAGGCCTTTCGGTCCCACCCCGGAGAGACCCAGAGCGTCCAGACGGCTGTTGGCCAGTTCCAGAAAGGCGCGCACGTCGCTGACCACAGGCAGGTCAATGGCCCGGTTGCGGCCCAGTTCCTCTCCGGCCACGTCCACCTGGATCAGTGCGGCGTCCTTGTTGTAGGCGGCTCCGAAAAAGTGATTGAGGCTGATGCGATTGCCCAGAATCAGGGCCAAGTCTGTTTCCGCATACGCCTTTTTGGCTGTCAGCGGGCGGTGTGGCCCGGCCAGACCGAAGCAGAGCGGGTGCAGGTCCGAGACAAGGCCGCGCCCCATATTGCAGGTAAAGACCGGGATGCCGCATTTTTCCACAAAGACGCGCAGTTCTTCCCCGGCCCTGGCGTAACCGGCACCGCTGCCCGCCACCACAATGGGGCGTTCGGCTTCACGCAGAAGAGCGATGGTTTCCTCTACGCCGCGTGGGTCTACAGGCCGGGACTCCAGCACAGTCCTATGCCAGGCGCACTCCCCGTCGGGCATGACCTTGCCCAGTATGTCGCAGGGCAGTTCCAGAAAAACCGGACCGGGCCGTCCGGCCAGGGTCATGCGAAAGGCCGTTTCCACGTATTCGGCCACCCGTTCGGTCTGTGTGCAGACATAGGCCGCCTTGACGATGGGCGCGGCAATAGCCGCCTGGGGCGCGTCCTGAAGGTCCATCTTGTCCCGGTAGTCCGTGCCCGAGGCCCCCGCGATGACCAGCAGGGGCGTGCAGTTGGTGGCCGCCTGCTGCAGGGGAGAAATGCAGTTGGTGAAGCCCGGTCCGGCGGTGAGCATGGCTACGCCCGGCTTGCCCGTCATACGGGCGTAGGCGTCGGCCATGAAGGTGGCCGCCTGCTCGTGGCGCGTGTCCACCAGGCGGACCGGACTCTTTTCTAGAATCTGATGGATGTGATTGAGATGTCCGCCGGTGAGGGTGAACACAAATTCCACGCCCAGTTCGATCAGGGCGCGCGCGGCGGCTTCGCCTCCATTGGCAGCTTGCATGATGTTCTCCTTTGCTGGGATCGCGACGTGGCGGCGCGGGAAACGCCCGCTCTGCCGTGAGGAGAGCAAGGATTGTGCCTTTATGGAAAGTCGAGGTGATGCTGTTACATTTTAGGGGATTGCTGAAAAGGACTGTGCGGAGCGATCCATGTCTGTCCTTGTTTTGTGTAAAGAATCTTTAATATCTGTACAGTGAGTGTGTAAAGATATCTTTACGGTTTGGGCGCATCCGTATCTGCGGCAAACTGCGGGATGCCGTATTTTTTCAGTTTGGCGTAGAGGGTCACGCGCGAGATGCCCAGTTGCCGGGCCGTGGCCGTGACGTTGCCCTGATTTTCTTGCAGGGCGGCGGTCAGAAAGCCCGCTTCCTGGGCGCTCAGCCAGGCGGCGAGGTCATGGTGGCGCTGTGGCGGCGAGTGGCGCTCGGGCATCCGGACGTTACCCGTGACTTCAGCGGGCAGATCGCCCGCGTCGATGCGGCCGCCGCTCTGGTGCAGGGTGGCGTGCACCAGGGAGTTGAACAACTGGCGCACGTTGCCGGGCCAGGAGTAGGCTTCCAGGGCACGCACGGCCTGATCCGTGAAGTCCGCCGTGGCGCAGCCGATTTTGGAGAGAATCTGTCGGGCCAGGGGCAGAATGTCCTCGGTGCGGGCGCGCAGGGGCGGCAGGCGGATGGTCAGGGTGTTGATACGGTAGTACAAATCCTCACGAAAGCTTTCCTGGCTGATCATGTCCTGCAGATCGCGGTTGGTGGCCGTGATCAGCCGGAAATCCACCTCCCGGCCGGACACGTCGCCCAGCCGGGTGATGCGTTTTTCTTCCAGCACGCGCAGCAGCTTGACCTGGGCATGCAGCGGAATGTCCCCGATTTCGTCCAGAAAGAGCGTGCCGCCGTTGGCCAGCTCCATCTGGCCGATCTTGCCTTCCTTGCGCGCGTCGGAAAACGCGCCCGGCGCGTAGCCGAAAAGCTCGGCTTCGAAAAGCTCCTTGGGGATGGCCGCGCAGTTGATGCTGATGAACGGGCCGGCCGCGCGACTGCTGAGCGCGTGCAGGGCGTGCGCTGTCAGCTCCTTGCCCGTGCCGGTTTTGCCCAGAATCAGCACAGGGTGTGAGCCCGCGGCGTAGCTCCGGATGAGCCCTTTCACCGCGCGCATGGGCGCGCTTTCGCCAATAATGCTTTCGATATCGTAATGGGCGCTGCGTTCCGGCTTGAGGCTGCGATTGTAACTCTTCAGCTTTTTGGCCAGAAAGTCGATTTTGCGGGTCAGTTCACGCAGTTCCGCCGGGTCGGTGAACAAGATGTGCGAAACCATGCCCGTGACCGCGCCGTCGCCGTCGCGCACCGGAATCCGGTTGACCACGAATTTGTAATTGTCGCCAAAGAGCGGCAGGGTGCACAGGTCGCCCATTTCCGGACGGCCATGCTTGATGACCAACGGGGCGCGGGTCAGGGGATTCAGATCGGGCAGCGGCCTGCCCAGAATGGTCTTGACGTCGCCGCCCAGCAGGGAGGCGTAGCATTTGTTGACCTTGCGGACGATGAAGTCGGTATCGCAGTACAGGACGCCTTCGGGCAGGGCATCCAGCACGTTCTGGTAGAGCTGTTCGGAATTGTTCCATTCTTCCGGCATACGCCCTCCGTCGGCTTCCGTGGGAAATAGGAAGCTTGTGCGGCCGCTACGGCGGCTCTTTCGCCTGTTGTATTTTTGTAGCATAGGCGGGGGCGTTGTAAATAATTCAGATAATAAGTTTGCTTGTATTCAAAGTACTATGCGATGTCCTGAAATGCAACGGGCCGGCAACCGCCGGCCCGTGAGCGCGTTAAAATCCTTCTTCCAGCGGCGGCCAGACCAGCCAGTGCCCGTCCGGCTTCAGCGCGCGCCGCGCTCCCGGCGCCAGAAGCACCTGACGGCCCTGGGTGCTGATGCGGCCCTCGGCGAACCATTGCAGCGCCTGCGGATAGATGCGGTGTTCCAGGCCGTGGATGCGGTTCATCAGGCAGTCCAAATCCTCCCCGGCCTCCACGGGCACGGCGGCCTGGATGATCACCGGACCGCTGTCCACTTTTTCCTCCACGAAATGCACAGTGCAGCCGGAAATCTTGACCCCGTAGGCCTGGGCGTCGGCCCCGCCGTGCACGCCGGGAAAGCTGGGCAGCAGAGCCGGATGGATGTTGATCACCCGTCCGGCAAAAGCTTCCAGAAAGGCGGAAGTGAGCAGGCGCATGTAACCGGCCAGCACGATGAGCTCCGCGCCGCTTTCGCGCAGGGCGGCGATGAGTTGCCGGTCATAGGCCTCCCGGTCCGGAAAGCGGGTGTGGTCCAGGCCCAGGTGCGGCAGCCCGGCCTTGCGGGCGCGCTCCAGCACGCCCGCGCCCGGCCTGTTGCTGAGAATCAGGCGGATGTCCACATCCAGAATGCCTGCGGCGGCCTTGTCGATCATGGCCTGGGCGTTGGTTCCCCCGCCCGAGGCCAGTATGGCGATTTTCAGGGGCATAGTTTCCTCAAAGCGCGGCTCAGTTCCGCGTGAAGTATTCCGTCATGGCCTTGACCAGGGCCGGGATGGTGTATTCCTCCGGCTGGATATGGGCCTCCAGCCCGTGTTCGCGCAGGGTCCGGGCCGTCACCGGGCCGATGGCCGCCAGCCGGGTTTCCGGGTGCTCCCTGAGTTTTTCCGCCGGGATCAGGCTCAGAAAGTTCTCCACCGTGGAGGAGGAACCGAAGGTCACGCAGGAAAGCGAGCCTTCTTCCAGGCGCGCCAGCACCTCGTCCTTGCGCCCGGCGGCCGGTACGGTTTCATAGGCGGGTATCACGTCCACCACGGCCCCGGCCCTGCCCAGTTCCACGGGCAGCACGTCGCGGGCTTTGGCCGCGCGCGGCAGCAGCATGCGCGTGCCCGCCAGCCGTCCATCTTCACGCGCCAGCAGGCCTTCCACCACGCCTTCGGCCACGTAGCGTTCGGGCACGAAATCGGGCCGGATGCCGCGCGCCAGCAGGGCGTCCGCCGTGGCCGGGCCGATGGCCGCCACCTTGCAGGCCCCCAGCGCCCGGCTGTCTTTGCCCGTTGCTTCCAGGCGCAGCCAGAAATGGCGCACCCCGTTCACGGAAGTGAAAATCAGCCAGCCGTAATCAGCCAGCCGGGCCAGAGCCGCGTCCAGCTCCGCATAATCGGGCAGGGGACGGATTTCAATGGTGGGGCATTGGATGACCTCGGCTCCCAGTTCCGCCAGGCTGCGGGCCAGGCCGCTGGCCTGTTCCCGCGCGCGCGTGACCACAATGCTTTTGCCCAGCAGGGGCTTGTGCTCGAACCAGTTCAGTTTGTCGTGCAGGCTCGCCACCTTGCCCACTACGATCACCGAGGGATTGGTGAAATGCGCGTCCAGGGCGGCCTGCGGCAGATCGCACAGGGATGCGACCAGACTGCGCTGACGCGGTGTGGTGCCCCGGTAAACCAAGGCCGCCGGGGTTTGCGGATCCAGGCCCGCGTCCAGCAGATTGCGGGCGATGTCCGGCAGGTTTTTCATGCCCATGACAAAGACTAGGGTGGAGGCACTCTGGGCCAGAGCCTGCCAGTTGTGCACCGAGCCGGGCTTGTTCGGATTCTCGTGTCCGGTGATGATGGTCACTGAGGAGGCGAAATCGCGGTGGGTCAGGGGAATGCCCGCGTAGGCCGGAGCCGCGATGGTACTGCTGATGCCCGGCACTTCCTCAAAGGGCACGCCAGCGGCCAGCAGTTCCTCGGCTTCTTCGCCGCCGCGCCCGAAGATATAGGGGTCGCCGCCCTTGAGCCGGGCCACCACCTTGCCTTCTTTGGCTTTGCGCACCAGCAGGGCGTTGATCTCGTGCTGGGGCAGGGCGTGGTTGCCCGCCACCTTGCCCACATAGATCAGCTCGGCGTCGGGCCGGGCATGGCCCAGCAGACTGTCGTTGGCCAGAGCGTCATAGACCACCACGTCCGCCGCGGCCAGAACGTCCCTGGCCTTGAGGGTCAGCAGGCCGGGATCGCCGGGACCCGCGCCCAGAAGATAGACTTTCATTGCACGCCTCCACGGGCCAGTTCCAGCAGGGTGCGCGCGCCGAAGCCCGACGCGCCCACCGGGCAGAGCGGCGTTTTTTTGGCGTTCCAGTCCACGCCCGCGATGTCCAGATGCGCCCAGCGCACGCCGTCGCGCACGAAATGCTTGAGGAAGAGCGCGGCGTTGATGGCCCCGCCTTCGCGCGGGCCGGTGTGGCAGATATCCGCCACCTCGCTTTTGAGCTGCTCGGCGTAGGGCTGCCAGAGCGGCAGCGGCCAGTAATTTTCGCCGCCCACGCCGCCCGCGGCGCTGAGGAGTTCGGCCAGATCCGCGTCATCGCAGAACAGGCCGGCCAGCTCCGTGCCCAGGGCCACGGCGCACGCGCCGGTGAGGGTGGCTATGTCCACCATGGCGGCCGGGGTCCACTGTTTCTGGGCGTAGGCCAGGGCGTCGCAAAGAACCAGACGGCCCTCGGCGTCGGTATTGGTGATTTCCACCGTATCGCCGCTGGCCGCGCGCACCACGTCGCCGGGGCGGGTGGCCTTGCCGTCGGGCATGTTCTCGGCGCAGGCCAGCAGGCCGATGACCCGGCGGGGCGCGTCCTCCTCGGCCAGGGCCGCGATGGCGGCCAGCACCGCCGCCGCGCCGGTCATGTCGCATTTCATCTGCTGCATGTTGGCGGCGGGCTTGAGGCTGATGCCGCCGGAGTCAAAGGTGATGCCCTTGCCCACCAGGATCAGCGGCTTGTCCTGCTCATGCCCCTTGGGAGCGTGTTCCAGCGCCACCAGGCGGGGGGGGCGGGCCGACCCTTGGCCCACGGCCAGCAGCGCGCCCATGCCTTCGGCGGCCAGCGCTTCCTCGTCCAGCACCGTGCAGGCGAAGCCCAGCTCTTTGGCCAGATCGGCGGCGCGTTGGGCCAGACTTTCGGGATAGAGCAGATTGCCCGGCGTGTTGGCCAGATCCCGCGCCAGGCTCACGGCCTTTGCCGCGCGTTCGCCCCGGCGGGCCGCCGCGTGCGCGCCGTCGGGCACGGACTGGCCGTCAAAACCCAGGGCCAGCCATTGCGGATCAGCGGGCTCGTCTTCTTGCGGCTTTTTCAGGGCCGTGAAGCGGTAGAGGGCCAGTTGCGCGGCGTAGACGCATTCCTCCACCAGCCGTTCCCGGCCGCCGGGCAGGCGGGCCAGGGCCGGTTCGGGCAGCAGGATGGAGTCCAGGCCCAACCGGCGGCAGCGCTGCACGGCGGCGGCCACGGCAGTGCGCAGTTTGGCGGCGTCCACTTTTTCGCGCGGACCCAGGCCCACGGCCAGCACGCGCGGCACGGAAAGTTCCGGATGACCGTGCAGCAGGGCCAGTTCGCCGTCCTTGCCCTTGAAGTCGCGCATGGCCGGGGCTATGGCCAGCCAGGGAGCGGCCTTGTCCAGTTCCGGGCACTCGCGTAAGATGTCTTCGCCCTCGCAGGCCGGGGCCAGCATGATCGCGGCTTTCCACTGTTCGGGGCCGAGGTTCTGGAAGCGTATATCCATAGACGGGTTCTCCTCGTGAATGCGGGCGCCGTGACGGCGCGCGGCTGAAAGCTGAGCGTTTGAATATACGCCGGGCCGCTGTTTTTGCCAAGCGCGGCCAGGGAGAGGAACGCGCCCGATCCGCCGGGCATGGTCCTTGCAACTTTCCAGCCGATCGCCATTATTTTGCCAACGGAAAATTCATGCTCGTTTATATTCACGTTCCCTTCTGCCGCACGCGCTGCAACTACTGCGCCTTCCATTCCGTCGCTCTGGGCCGGGGCGTGGAACCCGCCGCTTCGCCCCTGCTGCGCGACTACCTGGACACACTGCTGCTGGAGCTGGCCCACTGGGGCGACCGCCTGGGCGGGACAGAGGTGCAGAGCGTCTTTTTTGGCGGGGGCACGCCCAGCCTGCTGCCGCCGCGCATTGTGGGCATTGTGCTGGAGCGTCTGGCCCGCTGCTTCACGCTCAGCCCCAAGGCCGAAATAACCCTGGAGGCCAATCCCGAATCCCTGCGGGGGGGGCAGAACGTGAAGCAGTATCTGGCGGCGGGCGTCAACCGTTTGTCCATCGGCATCCAGAGCCTGGACGAGAGCATGCTGTGCCTGCTGGGACGTCCGCACAAGGCTCAGGACAGCCTGCACGCGGTCTTTGCGGCGCGCGAGGCGGGCTGCGCCAACATCAATATGGATCTGATGTGGGGCCTGCCCGGTCTGAGCGTGCGCCAGTGGCTGCAAACCCTCAAGGATGCCGTGCGGATGAGCCCGGATCATATTTCAGCCTACGGCCTGACCCTGGAGCCGGGCACGCCGCTGGAGCGCGACTGCGAGGAGGGACGGCTGGCGCTGCCGCCCGAGCGGGATCAGAACATCATGTTTATGGAGGGCGCGGCCTTTCTGGAGGCCAACGGCTATATGCATTACGAAATTTCCAATTTCGCGCGCATGGGCTTCCAGTGCCGCCACAATCTGGGCTATTGGGAGGGCGCGGACTATCTGGGCCTGGGGCCGTCGGCCACCTCCACCATCGCGGGGCGGCGCTGGACCAACCCGGCCAGCCAGCGGGCCTGGGAGGCCCGGACCCGCGAGGGTTCGCTGGGCGCGGAAGTGGAGAGCCTGCCCCCCACCGTGCGCGTGCTGGAACTGATCATGCTGCGTCTGCGCACCTCGCGCGGCCTGCGGCTCAAAGCCTACCGGAAACTGACGGGCCGCGACTTTCTGCGCGACCACCAGCGTCTGGTCCAGGCCCTGCATGAAAACGGCCTGATCCGCATTCGTAACGGCTATCTGCGCCTGACCCGCAGCGGCATGCTGGTGTCCAATTCCATTCTGTCCAATCTCTTTGAGCGTACGGAAGCCGTGCTCAAGCAGCCTCTGCCGCCCGGTACCGCCTCCCCGTCCTCCGCGCCGGCCAAATCCTTGTCCGCCGGGAACAACGGGCCGGAAATCCAGGCCGTGGTCTGGCCGTCGGCCTAGGCGCAGCCCCTGGGAACGCTTGCTTAGCGCGCCAGCAACTGCACGGCGGCCAGATGCTCCAGTTCTTCGCTGATGGACAAAGCGTCGGCCAGGGTCGGCCCCCAGCAGCAAAGGCCGTGTCCGGTCATCCAGACTGCCGCGCCGCCAGGTTTTTCCGCCCCGATCTTGAGTGCCGCGTCGGCCACAGCCAGGGCCAGTATCCCGCTGCCGGGCGGCAGCGCGGACGCGAAGCCCAGACGGGCACGCCAGACACCGGCCTCGAACAGGGGCAGGCGCAGAAAATCCCCCGGATTCCTCAGCACCAGGCTTAAGGCCAGCAGATGTCTGGGATGGCTGTGCAACACGGCCCGGCAGTGGGGCAGCGCGCGGTACAGCGCCAGATGCATGCCCAGTTCCGAAGAGGCCGGACCGCCGGAAAGCGTCTCCCCGCTGCGCACGTCCACCAGACAGCAGTCCTCCGGCGTCAGGCGGCCCTTGGCCGCGCCCGAGCGGGTCACGCAGAGCCGGCCGTCGTGCGGCGCGGGCAGGCGGCAACTGACGTTGCCGTTGCAGCCGGAGAGCAGACCCTGCCGCCATGCGTCGCGGCAGACGCGGCGCATTTCCTCCAGGACGGCCATGGTATCTTCAGGATTCGGATTCATGGTTATCTCCATGCCGCCAGGCGCTCAGATCCAGACGGGACAGCCTCCCGGAGGCGTCCACAGTCACGGTTTGGGCCAGCCGGGTCAGCAGTTTCTGCACCGGTCTGTAGGCGGGGTTCAGCATAAAAGAAAAGCGGCCGTTTTTTTCCACAGGCAGATATTTACGAATCATCCGCAACGGCAGCAGGCCTTCGTCAAACAGCAGCACATGCAGGTGATAGGCGGTTTCGCCGGAAAGGCGGGCCTGGTTGCTTACTTTTTTACTGCGCTCGATGTCCGCGTCCACCATGCCCTCGACGTAGCCCAGATGGCGGGCCACCCCGTCCGGCGAGAGCGAGGCCAGCGCGTAGCCCGCCTTGCCCGCCCGCCAGGAATAGTCCTGGTCTTCATGCCCGTAACGGCCGTAGCCCTCATTCCAGAAGCCGAGGCGCTCGCGCGCCGCGCGGGAGACGCAGACGCAGCCGCCGCTGCAGACGGTGGTCAGTTCCGCCGCGCCGCCGTCGCGCAGGGCCAGGGGCTGATGCGACGGCTCGTGCCAGTCGCAGAACCTGTAGGAGGCCATACCCACCTGCGGATGATCCTCCAGCAGGGAGGTAAAGCGTTCCAGCCAGCACGGGTCCAGAATTTCGATGTCGTTGTCCAGCTTGACGCAACAGTCGGCGTCCGCCGCGTCGTCCCAGGCCAGATTGGATGCGACGCAAAGGCCCATATTGCGGGAAAGGAGTTTGAGCCGGATGTGCGGCTGCGCGGCCGCCAGGCTTTGCAGATAGTCCCGGGTGCCGTCTTCGCTGCCGTTGTCCACAATGGTCAGCGTATAGCCCGGCGGGGTCCGCGCCAGCAGGCTCTCCAGGCAGATGCGGGTCAGCGCGAGCCTGTTCCAGGTCACCACGGCCAGATGGGCGCGCATGCCTCAGTCCGCCTTTTTTCCCCGCGCGCCCGCCTCAAAGTGGTCAAAGCCGCTCAGGCGGTCCAGGGGTTCGTTGTTGCAGGTTATGCCGCCTCCGGCCGTGATGGTGCCGATGCTGCAAAAGCCCGGAATGGCCGCGTGCAGGGAGGGCAGCATGTCCGGCGCGCAGGAACCCAGCAGGGCGTAGTCTTCGCCGCCCAGCAGGGCTTCATGGACCGGATTTTTCCCCTGCTCTTGGGCGTAGCGCAGCACTTCGGGGTGCAGCAGGCCCTGGGGCAGCAGTATGGCCGCGCCCAGTCCCTGACTCTGGCCCGGGTTTTGACCCTGATTCTGCTGCGGGGGCTGACCGTCCGCCCCGGCGCGCAGTTCGCCGCTGAGGCCCAGCAGGCGGGGCAGGTCGCGGATGATCCCGTCGGAAAGATCCATGAGCGCCGGGGGCCGGGCGTTGTACCCGGCGCGCGCCAGCATCAGGCCTGCGTCCACCTGCGGCTCGGGCCGCAAGTGGGCGGCGCAGGCGGCGGGCCAGTCCGCCAGGGCCGCGCGGCCCTGGGCTTCCAGTACGTGCAGGCCCACCCTGGCCAGCCCCAGGCGGCCCACCACGAACAGGCTGTCGCCGGGCATGCTGCCCCCGCGCGCCAGAAAACCGCCGGGTTCGGCGGTTTCGCCCCAGACAGTCACACTGATGTGCAGGCGCTCGCAACGGGAGAGATCGCCGCCCGCCAGGGCCATGCGCTGCTGCCCGGCGAGCGCGGCCATGCCGCCGAAGAAACAGTCCAGCCAGGCCATATCCACCCAGTCCGGCAGGCCCAGGCAGAGGGTGAAGCCCAGCGGCCTGGCCCCGCATCCGGCCAGATCGCTGACGTTGACGGCCAGGGCCTTGTGCCCCATGTCCTCGGGACTGAAGTAGGAGCGACGGAAGTGGATGTCCTCCAGAAAAAGGTCGCTGCTCACGCACAGGGGCCGCCCGGCCTTGAGCACCGCGCAGTCGTCGCCCCGGCCCAGCAGCAGCGAGGGATGGGTCTGGGGAAAGTGGCCTGCGAGGCAGGCCAGAATGCCGTCCTCGGAAAAGGTGAAGGCCGAAGGGGAAGGCGGGGCCGGAACCATGTCAGTTCTCCATAAGCAGATATTCGGTCAGAATGACTTTGAGGCCGAAGCCGGGAAAATTCACCTGCACCTTGTCCGGCGGCAGATGCTTGATGATCTTGCCCCGTCCGAAAATGCGGTGCCGGCAGTGGCAGAGCCGGTCCGCGTCCGCGCCGCTTTTTCCGGCGGGCGTCGGCTCCGGGCGCTGCGCAGCGAAACGGGGGGGGATCGGAGCGTCGGGTGCCGGGGCGTCGCTTTCCGGCCACAACTGGCAGTCGTCAAAGGCCGCGCCTTCCCCCTCCGCGCGGGCGGCAGCCGGGACGGGGGCCGGAACCGCGGTGCGTGCCGGGGGCAGCAGGCGGCTCCCGTGCGTCGCGCCGTTGCCGGAAAAGCCGCCGCGCCGGGAAAGCACGCCGCCGAAGCCTTCTACCCATTCCTCGGTCAGGCCGGGGGCCAGCTCACGCACAAAGGGGCTCTGGTTGACGTGCAGACTGCCGCGCTCGGCCCGGCTGTAAATGGCCGCCGGGGCGTAGAGTTCCAGATTCTGGCGGGCGCGGGTGCAGGCCACGTACATCAGGCGGCGCTCCTCCTCGAAATCCTCGGGCCGGGCCAGGGCGTGGCGGGAGGGAAAGCGGTCCTCCACCAGATCAATGATCAGGACGGCGTTCCATTCCAGGCCCTTGGCCGAATGCACGGTGGACAGGGTGATGCGCCCCTCGCCGTCGTTTTCGTCCTCTTCCGGCGATTCCAGGGCCAGATCCGCCACAAAAAGATCCAGTTCCGTATACCCGGCGGCCATCTGGATGATTTCCTCCAGACCCTGCTGGCGGCGGGGCCAGTCCTCGGGATACTGGCTTTCCAGTTTGGGCCGGTAGTATTCCAGCACAGCCCCGAACAGGGACGCCGGGCTCGTGGGCCGGGCGCGCAGGTCGTCCACAAAGCGCATGTCTTCCAGCAGGCCCGGATGACGGGCGAAGGCCTTTTCCGTGCTCTTGGCGTCCCCGGCCAGGGCCGCGGCATAGAGCTTCTGCACGGTCTTGGGGCCGATGCCGCTGTGCATGCCCGCCACCCGCGCGAAGGCGGGCAGGTCCAGCGGATTGAGCACCAGACGGGCGTAGGCGATGACGTCCTTGACGTGCGCGGCCTCGGTGTAGCGCAGGCCGCCGTATTTGCGGAAGGGAATGCCCGCCTGGTTCAGGGCCATTTCCAGATTGTAGGAATGGAAGCCCGCACGGAAGAGCACCGCGATCTCGTGGGGCAAATGCCTGTCCAGCAGTTCCTCGACGCGGCGCACCACCAGCTTGGCCTGGCTCATGTCGCTGAGCGGCGTGACCAGACGTACGGGATCGCCGCCTTCCTTGCGGGTAAACAGGGTCTTGCGGAAGGATTCCGCCGCGTGGCTCAACAGGCTGTTGGCCACGTTCAGCACGGGCTTGGTGGAGCGGTAATTCTCTTCCAGACGGATGATGCGCGTGCCCGGAAAGAATGTGGGAAAATCCAGAATGT
Organism: Desulfovibrio porci; assembly: GCF_009696265.1. Taxonomy (NCBI): domain Bacteria; kingdom Pseudomonadati; phylum Thermodesulfobacteriota; class Desulfovibrionia; order Desulfovibrionales; family Desulfovibrionaceae; genus Desulfovibrio; species Desulfovibrio porci. Next base: position 146,478 of record NZ_VUMH01000002.1, read on the forward strand.
TGCGGACATTGGCCCCGCGAAAGGCATAGATGGACTGGGCCTCGTCGCCCACGGCCATGACGTTGCCCGTGACGGCCTTTTGCCCGCCGTCTTCTTCCCCGTCCCGCATGTCGGGCGACCCGGCCAGCAGGCGCACGATACGGGCCTGGACCAGATTGGTGTCCTGATACTCGTCCACCAGAATGTGGCTGAAGCGTTGGCGCAACGTCGTGGCGGCGGTCTGGTTTTCGCGCAGCAGGGTTTCCAGCTCAAAGAGCAGATCATCGTAGTCCAGCAGGCCTTTTTCGTGCCGGTAGGCCGTGTAGGCCTCGCCCAGAGCCGTGAGTCCTTCGGCGTGGGGCAGGAGGTGGAAGGCCTCGTGCCGCAGCACTTCCTCCAGGGGCAGTTCCTTGTTGCGGGCTTTGCTCAGCAGGCCCACGATGCTCTGGGTTTTGGGAAAGGAGCGGTCGCCCTTGCCCAGCCTGAGTTCGTCCTTGCAGTGCTTGACCGCCGCCGTGATGTCCGCCGCGTCCATGACCGTAAAGGGTCGTTCGCCCAGCCAGGGGGGGTGCCAGCGGCGCAGCACGCCGTAGGCGAAAGCGTGAAAGGTGCCGCCCTGCACCCCGGAAAGGCCCTGCCCCAGCAGCATGCCCGCGCGCTGGAGCATCTCCTGCGCGGCCTTGCGGGTGAAGGTCAGCAGCAGCATGGCCGAAGGCGAAACGCCCCGCTCGGCCAGCCAGGCCAGACGGTAGACGATAGTGCGGGTTTTGCCGCTGCCCGCGCCGGCCACAACCAGCACAGGACCGTCGCCGCTGGTTGCCGCCGCGTACTGGGCTTCGTTCAGAGCCTGGGCGTAATCAATCATGGACGCAGTCTAGCATAAGCGACGCGCTCAGGCCAGAGCCGCGCCCGCCCCTCATTGACGCGGCCCGTTCCCGCGTTTACATTGGGGAAATACGCTCAGCGGAGGTCTGTCATGCCTGAACAGCAGGAACAATTTCAAAACGCCGTGTGGCAGGTTCTTGAAGCCGTGATGTTCGAGAACTGGCTGCGGTTTTATTTCATCAGCGAAAAACCGGACGCGCCCGCCGGGCCGGACGGCGAGACGCCGCTTTTTCTGGCCGTGCCCGACAAGGGCATGGAGCGGATCAAGGAACTTTACCCCCATCTGCTGCCCCTGGCCGAAGACATGAACGGTCGGGAGGTGGATTTCGAAACTTCACGCCGGGCGGTGTGCACGTTTGTGCTGGACCACCTGGACGGCAAGAGCATGCCCAAGGACATGGCCGCCACCATTTTTGAAAGCGCCACGTTCCAGATTCAGATGCAATTGTTCAACGTCTGGGTGCAGATGCACGAAGACCAGCTGGACCAGGGTTTTCTGGAGTTCGGGGCCTGGCGCAAGCTTTTCGCCCAGTGGCGGGAAACGTCCGGCGGCAGAGAGCTGGCGGACAGGCTGGCGATGGCCGGTCAGAGCGCGGCCGCGCGCGGCGGAGATACGGTGCATTAGCGTCGCCGGATTCCCGCGTGATTCCGGCGGAGATAATTTTTTGTACGTCCCAAAGCCTGCGCGGCTGGATTGGAGATGGCCGAGTATAAAATTTTAAACACACCGGCAGGGGAACTGAGAATTTTTTATGTTGTATTTCAATTTGTTAGATAAAATTTTGAAAAAATCTAATTTGGCATGCCTGTTGCAATATAAAAAGTACCTTCCTTTCTTTTGCTGACAGCCTCCTCCAAATAAAACGGCCTGCCTCCCCAAGCGGGCCGTTTTTTTATGCCGGACTTCTTTCTTTATGGACGGAAACAGTATGGATCAGCAGCATTTTCTGGCTTCGGAATATGCCCCGGCGTCGGCCGGGGACGCGGCCTTTCACATTATCCCCGCGCCTCTGGAGCGTAGCGTTTCCTACGGCGGCGGCGCGGCCCGGGGGCCGGCGGCCCTGCTGGCCGCCTCCCAGCAGCTGGAAGCCTGGGAAAGCGGGCTTGCGCCGGGAGAGTCAGGTTTTTATACCGCCCCTCCCGTGGACTGCTCCGGACCGGTGGAAGCGGTGCTGGCCCGCATTGAGGCGGCCACGCGCCGTGCCCTGGACTGCAAGGCCGTGCCCGTGCTGCTGGGCGGCGAGCACAGCGTGAGCCTGGGCGCGTTGCGGGCGCTGGCCTGGCGGGCCAGGGAAACGAACGAGCCTTTCGGCATTATCCAGTTCGACGCGCATGCGGACCTGCGGCCCGAATACGAGGGCGACCCCTTTTCCCACGCCTGCGTCATGCACCGGGCCGTGGCTGATCTGGGCCTGCCTCTGGTGCAGTTCGCGGTGCGCGACATGAGCCGGGAGGAGGCCGAGGTCCGCAAGCGCTACAACGTCACCCATTACGACGCCTATTTTCTGGGCCGCGTAGGTCTGCCGGAACAACCCCTGCCCGAGGATTTTCCGCGCCGCGTCTATATCAGCTTTGATGTGGACGGCCTGGATTCGTCCCTGATGCCCGCCACGGGCACGCCTTCGCCGGGCGGCATTTCCTGGCGCGAGGCCCAGTTCATTCTGGAACGCTGCACCCGGGGGCGGGAGGTCGTGGGTCTGGACGTGGTCGAACTGGCCCCCATTCCCGGCCTGCACCACGCGGATTTTACCGCCGCCAAACTGACGCATCTGCTTATGGCTCTGACTCTGCAAAGCCGGAGCGCGATACAGGGAGAACACGCATGAAAAACACCGTCGCCACGTTCAGGCAGGCCAAGGGCAAGGAAAAGCTGACCATGCTCACGGCCTATGATTACAGTATTGCCCGGCTCATGGACCAGACCGGCATCAATTCGCTGCTGGTGGGGGATTCGCTGGGTATGGTCATGCTGGGCTATCCGGACACCCTGCCCGTGACCCTGGAGGATATGATCCGACATTGCGCGGCTGTGGCGCGCGGCGCGCAGTCGGCCCTGGTGGTTTGCGACATGCCTTTCATGAGTTGCCAGGTGAGCGTGGCCGACACCGTGCGCAACGCCGGGCGGCTGGTCAAGGAAGGCCGGGCCCAGGCCGTCAAGCTGGAGGGCGGCGCGGATTTTTGCGACGAGGTGCGCGCCCTTGTGCGGGCCTCGATTCCGGTTATGGGCCATCTGGGCCTCACGCCGCAATCGGTCAACGCGCTGGGCGGCTACAAGGTGCAGGGCAAAAGTCTGGCCGCGGCCCAGAAACTGTTGGACGACGCCCGCGCCGTGCAGGACGCCGGGGCCTTTTCCCTGGTGCTGGAATGCGTGCCCGCCGCTTTGGCCGCCCGCATCACGCGGGAGCTGGAGGTTCCGGTCATCGGCATCGGCGCGGGGCCGGACTGCGACGGCCAGGTGTTGGTCTGGCAGGACATGCTGGGCCTCAGCGACGGCGGAACCCCCAAATTCGTCAAGCGTTTCGGCGCGGTGGGCGAGGCCGCGCGCGCGGCCTTCACGGCGTACGCGCGGGAAGTGAAGCAGGGAAGCTACCCGGCGCAGGAACATTGCTACGGTATGGAAGACGAGGCTGAGCTGCTGGAAAAACTCTACTGACGCGACGGCGGCGCAAACGCCGCGCAACGGGATTTGCGCCGCCGTCCGGGATGAGCGTTTATCCGGCGTGTTCCGGGAAGAAGGCCGGGGAATATGCCACCATGCCGGGCAGGCGGTCCGCGTCGCCGCCGAGCTTGACGGCCATAAAGGCTTCCTCCGGCGCCTCGAATGGGGAAACAATGCCGAAAGAGGACGCGGGCCGGTAGCCGAAGCGCGGATAATAGCCCGCATGCCCCAGCAGGATCACGAATTCCCAGCCCAAAGCGCGGGCGAGCTCGTGTCCGCGCCGGACAAGAGCGCCGCCTATGCCCCGGCCATGATGCGACGGCAGCACCGCCAGCGGGGCGAGGGCCAGGGCCGCCGCCTCTCCGACCTTCACTCTGCTGAACATAACATGGCCGACAATGCGGCCGTCTTCCTCAGCCACCAGGCTCAGTTCGGGAATGTATTCCCGTGAGCGGCGCAGGCGGTCCACAAGATGCTGCTCGTCGCCGTCGGCGTGCTCGGCGTGTTCAAAGGCCCGGCGCACCAGGTCGTGGATGGCGGGAAAGTCCTCCGGGGATTCCGGGCGGATAGTGACCGGCATAGGCAACTCCATGATTGTGTGAGCCGTCAGCGGTTGTCGCTCTGGGCGCGCACGGCGCGCAGGCCTTCCGAAGTGATGCGGTAGGGCTGGCCGTTTTTCGATCTGATGCATTTTTTGTTTTTCAGTTTTTTGAAGATCTCCGGGGTGCAGTCGCCGAGCAGCCGGCCCTCGCGGGTAGAGCATTCCACTGCGGCATTTTGCCGGAACTGTCGCGGAGTATCAGGATTTTTCCAGCCTTGGCCAGGGTGTGGAGGGTTCTCTGCTCAAAACGGGAAATGTTCACGGGATGCCTCGCATCTCAATGGATAAACGACAAGGCGCCGCCTGAGGGCGGCAGGCCGGGGTCGCGTCCCGTCCGACCTGCGGCGGTTGCGGAACTTATTTATCCAATGACTACGGTATCCGGCATCCAACATCCGTTGAAACAAAGCTATGAGCATATCTACACACGCGGCCGCAGCGACGTCAAGCACGTCAAAAAAGACAACCGGCGGGAATTTCCCGCCGGTTGTCTTTTTTGGCGTCGTGTTCAGGAGGCGTGTGCCCTTTCAGGGCGTTTGCTTTTGAAACGTTTGTTTTGAATTCGCTCTATCTCCAGCAGCCGCCGCGCCCGCCGTAACCGCCGTGACCATAGCCGCCGTGGTGCATGCCCATGCCGTAACCGGAGCCCATGTGGCCGTAGCCGGGACCCATGTGACCGTAGCCCATGGGCAGACCTTCCTTGTCGAGCTGCGCCCGGAGGTCGGTGCGGGCGGCGAGCATCTTGCCGCGCAGTTCGCCGATTTCCCTGGACAGGCTTTCAATTTTGGCCTTGTCGGGCGAGGGACTGCTCATCTGGGCGTCCAGCTCGGCGCGTTTGGTGATCAGAGCCTGACGGACGGAGTCCATTTTTTCATAGTGGCTGCTGAAAATCTTTTCGGCCTTTTCCTGTTGTTCCGGCGAGATGGGGGCATTGTAGCGGGGTCCGTCATCCCAGCCGCCATGACCGCGCGCCTGGCTGATGCCGGCGAAGCCCAGAACAAGTATCGCCGCGAGGGCCAGAGACGTCGTACGCAGAGTTGTCTTTTTCATTGTGTCCTCCCAATGGGTTATGTGCGGAACCGTTGCGGTGTGCACAGTTTGTCAGATATGTTGGTGTTCGCCTTTGTGTTTCAGGCGAACTGTCCTGTATAGGGCAAAGCGCGTGCCATTTATGATAACATATTGAAATAATATAAATAATTAAAAAATACGACCTGGAACATTGTCCGACGCGAGGGAAAGACGTAACCTTTTTACTCAGTGACGGGTAAAAAGGTTACACACGCGGGCGCAAAGGCGCTGAGGCGATTTCACGTTGAACGTGCTTACGGAGTCGGTGAAGCCGGGCCCGCCGCGACGCCGGAGCGGCCGCAATTCACTTGCGGCGCGGAATTCCGGCGGAGGCGTGAAATTTGCAAGCCGCAACAGCGTGTCTTGGTCATGTTTAATCTTAAAGGCAAGCCGCTTTATTAAAGATAGTATGCGGGATCACTACGCGCCGCTTTCACGCGGGGAAAAGCAGCGGCATACGCGTTTTTTCTGGCAGGTGCTGGCCGGACTGGCTCTGGCGGGCATCTGCGCCGCGGCTTTCATGGTCGCGCGCGGAGCCGGGCAGGAAAAGCGCCAGATGCTGGACAATATGCAGGGCCGGGCCGACGTGCTGATCTGGGCTCTGGAGGGCAGCGCCCGCTCTTTCGGCCATATGCGGCAGAACCCCATGCTGAATCTGGTGGAGGAGGTGGCCAAACAGCCGGGCGTGGCCTATATCGCTCTGGTGGATGCGGACGGACGGATACTGATCCACAGTGATCCCGCCCTGGCGGGCACGGTTCTCTATGACCGGGAGAGCTTGCGGAACCTGCATGTGAGCGACAGCTCCCAGAGCCGTTTCGTGCCGGGCGAGCCGGACCTGTTCGAGACCTACAAGACCTTCACCCCTTCCCGGCCCCGCGCGGGCGGCGGCATGGGCCATATGCGGCGGCATATGATGGGCGGCGGCCACGCGGCTCCGTGGCTGGACCCGGCGGAGGAAAAGTATATCTTCGTGGGCCTGGACGCCTCGCATTTCGCGGAAAATCTGCACGAATACGTCTTTCATCTCAGCGTCATAGCCGGTCTTGTGACCCTGGCGGTTCTGGGCGGCATCGTGCTGCTGTTCTACATCCAGAATTACCGCTTTTCCAAAAGGATGCTGGAGGATACGCAGGCCCTGGCCGCGCAGGTCATCGACAGCCTGCCCGCCGCGCTGGTGGTGACGGACCCGAGCGGAGTCATCTCCCTGAGCAACCGGCACGGCCTGGAAATGCTGGGTCTTTCCGGACGGGAAAAAGAGACCTTGTCCCTGTACGAGGCGCCGTCGCTGGACTGGCAGGCCCTGATGGATGAGCTGGATGCCGGCGCGGTCATTCTGGAACGCGATATGGACCTGTTCCGCACCAGGGGCAATCCGTTGCCGGTCAGCCTCAGCGCCGCGAAAATCATCGGCAGCGAACAGGCCTCCCTGGGCTATCTGTTCATTCTGCGCGACCTGGGGGAGATCCGCAAACTCCAGAAACAGCTCCGGCAGAGCGAGCGTCTCTCCGCCTTCGGCAATCTGGCCGCAGGCGTGGCCCATGAAATCCGCAATCCGCTCAGCTCCATCAAGGGCTATGCCACCTACCTGACCGAGAAGCTGAAAAACGACAAAATGGCCTATGCCACGGGCAATATCCTGATTCAGGAAACCGAGCGTCTGAACCGGGTCATGTCGGACCTGCTGAGCGTCGCCAAACCGTTGGACCTGCGCCTGAAAGCGGTGCGCGTGGAAAGCGTGCTGGAGCAGGCCGTGCGGCTGATCGCCCCGGACGCGGAGGAAAAGGGCGTGGCCGTGCAGTTGCGCCTGCCGCCGCCCGGCTCCTTTCCGGAACAGGGCGTCCGGCTGGACGCCGACCGCCTGATGCAGGCCCTGCTCAACCTGCTGGTCAACGCCGTGCAGGCCACGGAAAGCGGCGGCGGCATTGAAGTGGCGCTGGAAAGCGCGCGGGACCGGGCCGGAGAGGGCGCGTCCGGCGCGGACGACGGCTTCTGGAGCATCAGCATCAGCGATACGGGCTGCGGCATGCCGGCGCAGACCGTGGCCCAGCTGTTCACCCCCTATTTCACGACCAAAGCTTCCGGTACCGGCCTCGGCCTGGTCATCAGCCAGCAGATCGTGGAACAGCACGGCGGGGAAATCAAAGTCTTCAGTCGGCCCGGCAAGGGGACGACCTTCACCATATTGTTGCCCGTGGCCGCGCGCGAAGAGGGGGCGGCATGAAAAAACTGACGATTCTGGCGGCCGACGACGACGCCACGCACCGGGAGATGCTGCGGACCCTGCTGCGGGAATGGGGCTATGCCGTCGGCGAGGCCGTGGACGGCGAGCAGGCCGTGGCTCTGTGCCGGGAACAGTCCTTTGATCTGGTGCTCATGGACGTGCGCATGCCCAAAAAAACCGGTCTGGAGGCCCTGAAGGAGATCAAGGCTCACAATCCGGCCCTGCCGGTGCTGATCATGACCGCTTTTTCGGACGTGGCGGCGGCTGTGGAGGCCATCAAATCCGGCGCATACGACTATCTGACCAAACCTCTGGACTTTGAAAAGCTCAAGGTCGTCCTGCGCAACGTCTTTGCCCACGTGGGCCTGATTGAGGAAAACGCCTCCCTCTCCCGCAGCCTGGCCGCCACCGAGGCCCATTCGGACATGGTGGGGCGCAGCGCGGCCATGTCCGCGCTCTGGGAGATGCTCCGCACCATCGCGCCCACGGACGCCACGGTGCTGATCACCGGCGAGTCGGGCACGGGCAAGGAACTGGTGGCCAGGGCCGTGCACGCGGCCAGCCGCCGGGCGCAAGGACCGTTTGTGGCGGTGAACTGCGCGGCCCTGACTGAGTCGCTGCTGGCCTCGGAACTCTTCGGGCACGAAAAAGGCGCGTTCACCGGCGCGGATAAAAAGCACGAGGGCTATTTTCTCAAGGCGAACGGCGGCACGATTTTTCTGGACGAAATCGGGGAAATGCCGTTGTCCATGCAGGTCAAGCTGTTGCGGGTGATCCAGGAGCGGGAGGTGCTCAGCGTGGGCGGCAACACGGCCGTGCCCGTGGACGTGCGGATCATCGCTGCCACCAACCGCGATCTGGCGCAAGAGGTGGATGCCGGGAACTTCCGGCAGGATCTCTATTACCGGCTGAACGTGGTCACCCTGGCCCTGCCGCCGTTGCGCGAGCGCGCGGACGACATTCCTCTGCTGGCGCAGCATTTCATGAACCGTTTCGCCTCCAAGAACAACAAGCGGATCAAAGGCTTCACGCCCGGCGCCATGGACCGCCTGGTGCGCTATGCCTGGCCGGGCAATGTACGGGAGCTGGAAAACGTCATCGAGCGGGCCTCCATTCTGCTGCTGGGTGAGCATATCAGCGAGCGGGAGCTGCCGGAGCGCCTGAAAACCCCGGAACAGGGCGACGCCCTGGCCGACGCGCTGGAGACGGATTGCCCGACCCTGGACGATGTGGAGCGGGCCGTGATTCTGAAAACCCTGAAACGTTTTGGCGGCAACAAGACCGAGGCCGCCAAGGCCCTGGGCATCACCCGCAAGACCCTGCACGCCAAGCTGAACAAATACCAGGGCGCGCAGGACGACGCGGAGGAGGACGGCGCGGCAAGCTGAGCTGCGCCCACTGGCGGCGCTTTTGTCCGCTATTGCCGGAGGTTATGGCGTTACCCGTCCGGCGCGGCCTGTCCGGCCGCATGGACATCCGGCCGGGCGCGTGGCATACTCTATCGTTAACCCGGTATGGTTGAGCGCGGCTCCGCCCGGGAGGGAGGCCGCCTTTTTTCGTCCATCCGTTCCGTTTTGGAGCAGATTACCTTTACTATGCGGTGTGGTTCAAAGATTTTTTCAGCCGAAAAACGTGGTTATCGCCGCAGCCGGTCCCCGTATGACTTTTTCCTCGCCAATGGGGACAAGGGGGACAACCCTCCGGGCTGCCTTCGCTCGTTGCGGCGTCCACATGCCCTGCGCGGGGGATAAGCCATGATCGACAGCTCAGCTTATGGCGCGGCGCTGGCGGAGCGTCTGGCGCGCATGCCCGGCGGCGTATGCGGCTCGGAAAACTGGCTTTTGCTTCACGCCAACGACGCCCTGCGGGACATCCTCGAGATGCGCCGGGGCGCGAGCCTGCCCAGCGCGGCTCTGAGCCACTGGCTGGGTCAGGGCGTGCTGGAAGGCTTTCACGAAGCCGAGACCGACAGTGTGGCGGGCGCTCCCGGCGCGCGGGGCCGGATGATTTTCCGTCATCCGCGCGGCGCCAGTTACCTGTTCTACTGGTGGGGGGACGTGAGCAAGGATCACGGCCCGGTGCGCTGCTTCACCGTCTATGAAATTCCTTTGGACGAACTGGATCAGACCGCTCGTCTGTCCTGGCGCGAGCTGGACAGCGTGCTGGAATTCATTCACGACGGCATCTGGGTCATTGACGCCGAAGGCGTCACCCGGCGGGTCAACCGCGCCATGGAGCGCATTGCTGGCATTAAGGCCGAAGAGGTGGTGGGCAGGCACGTGACCGAGCCCCTGCGGGAAGGGCGCTTCAAGACCTGCGTGACCCTGCGGGCCCTGAAAGCCCGGCATACCGTGACGCTTTTCGACGACTACTCCAACGGCAAACGCTGCCTGAACACCAGTACGCCGGTTTTTGACGAAAACGGCAAGGTCTGGCGCGTGATCGCGGCCATCCGCGACGTGACCGAACTGGAGACGCTGCAGAAACGGCTTTCCAATCTGGAAGTGGAGGCCATGGCCTACAAGCTCCGCGCCCAGGGGCTGGAAAGCGAGGCCAACAGCGGCCTGATGGGCCAGAGTCTGCTGCTGCACCGCGTGCGCCAGGACATCGTCAAGGCCGCGCATTCCGACGCCGTGACCCTGATCCTGGGCGAAACCGGCACCGGCAAATCCATGGCCGCCAAAATCATTCACGACATGAGCGCCAGGGCGGAAAAACCCTTTGTGGTGGTCAACTGCGGGGCCATGCCGCCGGCGCTCATGGAGTCGGAACTGTTCGGCTACGAGGGCGGCGCGTTCACCGGGGCTTCCAAGGGCGGCAAGCCGGGCATGCTGGAACTGGCCAGCGGCGGCACCCTTCTGCTGGACGAAATCGGCGAATTGTCCCTGCCCATGCAGGTCAAACTGCTTCACGTGCTGGACGGCCAGCCCTTCTACCGGGTGGGCGGCACCAGGGCCATCGCCGTGGATACCAGGGTGATCGCGGCCACCAACAAGCCTCTGGACAAGATGGTGGCCTCCGGCCAGTTCCGGGAAGATCTTTTCTACCGCCTGCGCGTGCTGAACGTGGACATGCCGCCCCTGCGCGAACGCAAGGACGACATCCTGCTGCTGGCCTGGCATTTTTTGCGCAAGATCAGCGAGGGAACCGGTACGGAAAAACATCTGGATCCGCGCACGGAGCAGCTTTTTCTGGCCTACAACTGGCCGGGCAACGTGCGGGAGCTGCAGTCCGTGATCCAGTCTCTGGTCACGCTGACGGAGGCGGACAACATCGTCCCGGACGACCTGCCCTCCTATATGCGGGAATCGGCGGGCGCGCCGCGCGTATCCCGGACGGAGCAATCTCTGACCCGGGCCGTGGAAGCTCTGGAAAAAAGCATGCTGGAAACGGCCCTGGCCGAAGCGGGCAGCACTTACAAGGCCGCCCGCCGGCTGGGCATCAGCCAGTCGTCGGTAGTGCGCAAAGCGAAAAAATACGGTATCCACGCCGAGGGCGAGACGCGCGACGCGCGGGCCGGGGTGAAATCCGCCCCGGCCGGAGATGCGCCCGCGCTGGACATCACCTGAGCTGTTCCGGTTCCGCCGTTGATAAAGATTCCCGGCGGAGCCCCCCCACCTGGAGGAAGCATGGACGACATGGCCGTCGGCAATATAGTCAGCATGAGTATCAAACTGTATGCGCTGATGACGCCTCCCGCCGTGCTCAGCGCCTTTATCAGCGGCACCAGAAGCTATAACCGGGAAGAAAAGGCTTTGGTGGCCTGTAAGACGTCCCTGGCGATTTTCATCATCGGCTCTCTTCTCTTTCTGTTCGGTTCGCATCTGTTCACGCTGTTCGGCTTCACGCTGGACGCCTTCCGCATCGGCGTGGGCCTGTTGCTCTTTCTGACCGCCATTTCGCTGATGAACGACGACTGCACCCAGCCCCCAACCAAGCAGGAGGGCGATATCAGCGTGGTGCCCCTGGCCATTCCTCTGGGCATGGGACCCTCGGCCATCGGCGCGGTCATGGTCGTGGGCGCTTCCGCCGAAGGGCTGAACGGCATGCTGGCCGGGGTATTCTGCCTGCTGCTGGCGTCTTTCGGCATGTTTCTGCTGCTGTGCATGGCCGACACGGTGGAGAAGGTGCTGGGCGAAACGGGCATTGCCGTCATGTCCAAACTCACGGCCCTGCTGCTGTCGGCCATTGCGGCCCAGGTGATTTTTACGGGCATCACCGCGTTTTTGAAATAATGCGCCGCGCCTTGCGGTTGTTCCGGTTTTTTCATGCCCCCGGCGGGCCGGGATCGAAAGGGAGAAGGATGTATGGACGGCTCCGTCAGCGAAGTGGTCGGAACGAGCATCAAACTGTATGCGCTGATGACCCCGCCCGCTGTGCTCAGCGCCTTTATCAGCGGCACCAAGGATTATGACAGAAAACAGAAAATCACTGTGGCCTTCAAAACCTCCACGGCGATTTTCATCATCGGCGTGGTTCTCTATCTGTTCGGCTCCAACCTGTTCGAACTGTTCGGCTTCACGCTGGACGCCTTTCGCATCGGCTCCGGGGTGCTGCTTCTGCTGACCGCCGTGGCCCTGATGAACGACGACGGCAGCAAGGTTCACGCCAAGCGCGAAGGGGACATCAGCGTGGTGCCCCTGGCCATTCCGCTGGGCATGGGGCCGGCCTCCATCGGCGCGGTTATGGTCATGGGCGCGTCCGCCGTGGATCTGCACGAGATGCTGGTGGGCGTGTTTTCCCTGCTGCTGGCGGCCGGGGGCATGTTTCTGCTGCTCTGCCTGGCCGACGGCGTGGCGCGGGTGCTGCACCGGACCGGCATCGCCGTGCTGTCCAAACTCACGGGGCTGCTGCTGGCGGCCATTGCGGCCCAGGTGGTCTTCACGGGCATCAGCGGCTTTTTGAAGTAAACCGCCGCGCGGGCGGTGGACGTCCCGGCGTGGTCGGGCAAGGAGGTCAGGGGTGCGCTTGCTGCAAAATTATTTCAATCCCGCCGCCAGAGGCAGTTCCGTCAGAAGGGAATGTCTGGCGGGTCTGACCACGTTCATGGCCATGTGCTATCTTGTTTTTGTGGTGCCGGCCATGCTGGCCGACGCGGGCATGCCCAAGGATTCCGCCGTGGCCGCCACCATCTGGGTGAGCATTCTGGCGACCCTGGCCATGGGCCTGTGGGCGAAATTTCCGGTGGGCGTGGCGCCGGGCTTGGGTATCACGGCCTTTTTCGCCTATTACATCTGCGGCCCGGCGGGATACACATGGCAGACTGGCCTGGGGGCAGTGTTCATTTCCGGCGTGGTTTTTCTGCTGCTCACGGCCACCCGCGTGCGCCAGATGATCATCAACGCCGTGCCCATGGACCTGAAATACGCTATTGTGGTGGGCATCGGCGCGTTCATCGCCTTTATCGGCATGAAAAGCTGCGGCATTGTGGCGGCGGACCCCTCCACCTTTGTGACCCTGGGCAATCTGGGCCAGCCCCAGACCCTGCTGGCTGTGGCCGGGATTTTTCTGATCGGCGCGCTTATGGCCCTACGCGTTCCCGGCGCCATGATCATCGGCATTCTGGCCGTCACCCTGGCGGGCATGCTGCTGGGGGTGACGCCCGTGCCGAGTGGAGGGATTTTTTCCGGTGCCCTGCCGCTGCCCACGGAAACTTTTTTGCAGATGGACCTCAAGGGCGCACTGCACCACGGCCTGTTTTCGATCATTTTCACCCTGACCATGGTGGACCTTTTCGACAACATGGGCGTGCTCATCGGCCTGGCGCAAAAATCCGGCTTCATGCGCGAGGACGGACATATTGAAAATCTGGACAAGGCCCTGATCACGGATTCTCTGGCCACCATGTCCAGCGCCCTGCTGGGGGCCACTACGGCCACCAGCTATCTGGAAAGCGCCACGGGCGTGGCCGAGGGCGGCCGCACGGGCCTGACCGCCGTGGTCATCGCCGGGCTGTTTTTTCTCTCGCTTTTCTTCGCGCCCCTGGTGGCCCTCGTGCCGTCCTTCGCCACAGCGCCGGTGCTGATCATCGTGGGCGCGCTGATGATGCAGGAGGTGGGGCGCATCCGCTTCGCGGACTTCACCGTGGCCCTGCCCGCCTTTCTGACCATCGTGAGCATGCCCCTCACCTTCAATATCGCCACGGGCTTCGGTTTCGGTTTTGTGAGTTGGGTGGGCATCAAGCTGCTTTCGGGCCGCTTCAGGGACGTCAATCTGATCATGTGCATTATTGCTTTGTGCTTTGGGGTGAATTTTGCTTTGCGTCTGCATTAGCGCCTGTTAATACCATGCCTTTTTGCCTGCCTGCCGCGTTAGATTTCGCCTGCCTTTTCGGCCGGGCAGCAGCAGAGCGCACTCCCTCAAAGCAGGCTTGTCTTCCTTGCAGACGGGCAAAACTTTTATAGTATTAACAGGCTGTTGGGTATACTTCACAAGGGGGGCGGAATGGAAAGCGGACAGGGCAAACGCGAGATGCTGGGCAGCCGCCTGGGCTTCCTTTTGTTGTCGGCGGGCTGCGCCATCGGCCTCGGCAATGTCTGGCGTTTTCCCTATATTACAGGTGCTTATGGCGGCGCCATTTTCGTGGGCATCTACATTTTCTTTCTTTTCGCCATTCTGCCCATCATGATCATGGAGTTTGCCGTGGGCCGCGCCTCGCGCCGGAACATGGGCCTGGCCCTGCGCGTGCTGGAGCCGGCGGGCACGGGCTGGCACCGTTTCGGCTGGCTGGCCCTGGTGGGCAGCTACCTGTTGATGATGTTTTACACCACGGTGACGGGCTGGATGCTCTCTTACTGCTGGTTCATGGCTTCGGGCGCGTTGTCCGGGCTGACGCCCGAGGGTGTGGGCGGCTTTTTCAAGGCCGCGCTGGGCCACGCCGACGTGCAGATTATCGGTATGAGCCTGAGCGTGGCTCTGGGCTTCGGCGTCTGCGCCCTGGGCGTGCAGAAGGGCGTGGAGCGCGTGGTCAAGCTGATGATGGTGGGCCTGCTGCTGATTCTGCTGCTTCTGGTGGTCCGCGCGCTGCTGCTGCCCGGCGCGGGCGCGGGCGTGCGCTTTTATCTCGTGCCGGACTGGGGCAAGTTCAGTGAAGTGGGCCTGCTCAGCGTCTGCAACGCGGCCATGAACCAGGCTTTTTTCGCTCTTTCCGTGGGTATCGGGGCCATGACCATTTTCGGCAGTTATCAGCCCAAGGATCGTTCCCTCACCGGCGAGGCGCTCTGGATCATGGGCCTGGATACCTTTGTGGGCATCATGGCCGGTCTGATCATTTTTCCGGCCTGCTTCGCCTTCGGCGTGGAGCCGGGCGCCGGACCGGGGCTGGTTTTCGTGACCCTGCCCAATATCTTCAATTCCATGGGCGGCGGCCGCCTCTGGGGCACGCTGTTTTTCATCTTTCTGGCCTTCGCCTCCCTGTCCACGGTCATCGCGGTTTTTGAGAACATCATTTCCTACAGCGCGGACGTCTGGCGCATGCCGCGCCGCCGGGCCACGGTGTTGCACGCCGGGGTCATGTGGCTGCTGTCCCTGCCCTGCGCGCTGGGCTTCAATCTGTTGAGCTCCGTGCAGCCCCTGGGCGCGGGCAGCAGTATCCTGGATTTTGAGGATTTCCTGATCAGCAACAATATCCTGCCGCTGGGCGGCCTGCTTTTTCTGCTGTTCTGCTGCCTCCGGCGGGGCTGGGGCTGGGACAATTTTCTGGCCGAAGTGGATCAGGGCGTGGGTCTCAGATTCCCGCGCTGTTTGCGCGGCTATCTGACCTGGGTGCTGCCCTGCCTGATCCTGCTGCTCTTCGCGGCGGGCTATGTGGACAAGTTCTGGAAGAGCTGAACGGAGGGCAGGGCAGACGCATCTAAAAAATCTTTATTTATTGAATAGATAAACCAGTAATGGACAAAAAAGGGCAAAGCCACCTTTGCTCCGCCGGAGCGACGCGCAGGCGGATGGCTGGTGTCGGGAGAATCCTAAAAAATGCGCTAGCCGTTGCCGCGCCAGCGGCTTGCTTGAGCCGTTCACGGCGAAGCCGTGTTACGGAACAAGACAGCATCGCTACGGATAGCGACAGTGACTTCCCTGGACACAATTTCGTGTAACTCATTGCTGTCTTCAGCCGTAGCTGGCAGTGCTGTCTTTATCCGTACGGCTCACAAGCTCGCCTACGGCTAAAGCTCCTGCGTCGCAACGGCTGAAGCAAGATTTTTCGACGCTGGCAAGGAAAATGGCGCTTTTTGCGCGGAAACCGACCTGAAGGCGGCCCAAAGGGCCGTGCCCGTTGGCGAGCGTAGCGAGCTTACGGGCATCGAGAGCAGAGATGTACTCAAGTACGTGAGCAGCAAAAAAAGCGCCAGATGACGCCGCCAGCGCCGGAAAGGCTGGTTTTGACGGATAATCACGACAAATAACAGACTGGCAAAATTGAAATTAGATGCGTCTGCCCTGGAACGGGGGGGACCGTCTTGCCTTTGCCGTCGCATCACGGCATACTCTCCCTTCGCGTCCGGGTCCGTTGTACGGGCCGCGCGCCCGCCGGGAGGCGCATCCCGGAATCCGCCCTGAAAAGGAATCGTCATGAAACCCTCTCTGCTGCAACAAAAGGCGCGCCCTCAAAAACCGCTCTGGCGCGAATACGGTGAAGCCTTGCTGGTCGCTCTGGTTCTCGCCCTGCTGATCCGCACCTTCGTGATCCAGGCTTTCAAGATCCCCTCCGAGTCCATGCTCCAGACCCTGCTGGTAGGCGACCATCTGCTGGCCAGCAAGTTCGCCTACGGGATCAAGATCCCCTTTACCGACACCTATGTCTACAAGGGCGACGACCCGGTCCGGGGCGACGTCATCATCTTCAAGTACCCCAATGATCCCAGCGTGGACTACATCAAGCGGATCATCGGCCTGCCCGGCGACGTCATCGAGGTGCGCAACAAGCAGCTCTACCGCAACGGCCAGCCGGTCAAGGAATCTTATATCCGCTTTGCCGACCCGGACGGCATCGAGCCTGTGCGGGACAACTACGGCCCGGTCACCGTGCCGCCCAACAAATATTTCGTCATGGGCGACAACCGCGACAATTCCCTGGATTCCCGTTTCTGGGGCTTTGTGGACCGTAGCGCCATCCGGGCCAAGGCCTGGCGCATTTACTGGTCCTGGGGCGGGCTGGACGATATCCGCTGGGGGCGCATCGGACAGGCGATCAAGTAGCCCGGCGGCGACGGCGAGGCTATGGTAATCCGTCTGTACAGCGGTGGCCTGGAAGGCGCGGCAGCCGTTGGCGGCGCAAGCCGCCTTACGGATGGCGACAGCCTCAGACGTCTGATATCCGGTGGATAAGCCTATGGTAATCCGTCTGTACAGCGGTGGCCTGGAAGGCGTGGACGCTTTCCCGGTGGAAGTGGAGGTGGATTACGTCCGCCAGGGCCTGCCGGGCTTCAGTCTGGTGGGACTGGCCGAGACCGAGGTGCGCGAGGCCAGGGACCGTGTTTTCGCCGCGCTCCGGGCCTGCAATTTCCGGCTGCCGCCGGCGCGGATCACCGTCAATCTGGCCCCGGCCGGACAGCGCAAGGCGGGCACCGGCTATGATCTTCCCCTGGCCGTGGGCCTGCTGGCCGCCGCCGGTCTGATTCCGCCGGACAAACTGTCCGGCCTTTTCTTTACGGGCGAACTTTCGCTGACCGGAAGCCTCAAACCCGTGCGCGGCGTCTTGCCCCTGGCCATTCTGGCCCGTCGGCACGAGGCCGCCGGTCTGGTGACGCCGCCGGGCAATGCGGCGGAAGCCGCCGTGGTGCCCGGTCTGCCGGTGTATGCCCCACGCGACCTGGCCCAGTGCGCGGCCTTTCTGGCGGGAGCCGAGGCCCTGGAAGCCCGGCGGCCGGACGAAACCGTCGCGTCGTCCGTCGCCTTGCCGGACTTCGCGGAGGTCAAAGGCCAGCAGGCCGCCAAGCGCGCCCTGGAAATAGCCGCCGCCGGAGGGCACAATCTGCTGATGATCGGGCCGCCGGGCAGCGGCAAAACCATGTTGGCCCAGCGTCTGCCCGGCATTCTGCCGCCCCTTTCCTTTGAAGAAGCTCTGGAAGTCACCAAGATTTACAGCGTGGCGGGCCATCTGCCACCGGAAAGCGGGCTGGTTTCGGCGCGGCCGTTCCGCTCCCCGCACCATACCGTATCGGACGTGGCGCTGGTGGGCGGCGGCAGACAGCCACGCCCCGGCGAGGTCAGTCTGGCCCATCGCGGCGTGCTTTTTCTGGACGAATTGCCGGAATATAGCAAAGCCGCCCTGGAGGCCTTGCGCCAGCCGCTGGAAGACGGCGTGGTGACCGTGGCCCGCGCGGCCCGCAGCGTCACCTACCCGGCGGCCTGCATGCTGGTGGCGGCCATGAATCCCTGTCCCTGCGGCTATCACGGCGATCCCGCGCATGCCTGCACCTGCCGGGCAGAGCAACTGGCCCGCTATCGCAACAAACTTTCCGGCCCGCTGCTGGACCGCATTGATCTGCACGTGGAAGTGCCTGCCGTGCCCTATGCGGATCTGCGCGCCGCAACGGGCGGCATCTCTTCGGCTGAGATGCGGGCGCGCGTGCTGGCCGCGAGGGCCGTGCAGGAGGAGCGCTTCGCCGGGCTCGCCATCCGCTGCAATGCGGAGCTTTCCGGCGGTCCGCTGGAGCGGCATTGCGCTCTGGACGCCGCCGGGCACGGGCTGATGGAGGCGGTCATGCACCGTCTGGGGCTTTCCGCGCGGGCATACACCCGTGTGCTGCGTCTGGCCCGGACCATTGCGGACCTGGCGGGCGTTGAAAGCATCCGCCAGGAACATCTGGCCGAAGCCGTGGCCCTGCGGGTGCTGGACCGCGGCGTTGCGGAACGTTGACGGCTGCTGTCTGTTGCCTGGAAAATGTCGAAAGAAGCCCGGCGCGTCAGCGCCGGGCTTCTTTCGACCGAAATTCTCATGTCGCGCGCAAGAATGCGCTACTGGGACATGAAGGCCGACATGGTCACCAGCGTATCCGTCACGGCGGAATCGAAGCGGTTCATGGCCGGGCCGGTGTCCGCGCCGGCCTTGATGGCCATTTCCAGCTCCAGCGCGGCGGCGGCCAGAGCCTTGGCCCCCAGATTGGCGGCCGCGCCCTTGGTGCTGTGCACCAGCTGGCGGGCTGTTTCCGTATCGCCGTTTTGCAGGGCCTGTTCCACTTTGGCAGGGCTGTCCCGCTCCGTTTCAATGAATTTTCCCAACAATTTGACGTAGAGTTCACGTTTGTTGAGCACGCGGGCAATGGCTTCCTTCCAGTCCAGAACTTCCTCGCTCATATCGTCCTTCTTGACGTGGTTTGGTAGAAAACAGATGTCATGCTCAAGAATGATGCCAGCAAGGCCGGTTCATGACAAGGCATTTATGCCGGTACAGGTGGATCATGCCGGAACGGTTCAGGGGCGCTGCTTATCCGCGTTTTTCCTGCGCCACGCGGGCAGGGCAGCCATTGAAAACAGAAGATTTTCAATGGCAACTTGCTTTAATAGGTCAGCATTTCCGGCAGGATGCAGAAGGCCGCAGGACCGCCCGGCGTCAGGCGTCCTGCCCCGGCGTCGCTCAGGCCCAGAGCCGCCGCGCCGTTGACCGTGAGCAGGCGTACCAGAGCCTCGGGCGGCACATCCAGGCTTTCACGCAGGTAGACGGCTTCCTGGCGCACATCCAGGTCGGTATTGGAGGTCAGGCCGTCCGTGCCCAGGCAGAGCAGGCCGCCGTTTTCCATCAGAGCGCGCACTGGCGGTGTGCCCACGCCCAGATTGCGGTTGGAACGCGGGCAAAGACAGAGGGCGGTGCCCCCGGCGGCCAGCACTTCCACCTCCTGGGCGTCCAGCTGGACGCCGTGCACGGCCAGCGTGCCCGGTCCGAGCAGGCCGAGGCTGGCGGCGTAGGCCAGGGGCCGCATGCCCGGAGGCCGCCAGCCCTCGGGGAGCACCGTGCCCGCGTAGCAGTCGTACAGGGGGCCGTCGCCGCTGATCAGCAATTGGTTTTCTTCCGGCGATTCCGCCAGATGGAAACTGAAAACGGTATTGTTGCGGGAGCAGTGTTCCCGCGCGGCGCGCAGCACTTCCGGTGCGGTGGAGTAGAGGGCGTGTCCGGCCGGGGCGCAACGTCCGGCCAGGTCCGGGTCTGCCGCCAGCTCTTCGCGGCAACGCGGCGGCCAGGGGCGTTCGTCGTCAATGAAGGGCGGGCCGAAGCCGAACCATTCACAGAAATGGCTGACTCCCAGTCCGGCGGCGCGGCAGGCCCGGTCCACGAGAGTCAGCGCGCCGCGCAGGGTGCCGCCCACGTCGCCCACGTGCAGGGCTCCGGAGGCGGCCAGGCTTTCGCAGGCGTTTTCGGCGGCCGCAGCCACTTCAGCGGCCGAGGCCGTGCCCAGTTGAGGGATCATGCTGGCGAGCCAGGCCGTGAAGCCCTTGCCCCAGAGCGTGCGCCCGGCCAGCCAGGAAAGCTGGATGTGGGCATGGGCGTTGACGCAGGCCGGGATCAGGCAGACCGGCCCCACGTCGCGCACCCGCGTGCCGGCGGGCAGACGGGCGTTCTTCCAGGGCAGCACATCCTCCACAAGGCCGTCGCGCACCAGCAGCACGGCATTGTCGATCTTTTTCAGGGCCGCGAAAAGCCGCGCGCCCCGCGCCGGGCTTTCTCCGCTCAGCGGCACGATGGTTCTGGCCCGGATGGCCAGGACGGAGGCGGGCATGTCCGGCCCCCGTCAGCGGCTCCGGCGGGCGAACTGTCCGCCGGACACGTAAAAGGTGTTCTCCACAATGAAGAGCGCGTGGGAATCAATGGCATAGACCAGGTTTTCCAGGCGCTTGAGGGCGACGTTGTTGGTGACGGTGAGCAGTATTTCGCGGTCCGAGCCGGAGTAGGCCCCCTTGCCGCGCAGCATGGTGGCGCCGAAGCGTTCGGTGACCAGAATGGCCTCGCTGATTTCTTCGCCGTGGTCGGAAATGATCATCACCAGCTTGCGCCGGTTGAACATGCCCAGCACATATTCCAGGGCGTTGGAGGAGATGAACATCATCAGCATGGAGGCCACGATGAGGTCCAGAGAAAGGCGGAACGCGCCGAGCAGGAACAGCAGGACGTTGAAAATGAAGTTGAACTGGCCGATGGGGATGCTCCAGCGCTCCTTGAGCAGCACGGCGATAATGTCCGTGCCGCCGCCGCTGCCCAGGGTGCGCAGCATGATGCCCCCGGCCGCGCCGTGCAGCACGCCGCCCACCACGGCGGCGTAGACCTCGGTGGAAAGGGGAATCTGAAAGGTGATGAACATCCCGAAAACAGTGGTGCAGAGCGTGCCGTAGGCCGTGTAGAGCAGAAAACGCCGTCCCACGAAGAACCAGCCGCCGATGTAGATGGGCAGGCAGACCAGCATGTACCAGAACAGGGGCGTGAGCGTGCCGGTCCAGTAGGCGATGAGCAGGGCCACGCCCATGACGCCCCCGGCCAGGAAGTCATGGGGCGCGGCCACGCTCTGGATGCAGACGGTCATCAGGAGCGAACCCAGCGTCATCAGGAACAGGTTCCACCAGACCGATTCGGCCAGTTTTTGATTATAGGTATAGAGCTTCATACATCTATTACAGGATGCTCCACAGCATTTTCAGGGCCACGAGGATCAGAAAAACCGCGAAGCCGCGCTTGAGTTTGGCGGTGGGCAGGGAGTGGGACAGTCTGGCCCCCAGAGGCGCGGTGAGAAAGCTGGCCACGGCCAGACCGAGCAGGGCCCAGAGATTCACGAAGCCCAGGGAAAGGGCGGGCAGGTCGGGACGTCCCCAACCGCCGATGATGTAGCCCAGGGTGCCCGCCACGGCAATGGGAAAACCAATGGCCGCCGAGGTGCCCACGGCGTGGTGCAGAGGCACGTTGCAGAAGCTCATAAAGGGCACGGAGAGGGTGCCGCCGCCGATGCCCACAAAGCTGGACACCAGCCCGATGACCCCGCCCGCGCCCGCGGTGCCCAGCGCGCCGGGCATGTCGCGGCTGGCCGGGGGCCGGTAGTTGGAAAGCATCTGGACGGAAACCACGAGCAGGAAACAGATGAAGAAGATCTTCAGGAACATGGTGGGCATGTGCGTGGCCACCAGACCGCCCGCAAACGTGCCTATCAGAATGCCGGGCGTGATGTTGCGGAAGATGTCCCAGTGCACGGCGCCGCGCGCGTTATGGGCGCGCGCGCTGGAAACGGAGGTGATCATGATGCTGGCCAGCGACGTGCCCAGCGCCATCTGCTGGACGTACTGGGGCGGTATGCCTTGGCCGGGAAAAATGGCCACCAGCATGGGCACAATGACGATGCCGCCGCCCACGCCCAGCAGACCGGCCAGAACACCGGCTATCGCGCCGCAGCAAAGATAGACCAAGAGAGAAATAACCATGCGGAATCTCCTGAAAAAATGTGAAACTCTGTGATCAAAAGCCGCCGCATCGCGGCGTTCTCCAGAATCTGCCGTTTTTGAAAGTGCGCCAATGCAAAAACGGGGCTGTCTGCGGGTTTCCTTGTTCTCGGATGTGCGCAGCGGAATCTCCGTCGACGATGTCCGCAAGCCCTGAGGCTACGGGCACGGCCCTATGCTCGCCTTCGGTCGCTCGCGCACCCGCCGGA
Source organism: Desulfovibrio porci (assembly GCF_009696265.1). Lineage (NCBI taxonomy): Bacteria > Pseudomonadati > Thermodesulfobacteriota > Desulfovibrionia > Desulfovibrionales > Desulfovibrionaceae > Desulfovibrio > Desulfovibrio porci. Next base: position 168,521 of record NZ_VUMH01000002.1, read on the forward strand.
GCATTTTAACACGTTCACTCTCAACGCGCGCGCTGCTTCAAGACTATTTCCACTGTGCCGGCGGTCATGCCCTTGAGGGGCGCGAGCATGCCGCGCAGTCCGCCCTCCAGCATTTGGGCCGTAAAGGCGTTGAGCGGCACTTCCTGGCCGTTGACCCTCAGGCTGAGCGAGGAGGGCGTCAGGGCCAGACAATCTCCGGGCGTGGCCGCATCCGCCAGAATATCCCTGGTCAGGTCCGCGCAGTTTTCCCGCCCGCAGAGGCCACAGTCCAGGCCGCCCAGCACAAAGGCCTTGGCGTCGGCCAGACGGGCCAGTTCGTCCAGGGAATTTTCATCAAAGGCGGGCAGCGGCGGCAGGCCAATCGGTCCGAATGTGCCCACAGCCAGCTCCGGAGCGAGCATGGGGGCCTCCAGCACGTCGCGCAGGCAGAGCACGCGCGGCAGAAAAGTGAGGTTCTTGCCGCCCTCCACCAGCACAATATCCGCCGGAAGCCGGGTAAACAGGTCCATAAAACCGATCTTGCCGGACCAGAAAATGGCGGCGTCATCTTCTCCCAGCGCGGCCACCGGGCGGCCCGGAGCGCTGAGCTTGCTGGTGTCGCGGCCCGGCAGATCCAGGCCGTGGTGGGTGCATTTAATGACGGCGACCTTGCGGCCCAAGCCCTCCAGGGCCGTGGCCAGCAGTCCCGTGAGCGTGGTCTTGCCGGAATTCTTGAAGCCGGTGATGCCGATGGCCCGCATGGGCTTCCTCCGATGCTGCTGTGGATGCGGCGTAATTTACGCGGTCAGGGTTTTTCAGTTTGCGGACGCCTTCGGGCGCGCGCAACGGCAGTGCTTGCCGCAGTCCGGGAGCATAATTTTTTCGAAACTAGACAATGCCTTGGGCCGCGTCAACAGGCTTTATTGGAAGAAGAGCCGGAGACATTGCCGCAGGTTCTTCGAGGCTGTGGGTTTTTGTCGGCAGCCTCCATACTCCGCGAACAGCCGGGATTTACTCCCGCCGTAACTGAGCGGACTTTGTGCCTTTCCGCCCGGCGAGTTTTCTTGAAAACGAGCCGAAGGCGGCGCAAACACCGGGAAGCGGGGTTTGTCATCAATCAAAAAGAGCCGGAGGCAATGCCTCCGGCTCTTTTGGTTCTTTATTTCATGCCGGCGACCGTCAGCGCAACTGCGCCACCTGCAGGCGCGTGACCGCGCGTTGCAGGGCAGCCTCGGCCCGCGTCTGATCCACGCTCTCGTCATGGGCGGCGAGGCGTTTTTCAGCCCGCTCCTTGGCGGCCTGGGCTCTGGCGGCGTCAATGTCGCCGGCCAGTTCGGCGGATTCGGCAAGCACGCTCAGCACGTTGTTGTTCACGTCGGCAAAGCCGCCGGAAATGAAGACGTTCTCATCCTTGCCGTTGACCCGGTAGCGCAGATCGCCGATTTTCAGGGCCGAAAGCAGGGAGACGTGCTGCGGCAGCACACCGAATTCGCCTTCCACTCCGGGGCAGACAACCATTTCCACCTCGGCGCTGACCACGGTTTTGTCCGGCGTCACCACTTCCAGTTGCAGCGTGCCCATACTGACTCCTTAGCTTCCCTGACTCGCGACGGGACTAGTTTTCTTCCTGCAGCTTGCGCTGCTCGTACTTCGCCACGGCCTGCTCAATGCCGCCGAGCATATAGAAGTCGCCTTCGGCCAAGTGGTCGTACTCGCCGTCCAGAATGCCCTTGAAGCCCTTGATGGTGTCTTCCAGCTTCACATACTGGCCGGGCGTACCCGTAAAGGTTTCGGCCACGTGGAAGGGCTGGGAGAGGAAGCGCTGGATGCGGCGGGCGCGGGCCACGGTGAGTTTGTCCTCGTCCGAAAGCTCGTCCATGCCCAGAATGGCGATGATATCCTGCAGTTCTTTATACTTCTGCAGCACCATCTGTACCCGCCGGGCCACGCTGTAATGCTCTTCGCCCACCACGTCGGGAGCGAGGATGCGCGAGGTGGAGTCCAGCGGGTCCACGGCCGGGTAGATGCCCAGTTCCGCGATCTGGCGGGAAAGCACCAGGGTGCCGTCCAGATGCGAGAAGGTCGTGGCCGGGGCCGGGTCGGTCAGGTCGTCGGCGGGCACATACACGGCCTGCACCGAGGTGATCGAACCCGAATTGGTGGAGGTGATGCGTTCCTGCAGCGAACCCAGGTCCGTGCCCAAGGTGGGCTGATAGCCCACGGCCGACGGCATGCGCCCGAGCAGGGCGGACACTTCCGAACCGGCCTGGGTGAAGCGGAAGATGTTGTCGATGAACAGCAACACGTCCTGATGTTCTTCGTCACGGAAGTATTCGGCGCAGGCCAGAGCGGTGAGGGCCACGCGCGCGCGGGCTCCCGGGGGCTCGTTCATCTGGCCGTAGACAAGCGTGGCGCGTTCCAGAACGCCTGCTTCCTTGAGCTCGTTGTAAAGGTCGTTGCCCTCACGGGTGCGTTCGCCCACACCGGCGAACACCGAGGAGCCGCCGTGCTGTTTGGCGATGTTGTTGATCATCTCCATGAGGATAACGGTCTTGCCCACGCCGGCGCCGCCGAAGAGGCCCATTTTGCCGCCCTTGGGAAAGGGCACAAGCAGGTCCACAACCTTGATGCCGGTTTCCAGCAGTTCGACCTTGGTGTTCTGGTCCGTGAACTTGGGCGCGGGACGGTGGATGGGGTAGTACTTCTCGGCATTGACCGGCCCCAGTTCGTCCACCGGGCGGCCGATGACGTTCAGGATGCGGCCCACCGCGGCTTTGCCCACGGGGACCATGATGGGCTGGCCCGTATCCACCACGTCCATGCCGCGCACCAGACCTTCGGTGGCGTCCATGGCGATGGTGCGGACCACATTGTCGCCCAGATGTTGCGCCACTTCACAGATCAGCTCCGGAGCGTCGCTGTTGTTCGGGTTTTTTATCTCCAGGGCGGTGAAGATATTCGGCAGGTTGCCGTCGCTGAACTCAACGTCCACCACGGCGCCGATAACCTGAACGACTTTACCGATGTTTTTGCTCATGTTTGGCTCCTTAACCGTTCAGCGCTTCCGCGCCGCCGACGATGTCGATGAGTTCGCTGGTAATGGAGGCCTGCCGCGTTTTGTTGTAAAGCAGGGTCAGCATGTTGATCATCTCGTTGCAGTTGCGCGTGGCGTTGTCCATGGCGGCCATGCGGGCGGCGTGCTCGCTGGCCGAGGTGTCCAGAAGGCCACGGTAGACCTGCACCTTGACGTAACGCGGCAGAAGTTCCGCCAGCAGCTTTTCCTCATGCGGCTCGTACACGTACTCGCAACGGGCCTCCCCGGCTTCCTCAGCGATTTCCTCGGCCTCCGGCGTCTTCAACGGCAGCAGGCAAAGCGTGCGCGGCGGCTGATGCCCCATGGACACGAATTCGCCGTAAACCAGCCAGACTTCGTCAAAGGCCAGGGTTTCATAGCCGTGGATGACTTCCTGGGCCACGGAGCTGGCCAAGGGGAAGTCAATGCTGCCCATGCGGTCGCCGTAGGCGGTGAGCATGGCGTAATCGCTTTTGCGCACCACGTCGCGGCCCTTGCGGCCCACGCAGGTAAAACTGACCTGCATGCCGGCCTCGGTTTTCTCCTTGGCGAGCTTCAGGGCGGCGCTGATGATGTTGCCGTTGAAGCTGCCGCACAGGCCGCGGTCCGAAGTGACCATGACGATGGCGCAGTTTTTCTTTTCCTCATGCTCGGCCAGCAGGGGGTGGGCGTTGCCCTCCACCTTGCGCGACAATTCGGCGAGCACCTGGCGGTATTTGGCCGCGTAGGGTCTGAAGCGCTCGATACGGGACTGGGCACCGCGCAGCTTGGCCGAGGCCACCATATTCATGGCCTTGGTGATCTGCTTGGTCTTGCCGACCCCTACGATCTTCATTTTTACGTCTTTGAGTGAAGGCATGTCAGGTCTCCCGTTTGGCGGCCTCAGGCCTGCCAGCCCTGCTTGAAGGCGGCAACGGCTTCGGTGAGCGCGCTTTCCACAGCCTCGTCAATGACTTTTTTGTCTTTAATGGCGTCCAGCACGTCCTTCCTGGTGTCGCGCAGGAAGGTCAGCATCTCGGTCTCAAAACGGCGGACCTGATCCACCGGCACATCGTCCATGTGACCGTGCGTGGCGGCCCAGATGGAAGCCACCTGTTCCTGGGCGGGCATGGGCTGGTACTGGGGCTGCTTGAGCAGCTCCACCAGACGCGCGCCGCGGTCCAGCTTGGCCTTGGTGCCCTTGTCCAGGTCCGAACCGAACTGGGCGAAAGCCGCCAGTTCGCGGTACTGGGCGAGGTCCAGGCGCATGGTGCCCGCCACCTGTTTCATGGCCTTGATCTGGGCCGCGCCGCCCACGCGGGACACGGAAAGGCCCACGTTGATGGCCGGACGCACACCGGCGTTGAACAGGTTCGGTTCCAGATAGACCTGACCGTCAGTGATGGAGATCACGTTGGTCGGGATATACGCGGAGACGTCGCCAGCCTGGGTTTCAATGATCGGCAGGGCCGTCAGGGAACCGGCGCCCAGGCTGTCGTTAACCTTGGCCGCGCGTTCGAGCAGGCGCGAGTGCAGGTAGAAGACGTCGCCGGGGAAAGCTTCACGTCCCGGGGGACGACGGAGCAGCAGGGACATCTGGCGGTAGCCCACGGCCTGCTTGGAAAGGTCGTCGTAAACGATCAGGGCGTGCTTGCCGCTGTCGCGGTAGTACTCGGCCATGGTGCAGCCGGTGTAGGCCGCGATGTACTGCAGCGGAGCCGGGTCGGAGGCCGTGGCCGAAATGATGGTGGTGTATTCCAGCGCGCCGTACTTGCGCAGGGTGTCGGCCACCAGGGCCACCGAAGCCTTTTTCTGACCGATGGCCACATAGAAGCAGTGGATGTCGGTTTCTTTCTGGGCCAGGATGGCGTCGATACACACGGCGGTTTTGCCGGTCTGGCGGTCGCCGATGATCAGCTCGCGCTGGCCGCGTCCGATGGGCGTCATGGCGTCGATGGCCTTCAGGCCCGTGGGCATGGGTTCATGCACGCTTTTGCGGGCGATGATGCCGGGGGCCTTGATTTCCACAGGACGCACTTCCGTGGATTCGATAGGGCCAAGGCCGTCGATGGGCTCACCCAGAGGGTTGAGCACGCGGCCCATGACCTTGTCGCCCACGGGCACGGAGAAGATCTTGCCGGTGCGTTTGACCGGGTCGCCTTCTTTGATGCCCACGTCCGAACCGAGCAGGGCGACGCCCACGTTGTCCTCTTCGAGGTTGAGCACCATGCCCATGACGCCGCCGGGAAATTCCAGCAGTTCCATGGACATGGCGTTCTGTACGCCGTGGACCCGGGCGATGCCGTCACCGACATAGAGGACGGTGCCGGTCTCGCTCATTTCCACGCGCTGCTCGTAGTTTTGGATTTGATCCTCAATGATCTTGCTTATTTCTTCCGCTTTGATCTGCATGTGCTATTCACCCCTCTTGAAAGTCTCCCGCAGGATCCCCAATTGCGCGCGCAGACTTGCGTCCAGCACCCGATCTCCCATGTTGAGCACCATACCCCCAAGGATGTCTTTGTCCACGGCGAAGGTCAGCTCAATGTCGGCGCCGCTTTTTTCCTGCAGCGCGGCCTTGAGCTCAGCCTGTTTGGCGGCGGAAAGTTTCACGGCGGTGGTCAGCCGTCCGCGGATTACGCCTTTGGCCTCATCCAGCAGCTTGCCGTACCAGTTGGCGATCTCGCGCAGGAAGGCCAGGCGTTCCTTGTCGGCTAACAGGAAACAGAAATTGCGCATGATCCGGTCGGCTTTGAGCTTGTCCAGCAATTTGCCCATGACCGCCTTTTTTTCATCCACGCTGATGACCGGACTTTTCAGCGTCATGTCCAGTCCCGGCGCGACGGCGATCATTTCACCCAGGGCAGCGAGGCAATCCCCGTGCCGGGTGAGGGCGTCGTCCCCTTCCTTCCGGCCTAACGCGAATATCGCGTTGGCGTATCTGCGTGCAACCACGGTGTCAGTCAATGGAGCACCACCTTGTTAAGGGAGTTGGCGATAAGTTTGTCGTGTTCAGCGGCGCCCAGCTTGTCGCGCAGAGCTTTTTCAGCCGCGTCCACGATTTCGTCGGCAAGGGCGGCGCGCACCTCGGCCAGCACGGAACGCCCTTCATTCTCGGCGGTGAGGCGGGCCTGCTCCACAATCTGGTCGGCCTGACGGCGCGCCTCTTCCATAATGCCCTGCTTGAGGTTCTCGGCCTGCGCCCGGCTTTCTTCCAGGATGGCCTTGCGCTCCTCATCCAGACGGGCGATGCGCGCCTCCACGGCGGCCAGATGCTCTTTGGCCTTGGCCCGGCGTTCTTCCAGATCATCCAGGGTTTCCCGGATCATCTGGCGGCGCCCCTTGAAGAATTTCTTGGCCAGCCCGCCCACGAAATACCAGAGGATGCCCGCGAAGATCACGAAGTTGAGCACGCGCCAGCCGAAATCGCCCCAGCGCGGCGCGGCGTGCCCGGCTTCAGCGGCGGCGGCTTCCGTGGCGATCACGGCAACGGCCAGCGCCAGCGGCAGGACAAACCCGAAGTGTTTCCATTTGCTCAAAACACACCCCCTACGGTCTGAGAAATGATCCTGCGGAGCACCACAGTACCTTGTAAACATGCTGCCTTGCGGCTGCGGTTTGTCGGTCTTCACGGGACCGGCGGATGCGCCGTCTCCGCGGGAAGCCGGAAACCGCGGTAAAAACCGAAGCTCAGTTCTTGATAAGACGGTCGGCCAGGCGGGCGGAAAAATCGCTCACCTGATTGCGCAGCTCGCTCAGCGTGGCTTCGGCCTGCTCCCGCAGACTGCGGCGGGTGTCGGCCAAAATTTCACGGGCGCTCTTCTGGGCGGTGCCCACAATGCTCTGCTGTTCCGTCAGGCCGGCGTTGCGGCCTTCTTCGCGGGTGAGGCCGGCGTCCTGGCGGGCGCGGGCCAGTTCGGCTTCGTAGTTGGCGAGGCGTTCGGCGGCCTGGGATTCAAAATTGTCGGCTTCACCGGCAAGGTTGTCCATGACGCCGTTGCGTTTTTTGATAATGGTGCGGATAGGCCGGATCAGGAGGATATTGAGCACAAAGATGGCGATAAAGAAGTTCACCAGCTGAAAAACCAGCGTGATATTGAGATCCAGCATGCCCATCCTCCCTAAGAAATGGCGGTGTGAAGGATTTGATACATAAAGCCCTTGCACCATAGCCCTACAGGCCTGTTATGTCAAAGGGTATTGGTGACAAATTTCGCAAACTTCACAAAAAAGTTTGTCCGGCGACGGAGCTGAAAAGCGGAAAACACGCGGTGGTAAAGGATTTACGGGCGGTGGAGCAAAAAGGGGCGAGCTCGGGCTCAAACCAGCAGCCAGTCGTCCGGGCCATGCCCCGCGCTTTCGAGCCAGCGGGCCGCCTCTTCCGCCGCGCCGTGGGCCGTGAGGGCATTGAGGATGCGGCAGCGTCCCGGTTTCGGCAGGGCCGCGCGGGGCAGCACGGGCACGTTGCCCACGCGGTTGCCGATCTTGCGCGGGTCAATGTCGATGTAGGCCGCGGGCCGTATGCCGTGCTGCCAGAGCGGAGCCAGGCGCCGCCGGGCCATGCGCCCTGCGCCCAGCACCCAGACCTCGGGATGAAAGGGGTTGGCGCGGGCCAGTGCGCGGGCCAGCCAGAAGGCGCGCAGTTCGTTGCAGGCCGCCTCGCGGTAGCGGGCGTCGGCGCGGGTGGCCCGGTCCGGCAGGTCGTTCCAGGTCAGCAGGCGCGGGGACAGCTTCTCCATGCGCGCGCCCGCGTCCAGCCAGCGCAGCCAGAGTTCCCAGTCTTCGGGAAAGTCCCCGTCGGCATAGCCGCCCCAGCGTTCCACGGCTTCACGCCGGAACATGACCGAGGGGTGGCAGACCGGCGTATCGCGGAAGCGCTGCCGGGCGATATCCTCAGGCGTGCGCAGGCTGTTCTGCCAGTCCACGAAATGGGCGAAGCCGTGGGCTGTAACCGCGTCGCCGCCGAAGTTCACGCAACTGGCCGAAAGGTGCAGGGCGGAGTCGGCGTCCAGATGCGCGGCCTGCCGGGCCAGGCGCTCCGGGTGGAGCGTGTCGTCGGCGTCCATGCGGGCCAGGTAGACGCCGCGCGCGGCGGCCAGACCGGCATTGAGCGCCTTGGCGATGCCCTGATGGGGACGGCGGAGCACTCGCAGCCGGGTTTCCCGCGCGGCCGCGGCCTCCAGCAGGGCCGGGCCGTCATCCGTGGAGCCGTCGTCCACGGCGATCACTTCAAAAGGGGGCAGGGGCGCGTCCGGAGCGGGGCGCTGAGCCCATAATCCGGCCAACGCCGCCTCCAGGCCGGGGGCGGCGTTGTATACGGGCATGATGACGGAAATGAGGGGCGGGGGGCCGCTGGACATGGATCGGCCCGGCTTCAGGCTTTGACCGGAGCCATGTCCAGCAGGCGCAGGGCCGCCGCGCAGACGTCGGCCGGTTCCGCCGTGGCGTCCAGAATGTGGTGCGCGGCCTCTTCATAGAGAGGGCGGCGCTCGGCCAGCACCTGCCGCATTTCCTCAACAATATCCAGGCCGGTCAGCGATGGGCGCTGCGCCGCCAGCGGGTCGCGGGCCAGCCGCCGGGCCAGGGCTTCCGCCGGGGCCGCCAGATAAAAGACAGTGCCGTGGTCGCGCATGAAGCGGCGGTTTTCCGGGTTCAGAACCATGCCGCCGCCCGTGGCCACGACCACATCGCCGAAGGCATGTGAATCCGCCACCTCACGCAGGGCAGCGCTTTCGCGGGCCCTGAAGCCCGGCCAGCCCTCGGCGGCCACCACTTCGGCCACTGTGCGGCCCAGGCGTTCGCGCAGATGCTGATCCGTGTCCGTGAAAGGGCAGGCCAGCAGGCGGGCCAGTTCCAGACCCACTGTGGTTTTGCCCGCCGCGCGGGCTCCCACCAGAAAAATCGCCGCCATGCGGACTCCTTTACTTCAGCATGTCAGTTACAAAATTCGCACGCCGTCCTCTTCCACCAGAACGGTATATTCCCAGCGCACGCCGCCCCAGGCCGGGTAATACAGGCCCGGCTCCACCGTGACCACCATGCCCGGTTCCAGCAGGCCTTCGGCGCGCGGGGACAGGCTGGGGGCCTCGTGGGTTTCCAGGCCCACGCCGTGGCCCAGGCCGTGCGTGAAGGCGTCCGCCACCCCGGCTTTTTCAAAGACCGCGCGGGCCAGGGCGTAGGCTTCGGCCAGGGGCAGGCCGGGCCGCATTTTTTTCAGGGCCGCTTCCTGGGCCTCGCGCACCAGAGACATGGTGCGCCTGAATTCCGGCGTGGGCGCGTCGCCCGCCCAGAAGGTACGGGTCTGGTCCGAGCAATAGCCGTCCACCCGGCAGCCCACGTCCACGAGCACCGGACAGTTTTCCGTGACCGCGTCCGCGCCGGGAATGGCGTGGGGCAGGGCCGCGTTGCGGCCCACGGCCACGATATTGGCAAAGGCCAGCTCCGAGGCCCCGTTCTCACGGAAAAAACGTTCAATGGCCCAGCTCAGTTCAGCTTCAGTCCTCCCCGGTTCCAGTTGGCCTTCCACCCACTGCAAAAGCTTGTGGTTGAGCGCGAAAGAGCGTTCCAGGGCCGCGATTTCGCAGGGTTCCTTGATCCGGCGTAAGCGCTCCACCAGACCGTCGGCGGCCTCGAATCGTGGATCGGCCCCGGCTTGGCTCAAGGCGCGGGCAAAGGCCAGACTGACGCCCCGCGCCTCCAGACCCACACGCCCGCCGCAGCGCCGCAGCAGGCTGTGCAGATCTCTGGCCGCGTCGCCGCCGTAAATAAAAACGCTGTCCCTGTCCCAGAGGCGGCCGGCGGCGTCCAGGTAACGGGCGTCCGTGGCCAGCCAGTCCCGGCCGTCGGCCGTGATCACCAGACGGCCCGCGCTTTCATTGCACTGCGGATCGTGGAGTTCGAAACCCGAAAGATAAAAACGGTTGGCGGCCTGACTGACCAGCAGGGCGTCCAGACCCCTGGCGCGCATGGCCCGGCGCAGCCGGTCGCGACGGGCGGCATAGATTGTTTGCATATTCTTTATCTCCTGCGCCCCCCGTCAGGGGGCGCGCGCCCATGCTACAGCGTCGTGCCGCGCATGAAAAGCCCTGTTCCCCGTCCGCCCCGCGCGTGGGCTCGGTTGACCGCCTTGGCAAGTGGGTTTATACACCAGAACATGTCCCAACCGCGCTCTTCATTGCTTACGGTGCTGGATCTGGTGCCTTTCGGCCAGACCGGCCAGGAAAGCCGTTTCTTCGCCCTGCGTCTGACCCATCCCGAATGGGAGCAGTGGCGTCCCGGCCAGTTCGTCATGGTCCGGCCCACCTCGTTCGGCCTGGAAATTCCCTGGGCTCGCCCCTTGGGCATCTGCCACATGACCGCCCGTCACATGATCTGTTTTTTCCAGGTACAGGGCCGGGGCACCCGGCGCATGGCCGAGCTCAAGGCCGGCGACACGGTGCGGGTCTGGGGCCCGCTGGGCAACGGCTTCGCCGTGGAGCCGGACACGCCCACCCTGCTCCTGGCCGGGGGCATGGGCATCGTGCCCTTTGTGGGCTACGTCAACGAGCACCCCAAACCCTGGAACGTGACCATGCTTTTCGGCCACCGCGAGCCGCTCAGCTGCTACCCGGTGGACAGCATCAACGAGCATGTGCCCCTGGACAGTCTGCGCGAGCACACGCCCGGCGATCTGGACAATTTCATTTTTTCCCTGCAGGAGCGCATGCGCGAATACGCGGAGCAGAACGGCCTGGTGCTGGCCTGCGGGCCGCTGCCCTTTTTGCGTACCGTGCAGAAATTTGCCGGGGAGCTGGGCGTGCGCACCCAGCTTTCGCTGGAAAACCGTATGGGCTGCGGCGTGGGGGCCTGCTTGGGCTGCGTGGTCCGCACCACGGAGGCTTGGCCGGTGCCCGCCAAGCGCGGCGGCCTGATTCAGGTGTGCAATCAGGGGCCGGTGTTCTGGTCCCACCACATCGAACTGTAGGCGCGACTGCCTTTTGCCCGCTGGCTTTGTCAAACGTCGCTTTTTATTCCGGTTGAGTGCCATAAGAGTACACTCCCTCCATAAAAAGCCTGTTTTCCTTGCCAGCGAACATAATTCAGCCGCGCCGGGCGGATCGGGCGCGGCTGCTTTATTCCGTTGAACGAATGTTGATTACACCATCGGGAAACAGCATGGATCTTTCCGTCACCCTGAAAGGGCAAAGTCACGATCTCAAATTGAAAAACCCGGTGCTCACGGCATCGGGCACCTTCGGTTACGGCGTGGAGTTCGCGTCCTACGGCGATCTGGCGGCTCTGGGCGGCATTGTGGTCAAGGGCCTGTCGCTTCAGCCGCGCGAGGGCAATCCCTGTCCGCGCATTGTGGAGACCACGGCGGGCATGCTCAATGCCGTGGGCCTGCAGAACGACGGGGTGGAGGCCTTCTGCCGGGACAAGCTGCCCCGGCTGCCCTGGCGCGAAACGCCGGTCATTGTCAATATGTACGCCACATCTCCGGCGGAATTCGGGGAACTGGCCGCCCGTCTGGACGGCGAGGAGGGTGTGGCCGCGCTGGAGGTCAACGTCTCCTGCCCCAACGTCAGGGAGGGCGGCGTGCTCTTCGGCCAGGATCCCAGGCTGGCCGCCGCCGTCACCGCCGCCGTGCGCGAGCGCGCGCCGCACAAGCATGTGATGGTCAAGCTTTCGCCCAATGTCACGGATATCGCGCTCATGGCGCGCAGCGTGGAAGACGCGGGCGCGGACAGCATCTCCTGCATCAACACCCTGCTGGGCATGTCCGTGGACCTGCGCACGCGGCGTCCGTCCCTGGCCAATGTGGTGGGCGGCCTGTCCGGTCCGGCCATCAAGCCCGTGGCCCTGCGTTGCGTCTGGCAGGTGGCGCGGGCGGTGAAAATTCCTGTGGTGGGCATGGGCGGCATCGTCAGCGCCGAGGACGCGCTGGAATTCATTCTGGTGGGCGCCGCCGCCGTGCAGGTGGGCACGGCCAACTTCATGCGGCCGGACAGCGCCTTCGCCCTGGCGGCGGAACTGCCCGCGGCCTGCAAAAGGCTGGGCGCGCGTTCTCCGGCCGAGTTGCGCGGCGCGCTGCTTACGGATTAAGGACGCATGGCCGTCAGCATCATTCCGGTCCGTTCCGAACAGGATCTGACCACCTTCGTGGATCTGCCCTGGACCGTCTACGCGGACCAGCCCCTCTGGGTGCCGCCTATCAAAAGCCAGGACCGCGAACTGCTCACGCCAGGCGCGCATCCCTTCTGGGAGTCGGCCCGGCGCGAGCTTTTTCTGGCCCTGCGCGACGGACGGCCCGTGGGTCGCATTGCGGCCATTGTGGATGAAAAATACAATGCCTATGCTGGGGAAGCCTGCGGAGCCTTCGGTTTTTTTGAATGCCTGGACGATCCGGAGGCCGCCCACGCCCTGCTTGATGAAGCCCGGCACTGGCTGGCCGGACAGGGCATGCGTTTCATGCGCGGGCCGCTGAACCCTTCCGCCAATTACACCTGCGGCCTGCTGGTGGACGGCTTCGAGCTGCCGCCGGTGATCATGATGCCGTGGAATCCGCCCTATTACGCGGAACTGCTGGAGGGCTGGCATCTGCGCAAGGAGCAGGATCTCTTCGCCTATCTCATTGAACGCGAACGCCTCGCGCCGCCGGACTGGCTGCGGGAGGAAGTGGGCCGCCTCAAGGCCGAGGCCCGCTTCACCTGCCGTACCTCCGGCAAGGCTACACTGGCCGCCGACATCCGGATCATGCTGGACATCTACCGCGAATCCTGGGCCAAGAACTGGGGCTTTTCGCCCCTGTCCGACGGCGAGGCCGAACACCACGTCAAAGAGCTCAAAAGCGTGCTGGACCCGGAATTCTTCGTGCTCTTTTTTCATAACAACGAGCCCGCCGCCGGTATGGTGGCCCTGCCGGACATGAATCCTCTGCTCAAGCGCCTCAACGGCAAGCTGGGGCTGTCCGCGCTCTGGCACTGGTGGCAGGCGCGCGCGGAAATCCGGGGCGGCTACCGCATCATGCTGTTCGGCATCAAGGAGGAGTTCCGCCTGCTGGGCCTGCCTCTGCTGCTGCTGGACTTCATGCTGGAAAAAGCCCGCAGCAAGCCGGACTTCCAGTGGGTGGAGGGCTCCTGGGTGCTGGAGGACAATGTGGCCGTGGACGATCTTATTGAGGATTTTTCGGGCCGGATCACCAAGCGCTACCGCATTTACCGCCGGGAGATCGCCGTATGAGCGCACCCTCGGAGCAAGGTTTTTCCCACCTGAGCGGCAAAAAGGTGCTGGTTACCGGCGGCACGGGTTTTGTGGGCCGTCATCTCCTGCCGCGCCTGCTGGAAAGCGGCGCGCGCGTCACCTGCCTGACCCGCGCGGCCTCACGTACGGAACATCTGCCCGGCGACGTGGCTGTGGCGCGGGCTGACCTGGGCACCGGGCACGGCCTGGCTGCCGCTCTGGCCGGACAGGATGTGGTCATCCATATGGCGGCCCTGCTGTTCGGCCTGGGCTGGCAGGACTATCTGCGGGCCAACGCCCTGGCCGCGCGCGTCATCGTTAACGCTCTGGCCGAGGTGGATGCGGCCGGACAAGGCTCCGGCCAAGGCGGCCCGGCGCGCTTCGTGCTGGTGTCCAGCCTGGCGGCCAGCGGCCCGTCGGACTGCCCGCCCGGCGTGGCGGACGACGTGCTGCCCGCGCCGGTCTCCGCCTACGGCTGGTCCAAGCTGCTGGTGGAGCAGATTCTGGGCCGCGCCCTGGGGGACCGGCTGGTGACCCTGCGCCCGCCCATAATTTACGGCTCCGGCGACAGGGGCCTGCTGCCCGTGTTCAAGGGCGCGGCCAGGGGCTTTGCCGTGAGCCCCGGCGCGTTCCGGGAGTTTCCGGTTTCCGCCGTGCACGCGCGGGACATGGCCCAGGCCGTGCTGCTCTGCTGCGGGGCCGCCGCGCGCGGCGTGTACCACGTCAACGACGGCGGGCTGTACGACATGTCCCGCTTCTGCCGGGTCATGGGCGAGGCTCTGGGGCGCGGCAAATTGTGTGTGCTCCATCTGCCTCTGCCGCTGATGGCCGTCACGGCGGGGCTGGCCTCCTGCGGCGGTCTGCTGTGGGCGCGTCTGGCGCGCGGATTCACGGGCCGCACCCCGGCGCGCGCGCCCAACTGGAATCTGGACAAATACCGCGAGGCCCGGCAGACGGGCTGGCTCTGCGACGCGTCGCGCATCCGGCGCGAGCTGGGCTACGCGCCGCGGGTCAGCCTGGCCGAAGGCATGGCCGAGGCCGTGGAAGGCTACCGGCGCGAGGGCTGGCTGTGAAGATAACCATTCAGGAACTTTCCAAATCGTTCGGCGGCCGGGACATTTTCAGCAATTTTTCGCTGGAGGTGGATTCCGGCGTGCGCCTCTGCGTCTGCGGACCCAACGGCACGGGCAAATCCACCCTGCTGCGTCTGCTGGCCGGGGTGGAATCCCCGGACGGGGGCCGGGTGCTGCTGCCCAAGGGCTGCCGCCTGGGCTTTGTGGAGCAGGAACTGTCCGAGCAGGCTCTGGATACCCCCCTGCTGACTTTTGTGCTGGACGTGCTGCACGACTGGAACGACTTCTGGGCCGAGTGGGAGCAGGCCGCCGAATCCGGCGACGAAAGCCGGCTCACCGCGCTGATGCACCGCCAGAGCGAACTGGAGGCCATGTACGGCTACAATCCCGAGCACCGGGCCAAGGCCGTGCTGTCCGGGCTGGGTTTTTCCGAGGCCAAGTGGGGGCGCACCCTGCGCCAGCTCTCCGGCGGCTGGCGGGAACGGGCCAAGCTGGCCCGCGTGCTCACGGCCGGAGCCGACGTGCTCCTGCTAGACGAGCCCACCAACCATCTGGACATGGAAGCCGTGGAATGGCTGGAATCCTTTCTGCTGGACTTCAAGGGCGCGCTGGTTTTTGTGGCCCACGACCGCATGTTCATGGACAATGTGGGCACGCACGTGCTCTACTTGGGGCTGTCCCGGCCGGTGTTCCGCAAGGCCAACTACACCCAGTTCCTGGTTTTGCAGGAGGAGTACAACACCCAGCGCGAGCGCGAGGCCCGCGCCCTTCAGGACGAACTCAACCGCAAGATGGCCTTTGTGGAGCGCTTCCGGGCCAAGGCCACCAAGGCCCGCCAGGCCGGATCGCGCCAGAAGATGGCCAAGAAGCTGGAAAAAGAGCTGGAAGACTACCGGCCCGAACCCAAGCGCCGGGAGCTGGCGTTTTCCTGGCCCGAGGCTCCACACTCGGAAAAAATCGTGCTGGCCGCCGCCGATCTGGCCTTTCATTTTCCGGACGGCAAAAGCATGTGGCCGCCGCTGACCTTTACTCTCTACCGGGGCAGCCGCATCGCTCTGGTGGGGCATAACGGCTGCGGCAAGTCCACCCTGCTCAAGCTGCTGGCCGGGCAGTTGGAGCGTTGCGGCGGCAATCTTGTCACCGCTTCCCAGATGCGCCTGGGGTATTACACCCAGCACCAGATGGACACCCTGCGCCCGGATACCACGGTGCTGGGCGAAATCCGCCGCCTTTCGGACCCGCATACCACGGAAGAGGAGCTCATGAGCGTGCTGGGCCTCTTCCTGCTGGGGCAGGAGTACTTCGACCGCCAGGTCAGCGCCCTGTCCGGCGGCGAGAAAAGCCGTCTGGTCCTGGCCAGCCTGTTTCTGAAGCGCTGTAATTTTCTGTTGCTGGACGAACCCACCAACCATCTGGACCTGGAAAGCCGCGAGGCGCTGGTCGCGGCCCTGCAAAAATTCAGCGGCACCCTGCTGATGGTGGCCCACGACCGCTGGCTGCTCTCGCAGGTGGGGGCCGAAGCCTGGGAGCTGAACGAGCGCGGCCTCACGGTGCACGCCGGTTTCGCGGCCTATGACGCGGCGCGTCGGGCACGCCTCGCGGGAACGGAGGGCAAGGGTGGCGCGGCCCTGAGCGCGGCGGGCCTGCCGAAGTTCAAGGCCGAAACAATGGGGGAGGCCGCGCCTGTCCTGTCGCGCGAGGAGCAGAAGCGCCTCAAGCGCGAACAGGCCGAAAGGCGTAACGCCCTGCACAAGGAACTCAAGCCCCTGCAAAGCAAATACACAGCCCTGGAAGAGGAACTGGCCCGCGTGCTGGACGAACAGGGCGCGGTGGAAGCGCAACTGGCCGATCCCGAGGTGTACGCGGACCACAGCCGTTCCGGCGAATTGCTCAAACGTTTTGAGGAATGCAAGCGGCGCGGCGAGGACCTGCTGGAAGAAATGGCGGGCCTGGAAGAAAAAATAGCGACCATCAAAGCCGGGACTGAGTGAGCAGGATGTGATGGCCGACGACGAAATAGATGCTGCACAGGACAGAGAAAGCGCGCCTGCCGCGCAAACCTCGTGGGTGTGGCAACTGGCGGTCATGTCCATTATAGCCTATCCGTTTGCTTTTGTGGGGACAATGGAGAGCCTTCGTTGTGTGACGCCTTATGTGACGCCGTTGGCCTGGTTTATAGGGGGCATTCTCCTCGCATGGCGAGCCCGGTACATTAATCTTGCTTGTATGTTGATCGCTGAGGGCTTGTTTGGTTTGATTGCCCTCTGGTTTCTGGAGGGGTTTGCTAAAGGCTTTTTGCAGTAAGAGGCTGAAAAAATTTGCCTCGGACAAGGGCATATTATGACGGAAAAGAGCGACGGCCCGCAGCTCATTGAGGTGGCGGCGGGCATCATCTGGCGGGGCGGACGTTTTCTGGCCGCGCAGCGGCCCACGGACAAGCCCCTGGAAGGCTACTGGGAATTTCCCGGCGGCAAACTGGAAGCGCGCGAGACGCCGTCCGAGGCTCTGGCCCGCGAACTGGCCGAGGAGTTGGGCATCGGCGTGCGTGAATCCCGTTTCTGGCAGAGCCTGGAGCACAGCTACGCCGAGCGGGGCTTCCGGGTGCGCCTGCATTTTTTCCACGTCATGGCTTTCCGCGGCGAACCTTGCCCGGCGGAAGGCCAGAATCTGCGTTGGGTGACGCCCTCCGAGGCCCTGGAATTGGGCTTTCTGCCCGCCGACGCCAATGTGCTGGAACAATTGCGGGCAGAAGGGCCGGCGACGGCCTGAGAGCACGCGGACCGTCTTTTCGCAATCAGTGCAGCCGCCATTTGAAGGGAAACCGTATGGAGCGCGGGGTTCTTGCTCATTCACGGCGTTTGCGCGGCCTTGTTGCGGTCCTGCTGGTCCTGCTGGCGCAGACGGCGCTGCTGTGCGGCGCGGCCGACGCGGCCTCCAGATCGCCGCAATGCCGGGGCGCGGGTATGCCCGCCGACGCCCCGCTCTTTTATCTGGAGCTGATGTCCTATGACGACGCCGGGAAAGCGCGGGAGCTGGAAGACCTGAAGTACGCCGGGGAGCGGAAAGAAGTCGAGCCCGGCGAAGTGGCCCGGCTCGCGGCGGACATCCGCCGGGTGGGAAGGCCCGAGGCCCGCGTCGGTGCGGAGGAAGCTAAGGAACGCTGGGAAGAGCTGGAAATTATCACCGTTCTGCCTCTTGACCCGGAGCGGCTCGCGACGACGTATAAAAAAAGGGAAAACTGGCCCCGGCAGCAGCAACTGAAATCCACGTACAAGGGCGAAACCCGCAATGTCGTTCCCACGGATCTCAACCATGACGGCATCATGGATTTCATCCTCAACGAAGACCCGCATTTGGATCTGTGGGCTGCCCAGCTTTTTCTGGGTTGCGGGGATAATTTCTACACGCCGCTCGGCTTTTTCAGCGCGGGTTACAGTTCGGCTTCGGGTCCGGCGGTGAGGGTCGAACAACGCGGCATCGCCGGACGCTCTTGGGATGCTTTCCGCGTCATCGCTCCGGATTTGTCCGGGGGCAAAGGTTTCCGCGAGTCCGGCGAGCCGTGGGCGGAGCGGGTCATTGCATTTGACCCGGCCAGGGGCGTTTACCGCGAAATTTCCGCCAAACCTCTGCCCTGACCCGCCGCGCGGCCTTATTCGTCCATTCCCAGCACGAACTCCAGCACGGCGTCGGCCAGCAGGGCGGCGGCCTCGGTCACGCGCGGGGCCAGGGGCGGCGCCGTAAGGATGTCGGTGCTGAAATCCCCCACCAGGGTCAGACGGCCCAGGCGGCGTTTCTGCATGGCCGGACCGCCGTAGCCGCCCATGCCCGAGGCGCTGGCCACCATGCGGCCGTTCAGCAGGGCGTGTTCCACCAGCATGGTTTTGGCCTCGGCGTCGTCCAGGGCTTCTACCCAGATGGGGCAGGCGGGCAGGATGTCCGGCAGATTGGCCGGACTCAGGCGCAGGCGTCGCGCCTCCACCCGGATGTCCGGGTTCAGCTCGCGCAGCACCTCCGCCAGGGCTTCCACCTTGGGCCTGCCCAGATGGCGCGGCCAGTACTGCTGGCGGTTGAGGTTGGAGGGCTCCACCACGTCGTCGTCCAGCAGCAGCAGGTCCTCCACCCCGCAGCGCGCCAGCATGAGCGCCGCATTGGACCCCAGACCCCCGGCCCCGGCCAGCCCCACGCGCGCGGCGCGCAGTTTGTTCAGTTGTTCCGGCAAAAAGTAGCGGCTCAGGCCTTGGCGCAGACTGTTACCCATAGCATTTCCTTTGCGCTTCGCGGGCGGTTCTCAGCCCCACAGGATTTCCTTTACCCCCGGCCGGCCGGAAAAATCGTGCGGACTCAGCGCGGCGGCATACGCGCCCGCGTTTTCAAAGACCAGCACATTCCCCACGACGGCGTTTTCCAGAACGATGTCCCGGGCCACGGTATCCATGGCGGTGCACAGATTGCCGCAGACCGTGACGGTCCGGGCGGGCGCGGGCCGACCGAAGGCCTTGGGAGCCACCGTGCCGCGGCCGCTCCACAAGGGTTCGCAGGGGCCGTCGTAGGCCCGTTCGAGCGGCAGGGCGGCCAGCAGTCCGGCAATGGCTGGGCGCAGAAAATGGTTGAGCAGGCCCGCCGCGATGACGAACGTCTTGCCCCGCGAGCGCTTGACGTCAACAATCCGGGTGGCGAAGATGCCCGCCTTGCCCACCAGAAAACGGCCGCTTTCCATATAGCGGCGCACCGGGGCGTCGCCGTCGCGCGGAGGGGTCCGCAGCAGGCCCGCCAGATACCCGCGCAAGGCCGCAAGGTCCAGGGACGGCGCGTCTTCGACGTAGGGAATGCCCAGTCCGCCGCCGAAATTGACAAACTCGAGGGGCAGGCCCAGATCGCGGTTCCAGACGCGCGCCAAGCGCGCCGCGTGCTCGAAACACGCGCCCAGAGCTTCGGCGCTGAGCACCTGGCTGCGCACATGGATATGGATGCCCGCCGGACGCGCGTGCTTCAGGCCGCGCAAAAAATCCCCATACGCGGGCAGCTCTTCCTCATCTTCGCCGAACTTGTCGGGCAGGCCGGGACAGACGGCCGGGCAAAGCCCCGGACCATAGGCAATGGCCGGACTGACGCGCAAGCCGACCGGGCGGACTATGCCCCGTCCGGCGCAGAGGGCGTCGATGCGTCGCAGCTCGTTGTAGGAATCCGCGATGATCAGACAGTCATCCAGCGTTTCCGCCAGATCCTCATCGCTTTTGCCGGGGGCGGAAAACAGGATCTTATCCCTTGGAACGCCCAGAACCCGTGCCGCCAGCACTTCATTTCTTGAGGCCGCGTCAATGCCGATGCCGTCCGCCGTGATATGACGGCAGACGGCATCGTTGTGGTTGCACTTCATGGAATACAGGATGTCGAAGCCGCTGAAGACGTCTTTCAGCCGGGCGATCTGCCCGGAGATCACCCCCCTGGCATATATATACAGGGGAAATCCGTGTCGCTTCAGAAGCGCTTCCACATCCGGCATTGGCATTGGCGCGGTCCCGCGTGCAGAGCTGAAAAAACGCGCGTTCGCAAACGCGCCGTTGACGGCGTTACGCCGCCGGATCTTCCCAGTCCTTGATCACCGCCTGATAGCCGTTGCCCGCCAGAGCGTCGATCATCTCCGCAAGGCTGCGGTGGTCGGTGATTTCAAACTGGCCGGGATTGTGTTTGTCTTCCGTGGCCCTGCCGCCCACAGCCGTGGACACGCCCGCGGACACGCGGGTGACGCCCAGCGGCACCAGATGGTCGCGCATGAAGGCGCTTTCGCGGCTGGAGCAGGTGATGCCCGCGCGCGGCAGGAAGCAGCGCGTCGCCGTGACGTATTGCACCAGATGGCGGTCGTCCACCCCATGCTGCACGTCGAATTCGCCTTCATGCGGACAGATGCGCGGGATGGACACGCTCACGTCCACGCCGGGGAAGTTGCGTTGCAGCCACCAGGCGTGCAGGCCTGTGCAGAACGCGTCCTGCTCGAAGGATTCCAGACCCAGCAGCGCGCCCACGCCCAGAGAGCGCATGCCCGCGCGCGCCGCGCGTTCCGGCGCGTTGAGGCGGAAGCCGTAGTCGTGCTTGGGGCCCACGGGGTGCAGCCAGCCATAGAGTTCGGGATTGTAGGTCTCCTGAAACATGGTCATGGAGTCCACGCCCGCCTTGATCAGCAGGCTGTATTCGGCCTCGGTGAGCGAGTAGACCTCCACGCCCACGGAGGCGAAAAGCGGTTTGATCCGCCGCGCCACCGAGGCGATGTATTCCGGCGAGGACAGCTTGGGCGCGTCGCCGGTGAGCAGCAGAATATGCTGAAAGCCCATGTCCGCGATGGCCTTGGCCTCGGCGTAGGCCTCGTCCACACTGAGGTGGCGGCGGGGCTGCTTGTTCTTGGCGTTGAAGCCGCAGTAGCGGCACTGGTTGGTGCAGACGTCCGAAATGTACAGCGGGGTGAAGATGTTCACGGCCCGTCCGAAATAACGCAGGGTCAGGTCGTGCGCCTTGCGGGCCATGGCCTCGAGGTGTTCCCCGGCGGCGGGCGAGAGCAGGGTCAGAAAGTCGGCGGGTTGCAGCGTGTCCTTGTCCAGCACGGCCAGCACCTTGTCCGAAGTGGCCTCGGACGCGCCCTGAGCCCGGCGTTCAGCGGGCCAGGCCTGCAAAAATTCCTGGAAATTTTCCATCTGTGTGGTCCTTGTGAAAATGCTCTATCTCAAAAAACCCGTAAGCGGCGAGGAGGCTTCCGCGCCCGCGCCCCGCGCCCTGACCGTGCCCGCGCCCGCCAGCCAGGCGTTGCGCCCGGCCTCCACGGCGGCCTTGAAGGCTCCGGCCATGCGCACGGGATCGTCGGCGGAGGCGATGGCCGTGTTCACCAGGCAGGCCGCAGCGCCCATTTCCATGGCCTCGCAGGCCTGGGAGGGGCGGCCGATGCCCGCGTCCACCACCACGGGCAGGTTCAGTTCCTCAATGAGGATGGCGATCATTTCCTTGGTGCGCAGGCCCCGGTTGGTGCCGATGGGCGCTCCCAGCGGCATGACCGCGGCGGCTCCGGCCTCCACACAGGCGCGGGCCACATAGAGGTCGGGATTGATGTAAGGCAGGACGGTGAAGCCTTCCTTGACCAGCATTTCCGTGGCCTTGGCGGTTTCATAGCCGTCGGGCAGGAGGTGGCGGGTGTCGGAAATGACCTCGATTTTGACCCAGTCGCCGCAGCCCGCGGCGCGGGCCAGGCGGGCCAGACGCACGGCCTCGTCCGCCGTGCGCGCGCCCGAGGTGTTGGGCAGCAGGCGCATGGTTTTGGGAATGTGGGCCGTAATGCCCTGCTGGCCTTTTTCCACCCGGCGCATGGCCACGGTGATGACCTCCGCGCCGCAGGCTTCGGCCACGGCCGGGATTAGGCTGTCGGCACTGTATTTACCCGTGCCGATGAACAGACGGCTTTTGAGGGTCACGCCGCCGACCACAAAGGGATCATTCATCTATTTTCTCCGTCATGATATGTCTGAGCCGAAAAAAGAAAAAACCGACTTTAAAATTTTTTTCGCCGCTGAGAAAGGCAGGCGGCGCGCCGTGTGGAGTGGGGCCGCCTCTGCGGCCAAGACGCGTTGCGAAACCTGACGCGGCCGACGGAAAAAGGGGAAGGCCGGGTTAGCCGCCGCCCACAAACTGCACGATTTCAAGCCTGTCTCCGTCACGCAGCCGCGTGCCCGCGAACGCGGCGGCGGAGACGATGTTCCCGTTGTGCTCCACCACCACGGTTTTGGGGTCATGCCCGCGCGTTTGCAGCAGGTCCGCCACGCTGGCGGCCTCGGCGCAGGTTTCGGTTTCGCCGTTGACGATCACATCCATGTCCAACCCTCCGGAAAACAAAAAAGCCCGCAAACCGGAATGTCTGCGGGCGAGCGCGAACCTGCGGCGGCAGGTCGGCCAGCTTCCCTTCGTCAGCACTATCTGCGTCAGGTGCAGAGCCGCGCGCATGCGCGGTTCTAGGGGTCAGGGCGCGAACACCCTTTCTCAGCCATAATGGGCTCCCCCAGCCGGTAGAAAAAACGATAGTCCCGGCGCGGCAAGAATGCAAGCAGTCTTATGACGGACTGATGACAAACCCGCGCTTCGCGGCGATTGTGCCGACGTTGTCGGCAGCCCTACGGCGCTGTCCGGCGGGATTTCTTCAGGCGGATGAACAGCTCGCGCAGTTCCCGGCGGGAGAGCCCCAGCATCTGGGGCACGGCCAGGCAGAGGACGAGGCAGAGCAGGCTGTACAGCACGCCGGAGATGAAGAAGCGCCCGAAGGAATCCAGGTCGCCGAAGCCCAGATCAATGGTCAGCTGGCGGCAGGCGAAGGCCAGCAGGGCCAGAGCCGCCAGACTCCAGATCTGATGGGCGAGATTGCGCCGGAAATTCAGGGGAATGAAACGCGAGGCCAGCCAGAGGTAGAGATTCACGGTCAGGCACTGCACGCAGACGGTTTTCAGGGCCAGACCCACGGCCCCCAGGTTGAGGCCCAGCAGCTCCGGCGGGGCCAGCAGAAACCAGGCCGTGGCGAAGCCGTAGACGCATTCCAGGGCCGCGATGTTGCGCAGCACGCGGGTGCGGCCCGTGGCGTGAAAGACCGATCCGGCCAGCTGGCCGTAGGCCTGATGCAGGGGGTAGAGGGCCATGATCTGCACGGGCAGGATGGCCGCCGTAAATTCCGCGCCGCCGAAGATATTCACCAGGGCCGGGCCTTCGGCCAGGGTAAAGCAGGAAAAATAGGCCGCCACCACATAGAGCAGGGGCGCGAAGCGGGTCAGCAGGCGGGCCATGGCCTCGCGGTCTTTCTGGCCCCAGGCGATGGAAAGCTCGCGCATGACCAGGGGCGTCATGGCCGAGACAAAGAGAAAGCAGGCCATGCTGACTTTCTGGGACAGGGCGAAGAAACCCTGCTCCGCGCTGCCGTCAAACCACTGCAGCAGCCAGCGTTCGGCGGCGAGCAGCAGAAAGGAGAGCAGGGCCTGGACGAAAAGAGGGTGGCTGTAGTCGAAAAATTCGCGGCAGTAGGCGCGGTTGCGCGCCTTGTCCGGGCGAAAATGCACCCGCACGTCCAGCTGCCGCCAGTGGCGGCGCGTAACCAGCCAGTAGCCCAGGGCCGTGGCCCCGAGCATCAGGTATTGCTGGGCGAAGAGGCTGTGGATGTTCAGCCAGTCGCCCCAGAACAGCGCGCCCAGCAGGACCACGGCCAGCAGGGAAACCACGGTGCGCACCATTTCCGAGGACACGGTGGCTCCCACGGCGTCGTTCATGGAACGCAGCACACGGCCCCACCAGGTCAGGAAGGCCCAGAGCGCGGCCAGGGGCGCCAGCCAGAGCGGCACGTCGGGCATCAGCACTTCGCCCACCGGCGGAATCAGCATGCAGAGCGCGGCCAGCAGGCTGATCAGGGCCACCAGCAGGCTGACGCGCAGGTAAAAGCCCACCAGTCCGGTTTCGTTCTGGCGGCGGGACAGGGCGTTGTAAAAGCAGGTGGAGGTGCCCATGTCCAGAAAACCGGAAAGTTGCTGAAAAAGATTGGTGGCAAAGCTGTAATTGCCGTACATTCGCGGGCCCAGAGCGCGCGGCAGGATAGCCTCCATGGCCAGGTACACCGGCACGGAGGCCACATTGGCCAGCAGCTTGAACGCATAACGGCGGGCCAGAGTGGGCGTGGAGCTTTGCATGCGGGCAATCTACACATTTTCTCGAAAAGCCTAAAGGGCTTTTTGCGGCGAACGCCGCCCGCTCGCGGCGGAAGACTGGCCGGAACACAACGTTTTTTATCGCCGGAGAAAAACCTTGACACTAGTTCGTGGGCGAACTAATTTGGCCCTGTAAATTAGTTCTGCGCAGAACAAATTGGAGTGAAAGCAGCATGGAACACAGTACCGACGCCATCATTGCCCTGACCGCCGCCGTGCGCGAGCAGGCCAACGCCTTTCTGCTCAAGGCCCTGGCCGGACGCGGCGTCACGGACCTGCTGCCCGCGCACGGCGCGGTGCTGCACGCCCTGTTCACGCATGGCCCGCTGAGTATGGGCGCGTTGGCAACGGCCATCGACAGGCGCAAGAATACGGTCACCGGCCTGATCAACACGCTGGAGGAACGTGGGTATTGCCGCCGGGAAGCTGATCCGCGCGACGCGCGGGTGCAGCGCATCGCGCTTACCGCCAGGGGCGAAAGCCTACGCGGCCTGCAGGAGGAGATCTCCGCTGACATGCTGCGCACGGCCTGGGACGGCATGAGCCGGGAGGAAAAAGAGGCCTGCGTCAACGGTCTTTGCAAGGTGCTGGAAAATCTGAAACGGGACGAAACGTCGCCCCCGTCGCAAGGAGAACGTCATGAGTAAGGAATTGCGGGAAATCACGCAGATTCTGTCTGAAGCGCCCATGTGCTTTATCGCTACCGTGGAGGGCGCGCAGCCCAGAGTGCGCGCCTTTCAGTACCAGTTTGAGCAGGACGGCAAGCTCTGGTTCTGCACGGCCAGGGACAAGGATGTCTTCAAGCAGATGCAGGCCAATCCGGCCGTGGAAATCTGCGCCGTAAAGCCGGACATGACCTGGCTGCGCCTGACGGGCAAAATGACGCTGGCGGACGACAGGGCCGTGAAGGAGCGCGTTCTGGACACCCAGCCGCTGATCAAGGGCATTTACGGCAGCGCGGACAATCCGGTGTTCACTTCCATTTGTCTTGAGCACGGCGAGTATGTGATCGCCGACTTTTCCGGCAATCCGCCCCGCAAGGGAACATTCTAACAGCAACCGTCGCGCGGTCCCGGCATCAGCGCCGGAGCCGCGCGCGAATCCGGAGGGAACGCCATGAGCCATCAGGACAATGCCGGGCAGGAACTGCGCGAGAAAATCGAAATGTACCGCAATTCCATCATCCACGCGGACAAGCCGGAACTGGCGGCACAGGTCTGGGCCGTCGCGCCGGAGACCTCCTTTATCCATCCGCGCGGACATGAGCGCGGCTGGGACGAGATCAGGGAGAATTTTTACCGGAATACCATGGCCAAAAGGTTTTCCACGCGCGACCTCCGGCTCACGGGCGAGCCGGTCATCCATGTTTACGGCGACGCGGCGGTGGCGGAATTTGACTGGGAATTCACGGCGACGCTGCGGGAAGGCGGCGCGGAGCGGCGCACCAGCGGCCGCGAAAGCCAGGTTTATGTCCGGCGGCCCGGTCAGGGCTTGCGGCTTGTGCACGTGCATTATTCCGGCCCGGCGGCCACGGCCTGAGGCTTGACTCCCGGTTGCAGCGCCCGTGGCCCTGCCCTCACCGCGCCGCGCGTGTTTACGGGCGCGGACTTTTGCCGTATGACAGGACCGTTGCCCGTTGCGCCGTGATTGCGCCGGGTCGTGAGTTCTTTACCTCAAAGGATTGCCGCCATGGATGATGCACGCAGCAAAAAGATGAAGAGCGGGCTGGAAAAAGCCCCGCACCGTTCCCTGCTCTACGCCCTGGGCCTGACCAGGGAGGAAATGGAGCGCCCCCTGGTGGGCGTGGTCAACGCCGCCAGCGAGGTGGTGCCCGGCCACATGCATTTGGACTCTCTGGCCTCGGCCGTCAAGGCCGGGGTGCGCATGGCCGGCGGCACGCCCCTGGAGTTCCCGGCCATCGCCGTGTGCGACGGCATCGCCATGAACCACGAGGGCATGCGTTTTTCCCTGCCGTCGCGCGAATTCATCGCGGATTCCATTGAAATCATGGCCCGGGGCCACGCCTTTGACGCTCTGGTCTTCATCCCCAACTGCGATAAATGCGTGCCCGGCATGCTCATGGCCATGATGCGCCTGAACCTGCCTTCGGTGCTGGTTTCCGGCGGGCCCATGCTGCCCGGCAATCTCGGGCCGCACACGCGCGGCGACCTGATTACGGTTTTTGAGGCCGTGGGTCGGGTGCGCAGCGGCACTCTGAGCGAGGACGAACTGGAACGCATGGCCGAGCGGGCCTGTCCCGGCTGCGGAGCCTGCGCGGGCATGTTCACGGCCAATTCCATGAACTGCCTGGCCGAAACCATCGGCGTGGCCCTGCCCGGCAACGGCACCATTCCGGCGGTGAGCGCGGCCCGCGTGCGCCTGGCCAAGACCGCGGGCATGCGGGTCATGGATCTGTTCAAGAACAACATCCGCCCCCTGGACATTGTCACGCCCGAATCCGTGGCCAATGCCGTGGCCGTGGACATGGCCCTGGGCTGCTCCACCAATACGGTGCTGCATCTGCCCGCCGTGTTCGGCGAGGCGGGTCTGGATATGGGCCTGGAAGTTTTCGATGAGGTCAGCCGCAAAAGCCCCAACCTCTGCAAGCTTTCCCCGGCGGGCAAGCATTTCATGGTCGATCTGGACAATGCCGGGGGCATCCCGGCGGTGATGAGCGAACTGGACAAGCTGGGCCTGATCCACAAGGACTGCCTGACCGTCACCGGCAAAACCGTGGGCGAAAACCTCAAGGCGCTCAATGCCCATATTGAGGATCCGGACGTGATCCATCCCATCGGGCAGGCCTATTCCAAACAGGGCGGCATCGCCATCCTGCGCGGCAGCCTTGCGCCGGGCGGCGCGGTGGTCAAGCAGTCCGCCGTGGCCCCGGAAATGATGCGCCGCGACGTGCGCGCCAGGGTTTTTGAATCCGAAGAGGACGCCATGCACGCCATTCTGGACGGCAAGATCCAGCCCGGCGACGGCGTGGTGATCCGCTACGAAGGCCCGCGCGGCGGGCCGGGCATGCGCGAAATGCTTTCGCCCACAGCGGCCATCACCGGCATGGGCCTGGGCAAGGACGTGGCCCTGCTCACGGACGGCCGCTTCTCCGGCGGCACCAACGGCGCGGCCATCGGCCATATTTCGCCGGAAGCCGCCGACGGCGGGGTGATCGCCCTGGTGCGCGAGGGCGACATGATCCATATCGACATTCCGGGACGCAAGCTGGATCTGCTGGTGGACGAGGCGGAACTGGAAAAGCGCCGGGCCGAACTGGTCCGGCCCAGGAAGGACTGCCCTTACCCGGTGCTGCGGCGTTACGCTTATCTGGTCAGCTCGGCGGCCAACGGCGGCCGCTACAAGGATATCTGATCCGGCCCGGCCGGAATACCACGGAACATAAAAAACCCGCCCGCCTTGTGTGCATCCACAAGGCGGGCGGTTGTGATTGAGGGCTGCGCCTAAAACTCCAGATTGCCCGGCGTGCGCGGGAAGGGAATCACGTCGCGGATGTTGGTGATGCCCGTGAGCAGCATCAGCAGGCGCTCGAAGCCCAGGCCGAAGCCCGCGTGCGGCACGCTGCCGAAGCGCCGCAAATCCAGATACCACCAGTAGTCCTCGGGCTTCTGCCCCAGTTCGCGGATGCGGGCCTCCAGGCGGTCCAGGCGTTCCTCGCGCTGGGAGCCGCCGATGAGTTCGCCGATGCGCGGCACCAGCATGTCCATGGCCGCCACGGTCTCGTTGTCGTCGTTGAGACGCATGTAGAACGCTTTGATTTCCTTGGGATAATCATAGACGATGACCGGCCGCTGAAAGTGCTCCTCGGCCAGATAGCGCTCGTGCTCGGTTTGCAGGTCCACGCCGAAGGTCACGGGAAAGGCGAATTCCTTGTCGCTGTCCTCCAGAATATGGATGGCCTCGGCATAGGGCACGCGGGCGAAGGGCTGGCGCAGCATGCCGTGCAGGCGCTCCAGCAGGCCCTTGTCCACGAAATTGTCAAAGAGCTTCACGTCCGCCTCGCAGTGGGACAGCACGTGCTCGATGACGTGGCGGGTAAGGCTTTCGCCCAGTTCCATGAGGTCCGTGAGGTCCGCGAAGGCCATTTCCGGCTCGATCATCCAGAATTCGGCGGCATGGCGCGGGGTATTGGAGTTTTCGGCCCGGAAGGTGGGGCCGAAGGTGTAGACCCGCCCCAGGCCCAGGGCCAGCGCCTCGGCCTCCAGCTGGCCGGACACGGTGAGATTGCAGGGACGGTTGAAAAAGTCGCCGTCCGTGTTTTTTTCGCCCGGCGCAAGGGTGGTGACGCGGAACATCTCGCCCGCGCCCTCGCAGTCCGAACCGGTGAGCACGGGCGTGTGCACCCAGGCGAAACGCCGCCCGTGGAAAAAGTCATGCACCGCGCGCCCGGCCTCGGAACGGATGCGGAAGGCCGCCCCGTATTTGTTGGTGCGCGCGCGCAAATGGGCGATGCCGCGCAGGAATTCGTCGGTATGGCGTTTTTTCTGCAAGGGAAAGCTTTCCGGATCGGCCAGGCCGAAGACCGTGACGCCTTTGGCCCGCACTTCCCATTTCTGGCCCTTGCCCGGCGAGGCCACCAGTTCGCCGCTTACGGCCAGGGCCGCGCCGGTATTGGCTTCGCCCAGAGCCGCGTGGGCCTCGGTGCCCTCGTCCACAATGCACTGCATGTTGGCGAGGCAGGAGCCGTCGTTGATCTCCACAAAGGAAAAGCCCTTGGCGTCGCGGCGGGTGCGCACCCAGCCGCAGAGGGTGATGTCGTTCCGCGCCTTTTCGGCGTTGAGGGCGTCAATGATGAGTGTGCGCTGCATGGGATTGCTCCTTGCGGATGGATTTCGCTCGGGAAGAATTGGCGCAGTGTAGCCTTTCCGCGCGCGCGGCTCAAGAGTGAGGAGGGCGCGCCCGGCGCAGATTTTACGGGGATATGCCGCCGGGCTGCGGTTCTGTGCGTCCTCTGCGCGTTCTGCGGATACGTCTTCCTGGGGAAGCCCCCCTTTCCACCCCTTGGCCTTTTTCTAAAGATTGTGTAGACTCTTCACAGACAGACGCGCTCCGCACGTTTTGCTCCGGGTTTTCCGGCACGGCGGGCTGACCATAGTTTTGTTTCTCCGAGGGAAAAATACATGAAAAACATTTTCCGCATTCTGGCTGTTGTCTGCGTTCTGGCTCTGGCGGGCAATTCCATGGCCGCCACCGCCGCCGCGCCGCAGGCGGGCAAACCCGTACAGGACAAGCCGGAAAAGGGCGCGGACCGCGTTTCCGTGGTCAGCGTGCAGCTTGAGGGCACGGACAGCATTGGCGCGCGCCTGGGCACCAGGCTCAAGGAACGCTTCAATCAGAGCAATCTGTTCACGCTCAATGACGACGAAGAAAAGGATATGCCCAAGCTGCGGCTGCTGGTGAGCACCGCCCCGGAATTTCCGGGCCGTCCTGGCGTGGGCTCGGTGTACGGCGTGTGCTGGGTGTTCAGTCAGGGCAAGGGCTATCTCGGCTACCTGCTGGCCAGGGAAGTGGGCACGGTCAATTACGACGATCTGGACGCCCTGGTGGACAGGCTGGTGGAGCGCACCGACGGCATAGCGGCCAAATACGGCAACTTATGGAAATAGCGCCCCGCGCGGGCGCTGCCGACAATTTTTCCGGAAAACCTGCATGACAAAAAAGCTCCCCTTGTGGCGGGGGGCTTTTTTGTCTGTTTTGCGCGGCATGCCTTGGACCCGTTGCGGCGCGAGGCGACGCGCGAGAGGAGTCCCCCGTATGTCCAGGCGCGTCTTCGCCTGGGGCAACCGCCGATTGATCGCCTATCTGGCCTTTTTAAGCGCCTTCGCCCCGCTTTCCACGGACATGTATCTGCCAGCCCTGCCGCATATGGCCGAGGCCCTGGACACTTCCTACAGTCTGGCCGGCCTTACGGTGAGCAGTTTTATGCTGCTCTTCGCCCTGTCCATGCTGGTCTGGGGTCCGCTCAGCGACAAATACGGCCGCAGGCCCGTCCTGCTGACCGGCAGCGCGCTTTACGTCCTGTCCAGCGTCTGCATCGCCCTGGCCGCTTCCATCGGCCCGTTGCTGTTCTGGCGCGGCCTTCAGGCCGTGGGCAGCGGCGCGGTCAGCGCCATGTCTCTGGCCGTGGTCAAGGACATTCTGCGCGGCAAGGCCATGGAAAAGGTCGTCACCTGGATTCAGACCGTGACCATCCTGGCTCCCATGCTGGCTCCGGTGGCGGGCGGCGGCCTGTTGCTGTTCACCGACTGGCGGGGCATTTTCTGGTGTCTGGCCGCGTGCGGCCTGCTGGCCCTGGCCGGCGGCCTGGCCCTGCGGGAAACTCGCGCCGTTGCCACACAGGGTTCGGTCTTCCGCGCCCTGGGGCGGATTTTCGTGGTCTTGCGCACGCCGGGTTTCGGCGCGCCGCTCCTGCTCTTTTCCGCCATGAGCATGCCTTTCATGGCCTATCTGGCGGTTTCGTCCTATGTCTTTCAGAGCCGGTTCGGCCTGTCCGCGCAGGAGTACAGCTGGTTTTTCGCCTTCAACGCGGGCATGAGCCTGCTGGGCCCCCTGCTGCACATGCGGCTTTTCCGGCACTGGCGGCGGGACGCGGTCATTGCCGCCCATCTGCTGCTGGTCTGTCTGGCCGGAGGCCTGCTGTTGCTCTTCGGCGACAGCGGACCGTGGCGTTTCGCCTTGCTGTATGTGCCCATAAGCTTCTGCGGCAGCGCCATCCGGCCGCCTTCCACGGTTCTGCTGATGAATTGCGTGCGGGGGGACAACGGCGCGGTGACCTCGCTCATCAACAGCGGGGCTTTGCTTTGCGGCAGCTTTTCCATGCTGCTCTGCTCCCTGCCGTTCTGGGACGGAGCGGTAACGGCGGCGGGCGCCATTTCCTGCCTGACGGCCGGGGCGGCTTTGCTGGGCTGGCTCAGACTGACGCGCGGGGCGTGAGCGGTTCGGGCATGAAATGCGTCAATGACTCTGCGACGGCTTGCCCGCAACGTCCTGACGCAGCACGAAAAGCCGCGCGGTCAGGGCCTCCAGCACACGGGCGGGCGTGACGCCGTACTGGAGCATGTCCTGCGCTTCGGCCAGCCAGCGGCAGCACACGGCCCGGCCGCGCGCGTCCAGAGCGGCCAGGCTGATGTCCAGCGGGCTTTCGGCCTCGTCGGCCAGCACGCGGCTCAGGGATTTCTGGCAGGCCAGCAGCAGGCGTCCCGCCAGGGCTGGGTCCATGGCTCCCCGTGCGGAAACCTTGTCCAGAAAACCCTGTCCGTCGCGCAGAAAGGCGGCCAGCAGCTCTTCCCAAGGGGCCAGGGCCGCGTCGCGCGCCCGGCTGTCCGGCCAGGGCAGGGTCAGGCAGAACGAGCGCGACACCAGAGTGGGCAGAAGCTGTTCCCGTTGCGGAGCCAGAAGTACGAAAACCGTGGTGGGCGAGGGTTCTTCCAGGGCTTTGAGCAGGGCGTTGGCCGCTTCGTCGCGGTTCAGGTTCAAGCCCATGAGCAGCACCACCCGGCGGCCCTGGCCGTGCGGCGCGTCGCGCAGTCGGCTTTTCAGCTCACGCACCCGCTGCATGTTGAAGGAGCGCACCAGACCGGGATTTTCCTCATCCTCGCGGTTGCTGATGCGCCCGTCATAGGCGGCCAGATCCAGATACTCGCCCGAGGCGATCTGGAGGCAGACCGGGCAGGCCAGACAGGGCGCGCCGTCTTCCCGGCTTGCGGCCTGGGGGCAGTTGCAGCGCGCGGCCCAGTAACGGGCCAGATCCAGGCGCTGTTCCTCGCTGCCGCCTTCCAGCAGCAGCACCTGAGGCGGCGCGCCGCCCAACCGGTTCAGCACGGCCTTGAGCCGGTCGAAGGCCGGATCGGCCACGGCGGGAAGCAGGGTTGCGTTCATGGCTGCCGCCTGGCGCGGGTTCAGCGCACGATGGTCTGGCGGCGGTCCGCGCCCACCGAAATCATGGAGACCTTCACACCGGTGAGTTCCTCAATGCGGCGGATGTAGCCCCGCACCGTGTCCGGCAGTTCCTCGAAAGAGGCGCATTCGGAAATGTCGTCCTCAAAGCCGGGCAGTTCTTCGTAAACGGGCGTCACCTTGCCCAGCGCGCCTTCCTCCTGCGGCAGATATTCCAGCCGGTGGCCTTCGTATTCGTAGGCCACGCAGATTTGCAGCGCCGGAAGGTTCTGGAGCACGTCCAGCTTGGTCAGGGCAATGTCCGTGAGGCCGTTGAGGCGCACGGTTTCGCGCAGCACTACGGCGTCCAGCCAGCCGCAGCGGCGGGGACGGCCCGTGGTGGCCCCGAACTCATGGCCCTTGGTGCGCAGATAACTGCCCGTGTCGTCCAGCAGTTCGGTGGGGAAGGGGCCGGAACCCACGCGTGTGGTGTAGGCCTTGACGATGCCCACAATGCGGTTCAGGGCCGTGGGCGCCACGCCGCTGCCCGCCGCCGCGTTGCCCGCCACGGTATTGGAGGAGGTCACAAAGGGATAGGTGCCGTGGTCGATGTCCAGGTGGATGCCTTGCGCGCCCTCGAAGAGCACGTCCTGATCCGCCAGCATGGCCTCGTGGATGCGGGCGTCCACGTCCGTAAGATAGGGCAGCAGGCGCGGCGCCAGGCCCAGCAGTTCGTCGCAGACCGCCGCCTCGTCCAGGGGGTCGAATTTGTAGAGATCGCGCAGCAGGACGTTCTTTTCCAGCAGGGCGTGGCGCACCTTTTCGCGCACCAGACCGGGATCGGCGAGATCCCCGGCGCGCAGGCCCACGCGGGCGGCCTTGTCTTCATAGCAGGGGCCGATGCCCCGGCCCGTGGTGCCGATCTTGTGCCCGGCGCGCTTGACTTCGCGGGCTTTGTCCAGGCTTTTGTGGTAGGGCATGATCAGATGGGTTTTCTTGCTGATGCCCAAACGCGCGGGGGACACGTCAATGCCGCGGGCCGCCAGGTGATCCGCCTCGCTGAGAAAGACCGCCGGGTCCAGCACCACGCCGTTGCCGATCAGGCAGGTTTTGCCGTCGTGCAGAATGCCGGAAGGGATGAGGTGCAGGATGGTTTCCTCGCCCTTGACCTTGATGGTGTGTCCGGCGTTATTGCCGCCCTGAAAGCGGACAATGACCTGGCTTTGGGCGCTGAGCATGTCCACAATCTTGCCCTTGCCCTCGTCGCCCCACTGCGCGCCGATGATGACCGTATTCGCCATGGTTTCACCTGCCTGGAAGTCCGCTCGCGGCGGTCTGGTTGTACTGATTTTCGGACAAATCAGTAAGCATCGGCCCCAAGGCCGATGCGCCGCCATTGGCGGCGTCAGTGAGCGGAAAACCGTTTTGTTCCACTCACGGGCCCGGATCGATAACGTATAAATAATCCGTAGTTCAGTAAGATGCGGGCTCACGCGCGGGAAGGGCGCATCCGCCTTGAAACAGCCGGACCGCCCGCGAAAGCGCCGCCCAAGGGCGGCACGGCACGCAAAGCCGTAATGATACCTATCCCGGATGGCAAGGCAAGTCAAATACCGGCGGCGCAGGGACGCCGTTTCCGGGAAAGGCGGACAAGAGAGGGGAAAAGCCGCTGGAGCGATTTCAACGTGAAATTGCCCTAGTCGTCCTGCTTTGTTGCATCGGCATCGCCGTCGGCCACGGCGGGGCGGAAGGCCAAAACCCGGCAGCGCCGCGCGTTTTCTTCGTGCCGGTCGCTCTGGTTGGCGGCCGGAACGTCCGCGAGCTCCAGTTCGAAATCCGGCGCCAGGCCTTCCGTCGCTCCGGCCGGGTCCTGCGCGTCAGGACGGCTCTGCCGCGACCAGTAGTAGTTGAACAACTGGTTCTTCCAGCGTTTGGCCTGAATCAGCGAAAAGATCAGGGCCGCTT
Source organism: Desulfovibrio porci (assembly GCF_009696265.1). Taxonomy (NCBI): domain Bacteria; kingdom Pseudomonadati; phylum Thermodesulfobacteriota; class Desulfovibrionia; order Desulfovibrionales; family Desulfovibrionaceae; genus Desulfovibrio; species Desulfovibrio porci. The sequence continues at coordinate 202,417 of NZ_VUMH01000002.1, forward strand.
CCTCCCAGCGTTTGGTGGGTTCGAAGCGGCTGGCCGCCGTGGCGTATTTGCTCCACAGCGACATGAGCGAGGCTTCGTCGATGGCGTCCAGTTGTTGTGCCAGCCGGGCGAGCAGTTTTTCCATGTGACCTCCAGGGCAGCGTGGTGAGAGTGCCGGATCGACGCCATGGCCGTCCGCTCTCGCGGGATCCACAGCCAGTTTCCCGTCGGGCTGTTTGTATGTTGTTGCGTCGGCTTCGTCAACGCGGGAGCGGCGGGCGGGGCCGGGCGGGTCTGGCCCCGGCGGGCGTTTTGTGCTATGCAGGCTCCTTCCACGACCGGCCACAACATCGGAGGCAGCATGTCGGATCTCAAGGCCATGTACAGCACCGTCCGCAAGGACGCTTTTCCCGAAACCATGACCATTATTCTGGGCGAGGAGAAACTCGTCTATGAGAAGCGCGTCTGGACCCTGGATCAGGAAGAAAAAGGCCTGCGCTACGGCGAAAATCCCGATCAGCCCGCCGCGCTTTACGCTCTGAAGGAAGGCTCCCTGAGCTGCGGCGGCCTGAGCTGGCGCGGGCCGGGCAACGGCATCGTCTCCGCCCTCACCGAGGCCCAGATGATCCAGGCCGGCAAGCATCCCGGCAAGACCAACCTCACGGACGTGGACAACGCGGCCAATATTCTGCAATACCTTGCCGAACGCCCGGCCGCCGCGATTCTCAAGCACAATAATCCCTGCGGCGCGGCCTGGACCGACGAGGGCGTGGCCGTGGCCCTGGAGCGGGCGTTCTGGTGCGACCGCATCGCGGCCTTCGGCGGCGCGGTGGTGGTCAACCGGCCCTTTACCCGCGAGGCCGCCGAAATGGTGGCGGCCAATTATTTCGAAGTGGTGGCCGCGCCCGCCTTTGAAGACGGTGTGGTGGAGGTCCTCAAACGCCGCAAGAATCTGCGCATCATGGAACTGCCCGGTCTGGGACGTCTGGAAGAACTGACGCGTTCGGCCTTTCTGGACATCAAGAGTCTGGCCGACGGCGGCATCATCGTACAGAAATCTTTTGTGAACCGCATTCTTACGGACGCGGACTTTCTGCCCGCCACGGCCTCCACCAAGGACGGCCTTGAGGTGTCGGCGCGCGCGCCGGACAAGGCCGAACTGGCCGATCTGCGCTTCGCCTGGGCCGTGGAAGCGGGCGTGACCTCCAATTCCGTGATCTTTGCCCGCGACGGAGCCACCCTGGCCATCGGCACCGGCGAGCAGGACCGCGTGGGGTGCGTGGAGCTGGCCGTGCACAAGGCCTATACCAAGTATGCTGACACCCTGGCTTTCCGCGAGTTGGGGCTTTCGCTTTACGAGCTGAAGCAGAAGGCTGCCGCAGATCCGGCTCTGGCCGGCAAGCTGGCCGACATTGAGGCGCGCACGGCCGAGGCGCGCGGCGGACTGTCGGGTTCGCGCCTGGTTTCCGACGGCTTTTTCCCCTTCCGCGACGGCGTGGACGCCGCCGTGGCCCAGGGCGTGTCGGCCATTGCCCAGCCCGGCGGTTCGCTGCGCGACGCCGAGGTGATCATGGCCTGTAATGAGGCGCAGCCGCAGGTGGCGATGGTCTTTACGGGCCAGCGCTCCTTCAAACATTAAGGGGGCTCTCCAACAGCGCTTTTTGCTCCCTGGACTGCGTTCGAAGCCCATTACGGTCCAGGTCTGTACCGTAAGAGTACCATCCCTGGCCTGCAATGGGCTTCTGTCTTGCCAGGGAACAAAGTCCGTCTTTTGGGAGACGGCCCCCTTCCGGAGGCTTATGGGCGCTCTTTCCTCCACCGCGCCGGAGTTTTCCATCTCTCTGCCCCGGCTCTGCGTGTCCGCGCTGTCCGGCGGGGGCGGCAAGACGCTGCTCACCCTGGGGCTGGCGCGGGCCGCGTCCGCCGCCGGGGTGGCGGTCAAGCCCTTTAAAAAGGGGCCGGATTATATCGACGCGGCCTGGCTGGCTCTGGCCGCCGGGCGGCCGGCCACCAATCTGGATCCCTTTTTTCTGCCGCCCGCGCGGCTACGCGCGCTTTTTGTCCGCGCCATGGCCCCGCTGGCAGGCGGCGGGCGGGATGCGCTGGGGCTGGTGGAGGGCAACCGGGGCCTGTTCGACGGTCTGGACGTGGAGGGTTCCTGCTCCACGGCGGAGCTGGCCCGCGTTCTGGCGTGCCCCATTCTGCTCAGTCTGGACTGCACCAAGATGACCCGCACGGCGGCTGCGCTGGTTCAGGGCATGCTCAATTTCGAAGCGGGCCTCCGGTTTTGCGGCGTGGTGCTCAATCAGGTGGGGTCGGCCCGGCATGAAAGCGTGCTGCGCCACGCCCTCGAAACCTATACGGACCTGCCCGTGCTGGGCGCGCTGCCGCGCCTGGCGAAGAATCCCCTGCCCGAACGGCATATGGGCATAGCCTGCCACGGCGACGCTCTGGCCGAAGACGCGCAGCGCCGACTGGACGAACTGGCCGCTCTGGCGCGTGAGCACCTGGACCTCGCAGAGGTGTTGGCGGCGGCCCGGGCAGCGCCGCTTCTGGCGGACGCGGACCAGACCGGGGACGTGGAGGACAGTGCCGGAAGCGGGGTGGAAGTCCTCTCCGGACCCGTGGACCACGATCGTGCTCCGGTGGAGCTTCCGGCCCCGCGCATCGGTTATGTGCGCGACGCGGCGCTCTGGTTCTATTACCAGGAAAATCTCGAGGCTTTGTCTCACGCGGGCGCGGAACTGGTCCGCCTTTCCCTGCTGGACGGCGCGAACGGGGACGCCCCCAACCCCCTTGACCCCTGGCGGAATCTGGACGGCCTCTATCTGGGCGGCGGTTTTCCCGAAGACTGCGCGCCGGAGCTGAGCCGTTCGCCGCGTCTGCCTCTTCTGGCCCGCCTGGCCGAAAGAGGACTGCCCATCTATGCGGAATGCGGCGGTTTCATGCTGCTGGCCCAAGGCATTGAGCGTGAAGGCAGGCTCTGGCCCATGAGCAATGTTTTTCCGGTGACGGCCCGGTTCTGCGCCAGACCGCAAGGCCTGGGCTATGTGCAGGGCACGGTGCGGAGCGAGAATCCCTTTTTTCCGTCAGGCCTGGTTCTGCGCGGGCATGAATTTCACTATTCGCATTGCCGGTGGGAAAAGGACGCGCCCCTCTGTGCTCTGGAACTCACGCGGGGCAAGGGCATGGGCCATATAGACGGCGCGGCCCGTGACGGCTTGACGCGGGGCCGGGTCTGGGCCGCGTATACCCATATTTTCGCGCCCGCCGTGCCGTGCTGGGCGCCCAATTTTGTGGCCGTCGCCCGGAAGTTCCACCGGGAGCGGGACAGTATGGCCTGAGCGGCTAAAGCGAGGCGGTCATGCGCGTTTCCGTAATTATTCCGGCCTGGAATCTCTGGGAGATGACGGCGGCCTGTCTGCGCTCTCTGGCGGAGTGTTCCATCGGCGAGGATCTGGAAGTGCTGGTGGTGGACAACGGTTCCACGGACGCCACGACCCGTGAGCTTGAACCCTTGGGGCAACGTCTCTGGGGCGCGGATTTCCGGGCGTTGCGCCTGCCGGAAAATCTGGGGTTCGCCAAAGCCTGCAATCTGGGCGCGCGCGCCGCCGACGGCGATCTGCTCTTTTTTCTGAACAACGACACCACCTGCACGCCCGGCTGGCTGCCGCCGCTACGCGCGGCTTTCGAGGATGCGCGACTGGGCGCGGCCGGACCGTTGCTGCTCTATCCCGACGGTACGGCTCAGCACTGCGGCGTCACGTTTTCACCTTTCTGTAAAGTCAGCCATCTTTACGAGCACTTTCCCGGCAACCACCCTGTCTTGCGCAAGAAGCGTCCTTTGCAGGCCATTACCGGCGCGGCGCTGGTGATCCGGCGAGAGGTTTTTGCGGAGTGCGGGGGATTTTTCGAGGGCTACCAAAACGGCTTTGAGGATCTGGATCTCTGCTATGCGCTGACCGATCGTGGTTACAGTCTGACTGTCGCCGGGGAAAGCGTGCTGTACCACCACACCAGCCAGACGCCGGGCCGTTTTGAGTACGATCTGCAAAACAGCAGACTTTTTTATCAGCGCCGGGTGCAGAATATTCAGGCGGATATGCATTGCCTGGCCCGTCTGGACGGCTATGAAATGCGCATCGGTCCCACGCTTTCGTGCTGGCTGGCTCTGCCCGAAGCACAAGAGCGTGAGCTGGGCGCGGCCTTCAGCGGGACGGATTTTGATGCGGCGGCCTGCGCCGCGCAACTGGAGCGTGAACCGCTCTGGCGCGGGGGCTGGCTGTTGCTTATGGATCAACTGGAGGCTGAAGGGAAGCGGCGCGAAGCTTTGGCGGCCGGTGTGCGCGCCATGCATTTTTTTTCTCAGCCGGACGTGAGGAACCGCCTGCTGCGCTTGCTGCGCAAGGCAGGCCTGCACGAGCAGATGGCGCAATTCGCGCGCGGCATAGAGGAATATATGCAGGCTGCGCGGAAGGATGAGCCGTCACGGCGTGTTCTGGTCCAGAGGGCGCGGCGCAAGGCCTATGCCGACGGAGACACGTATCTGGCAGGACTGCTCGGCCACTGGCTGGAGCGTTACGGCAAGACGGACGCTGATGCCTAAGCGCGCCGCCGGAATAGCCCGGTGACGCGCTTAGGCCAGGGCTCAGAAACGTTTGAGCACCAATTCGTCCAGCGGCCGCTTGGGCACATGGTGTACGCCTTCCGCGTCGCGCCAGTAGCCGAAGGAACCGTCGGCGGGCATGGGAGCCAGCACGCGTTTTTCCTTGGCCACGCCAAGGCCGAGCACAAGGGCGATTTTCATGCCCTCGGGCACGCCCAGCAACTCCGGCGCGGCTTTGTGATCAAAGGCCTGGATGATGCAGCAGCCCCAGCCCCGGCTGGTGGCCGCCAACTGGATGGTCTGGCAGGCGATGCCCGTATCGTAGCAGAGCAGTTCCTTGCCGCTTTCGGGCATGAGCACGGCGATGAAGGCCGTGGGCCGCTCGCCGGGATGCGGGCCGCCCCAGTCTTTGAGCGCGCCGGCCCAGCGGGTCAGGCTGAACAGTTTTTGGCAGGTTTCGCCCGGCCCCACCAGAATGAAACGCAGTTCCTGGGCATTGCGAGCCGAAGGGGCCATGCGCGCGCAATCCGCCAGCCAGTCCAGATCGGCCATGCTCAGGGGCTTGTCCTCTTCAAAACGGCGGCAGGTGCGGGCCGCCTCCACCAGTTCTTTGAAGTTCATATGCTGTACTCCTTGGTTTTGGCGGCACGATGCGCCGCCTGACCTTATTCTACAGCGTTGCCAGCAGAAAGCACAACTGCCCCAGTTCGATGGCCGCGCCCAGAAAGTCGCCGGAAAGTCCGCCCTGGCGTCGCGCCGTGGCGGCCAGGCGGCGCGTGAGCCAGTATTGCGCTCCAAGCAGGACCAGTCCCTGCCAGAGACTGAGGCCCAGCGCCATTAAAAGACAGGTCAGCAGAAAGGCCGCCAGCCGGTAAATCCGGCGCACGGCCGGACCGGCCCCGGCGCAGGCCAGGCCGCCCAGAGAATCCGGGTCATGGGGCGGCGCGGACGCGGCCAGCCAGACCGCGCAGGCCCGGCCCCAGGCCGGGGCCAGGACGAGCGGCAGCCAGTGTCCGGCTGCCAGATGCCAAGTCAGCGCCAGCCATTGGCCACTGAAAATCAGCAGCAGGCTCAATGCGCCGAAGGCCCCCAGGCGGCTGTCACGCAGAATCTCCCAGAACCGCGCGCCGGTCGCGCCGCTGCCACAGGCGTCGCCCAGATCGGCCAGCCCGTCCCAGTGCAGGCCGCGCGTGCTCCACAGTTCCAGAGCCAGCCAGAGCCAGGCCGCCAGCGCGGCGGCAGGCCAGACTGCCCCGGAAAAAAGCATCGTGGCGGGTGATGCGGAAAGAAGAGTCAGAAACAGCCAGGCCGCCAACGTGTACAGGCTGCCCAGAACCAGGCCCGCGGGCGCGAACCACGGCACGCAGGCGGCCAGGGACCGCGCGTTGCAGGGCCGGGGCGGCGCAAGACGGCTCAGAAAAGCCAGAGCGTCCAGAAAACGGCCTCCGGCCCTGCTCAGTCGTGAGGCATATCCGCTCAATAACGGGCCTGGGTATGATTGAAGGCCAGCGCGTACAGATGGTGGAAGAAGTCCACATATTCCACATGCACGCGTTCCGGCACCTTGATCCGCGCGGGGGCGAAGTTGAGAATGGAGGTCAGGCCCGCGTCCATCAGGTGCTGGGCCGCGCGCTGGGCGCGTTCCGGCGGGGTGGTGATGATGCCGATCTCAATGCCGAGTTCGACCACCATGCTTTTGAGGTCCTTGGTGCAATGCACTTCCAGACCATGCACGATTTCACCGATCTTGAATGGGTCGCAGTCGAAGATGCCCACGATGTTGAAGCCACGCGCGCGGAATTCGCCGTGGTTCAGGATGGCCTTGCCCAGGTTGCCTACGCCGATCAGGGCCATGCGCCATTCGCGGTCCACGCCCAGCGCCGAAGTGATGGCCGCAATAAGCGATGTCACATGGTAGCCCACGCCACGGATGCCGAATTCCCCGAAGTAGGCCAGATCCTTGCGCACCTGAGAACCGTTGACGCCGCAGGCTTCGGCCAGGGGATTGGACGAAATGACTTCCACATCGTCGCGGGCGAAATTTTCAAGCACCTGCACATAGGTGGCAAGGCGCTGGATGGTGGCGCGGGGGATATGCTTGCTTTTGGGTTGCGTGACCATGGGCGGTGCCTTTATTGCTCGAAATGGATTCGTTAATGTTGACTTGTGAAATAAAGTATTACTCAGAATACTTGAAAACAGACCGCAGTGCAAGCGGGCTTTCCCGCAGGCCCGGCGGAGGCGCGCATCCTGTGCTTGTTTAGCCATTATGGCAAGACGCTAATTTTCTTAATAAGGTGAAAATCGAGACGGGTGGCTAGGGCGTTTCAATATTAAACGGCTCTGTGCTTCGTGGTAGTGTGCAATTTGCCGAAATAATGATTGATTAGCTAAAATTTATTAATTTCAGTGAAAAATTCTTTGAAAAGGCAGATTTTTTCAAAGGCAAACAACTTTGGGCGCAGAGCTGCGGGCGTGGTTTCTTTTCTAATGTCTGTCTGTCAGCCATTTATTTGATATAATACGAGGAGTAATTTTTTGGAGTACATGTCTTGGCTGGAGCGGAGGCGGGCATATAAGCCCGGATATGCTGGCTGGCTATATAAAATAAAAATGTTCCACGGCAATAAAAAAGGGAGGCCGAAGCCTCCCTTTTGCTGCGGTCGAATGCGGACTACGCGTAAGGATTGGCGTAGAGCAGGATGAAGCTGATGACCAGGGCGTAAATGGCCAGAGATTCGATGAAGGCGAAGGCCAGAATCATGGTGCCGGTGATCTTGCCGCTGACGTCAGGGTTACGGGCGACGCCTTCGCAGGCGCCCTTGAGGCCCAGGCCCATGCCGATGCCGCAGCCGAAAGCGGCGATGCCGATGCCCAGAGCGGCGGCCAGGCAGGTATAGCCCAGAGCGGCAGAGTCAAGCTGATTGGCGGCAAAAGCCATGCTGGCCAAGCCCAGCAGCGCCACGGTGTTCAGGGCGATCATCAGAAATTTACGCATGAGAGCACTCCTTCCACTGGTTTATTGTTGGGTCGCGTGCGACCATTCCCCCAAGATGCGAGCAGTTTTATGCCGTTTTCCGGGCCGCGTGCTCGGGCGGCTGCTGCGGCGCTCCACCCGCGGCCCCTTTTCCGGGCCGCGGGAGAGCGGTAATGCGTGTTTCTAGTGTTCAGGGCCTTCCAGAGCGCCCTTGATGTAGAACATGGTCAGCATGAAGAAGACGAAGGCCTGCATGGTCTTGCCCAGAAGGAAGAGGGCATAGATGGGCAGGGTGCCCAGCAGGGGGGCCATGACGAAGAAGAGAACCATGACGATTTCCTCGCCCCGGATGTTGCCGAAAAGACGGAGGGAGAGAGAAACCGGCCGGGAGAGATGCGAAACCACTTCCAGCGGGAACATCAGCGGAATGAGAAACTTGGACGGCCCGGTGAACTGATGAATGTAATGGCTTTTCCAGCGCATCAGGCCCACGGCGTTGTAGTAGACCAGGACGAAGAGCGCCATGCAGACCGTGGTGTTCAGATTGGCTGTGGGCGCGTCGAAACCGGGGATCAGGCCCATGAGGTTCATGCCGAAAATATAGATGAACATACCGGCCAGGAGGGGGACGTACTTGCGTCCCACTTCGCCCATGGTCGAACAGACGAAACGCTCAATGGTATCAATCAGCGCCTCGAAGAAATTCTGCAGTCCTCCCGGCACAAGGGTCAGCCGCCGGCGCATGATGAAGGCCACCGTGAAAAGGATGGCCATACAGACCCAGGAATAAAAGACGTGTTTGAATTCGATCACCTGCCCGCCCAGGGTGATCTCGTCCATGCCCATAAATGTGGAGAGCAATACCGGATGCGGCAAACCACCTGCCATGAGCCAGCCTCCTGTGTGAAACAAGCTGAACCGTGTTTTCCAAGACCGCGCGGCGCGAATGCCCGCAGCCTTTTCCCCAATAATATCGCCCCGTTTGACGTGCCGCCAAGGGCGGCGCTCAACCCCGGCCGGATGCGTCCCGGCCTTCGCGCGAAACCACGGCAAAGGTGAGCAGGGCTGTGACCGCCCCGGCGGTCAGGCCGCCCAGGATGGCCGTCACCGGCGCTTTCCAGACTACCAGCGCCAGGTAGAGCAACCCGGCCAGAAGTAGCAGTCTGCCGCCCCAGCGCAACAGCACAACGCGTAGAAAAGCCGTGCTGTACTCGCCCAGACCCGCGCGCAGAAAAAAGCGCGCCAGACTCCAGAACGTCAGGGCCATGATGCCCAGCCCCACGCCGAACCAGAAAAACCAGGGCGTCGCGGCGAAGGCGATGCCGCCGCCCAGCAGAAACAGGGCCGTCAGCAGCAGTTCGTTCCGCACCAGCGGCCGGATAACCGGGTGGCTGATGCCCCGCCGCCAGAGCCAGGCGTCAAGGCTGTGCGTCATGGTTCTCAGCGCCTGCACGGCCATCCGTCTCTCCGCTTTGTTGCGTTTCCGCCGTCCGCCGCGCCGTGGAAGCCTCATCCGTGGGCGGCGTATCGGGCGGCGGGACAAGCCCCTTGCGGCGGGCGTCTTCGGCCGCAATTTTTTTCAAAAGATGCTGCGTGTCGCGGTAGACGTTCAAAAAACCGGCGGCAATGCCCAGCAACAGAAAGCACAATTTGCACCAGGGGCCTGTGCCCAGCCAGTAATCCAGGCCGTACCCGATGGCGAAACCCACCAGCGGCCCGCTGACCAGATGCAGACCGATGACCCCGGTGGTGGCCAGGGCTTCCATGCCGCTCTGCTGTTGTTTGAGAATGTCTTTGAATGACACGGGCCGCCTCCGCGAATGTCAGCGGCGCGTACATTCCGCACGCTGTAAAACCCCTAACGCTGTGTAAATTATCACAGCCTCGGCGGCGCGTCAACGGCTTTGCGCCGAAACATTCGGCATCTGCGCATATTTCCGCCGCGCGTTCAGCCCCGAAGCCGCCAGAGACTGAGGCATTCCAGGTGCGGAGTATGCGGAAAAAGATCCACGCCCGTCAGACGCGCCGGCTCATAATGCGTCTGGAGCGCCTGGGCGTCCCGCGCCAGCGTGGCCGGGTTGCAGGATATATAGAGGATGCGCCGGGGGCGCAGCTTGAGCAGGCTGTCCAGAACTCTGGGCGCCAGTCCGGCGCGCGGAGGATCGGCCAGCACCGTATCCCAGGCGGCGGACCGGTCGCGCCGCAGACGCTCCAGCAGAACCGCCGCGTCACCCGCTTCATAACGGCAGTGCGTCAGACCGGCCTGTTCCGCATTGCGCCGGGCCAGCGCCACGGCGCGCCTGTCGTATTCCAGGCCCATCAGGCGTTCGAAGGCGGGGGCCGGCAACTGGCCCGGCGCGCCCACGCCGCAGTACAGATCCAGCAGGGATGAACCTTTTTCCACGCCTCCGGCGTTCAGCATTTCCGTAGCCAGACGGGCCAGACTTTGCGCGGCCCCGGTATTGACCTGAAAGAAGGACGCCGCGTCCAGGCCGAACAGGCGGCTGCCCAAGGGCAGATGCAGCAGAGCGGCTTCAGCCTCTTCCCGCCCCCGTTCGTTCAGGCAGAGCACACGGCGCTCCCCGGCCGCCAAGGGGTCGGGGCTTTGCCGCTCTTCATGGATGAAGGCGGCCAGGTCCGGGAAGCGTTGCAGCAGACGTTCGCCTAGGGCGCGCGCCGCCGTCCGGCCCGCCGCGCCGCCGGGACTGGTGACGCACAGGACCCACCAGCGGGGCGCGGGGTCGTCGCCTTTCTGCCCGTGCCGCAAGATCAGAAAGCGCCAGAAGCCGTGTGCCCCGGCGGCGTCAATGCCCTTGCTCCGTCCCGCGTTGCGTCGGGAAGCGGGCGCGACATACGGCGGCAGGCCGCTTGTTTCCGCCATGCTCCGGGCCGCCTCCAGAATGTCCCGCGCTCCGGCGGGCGGCAGAACGCAGTCCGGCACGGGCACGACCTCCGCGCCGCCGCGGCGGCGCAGGCCCAGAACCAGGCCGCCGTCCGCGCCCGGGCCGAAGGCGAATTCCATTTTATTGCGGAAGGCCGTGTGGTCCGGCGAAGGGCGCGGGGCTTCCCACACGCTGTTGAGCAGAGTACGGTCCAGACGCCCGATGCGGCTCAGGGCTTCCAGAGCCAGGTTTTCCTTCCAGCGCAACTGCGCCGGGTAGGGTATGATTTGCAGGGGGCAGCCGCCGCAGACGGATTGATGCGGGCAGAGCGGCGGCACGGCATCCGCTGCCGGGCGCAGCACGTCCAGCAGGTCGGCTTCCAGCAGGCGGGTCTTGCGGCGGACAACCCGCGCCCGGACGATCTGCCCCGGCAGCGCGCCGGTCACAAAGACCGCCGCGCCGCGCCCGTCGTTCCCGTCCGTCGTCACGCGGGCGATGCCGCGCCCGTCGTGGGCCAGACTGTCCACGGTCACAGTGAGAATTTCGCTCATGCCGGACAGGATAGCAGCGCCGGGGAGGTTTTGCCAAGGCCGGTCCGGACAGGCACGGGCGGAATTTGTCTGAAATGATTGCGGACGAGGCCTTGACATTTTTCGTCTGATCGGGCAAATATACCTTTCTCTTTTTGGAGGTTGATCATGTACGCGATTATCGAGACCGGCGGAAAACAGTACCGCGTCGAAGAAGGTTCCAAGATTGTTGTGGAAAAACTCGCGGCCCAGACCGGCAGCGACGTTACTCTGGATAAGGTGCTGATGGTCGGCGGCGCGGACTGCAAAGTCGGCGCTCCCTATCTTGCCGGCGCCGCCGTGACGGCGGAAGTGGTGGAACAGGGGCGCGGCCCCAAAGTCATGGTCTTCAAGCGCCGTCGTCGCAAGGATTCCAAGACCTTGCGCGGGCACCGTCAGGACTGCACCACCATTCGCGTCAAAAGCATCAACAGCTAGGCTGGCTTTTCGGAGCGAGCGTCCGTTTTTTTCGGTCCCCGCCCGGCGGCGATCAGTGATCGCGTCCCGGGCCGGAATCCGAGGGGGAGCGGGCCGCGCGTTTTGATGGCTCAGCGCTCAGGAGGCTATCATGGCTCATAAGAAAGCAGGCGGTTCTTCGCGCAACGGCCGCGACAGCGCGGGTCAGCGCCGCGGCGTCAAGCGTTTCGGCGGTCAGCGTGTGCTGGCCGGCAACATCCTCGTGCGTCAGCTGGGCACTGTTGTGTACCCCGGCAACAACGTGGGCATGGGCAGGGACTTCACCCTCTTCGCCAAGGTGGAGGGCGTGGTGCGCTTTGAAAAATATGTCCGCAAACGTCGCGTGTTGACGCGCGTGCATGTGGAAGCGGCCGCTCAATAACTTCGCGGCCGCGTGGAATTTGTTTGGGGAAGGAGCCGCACTCGGGCGCGGTTCCTTCCCTTTTTGCATTTTTACGGACATACTGACGCCGCTTGCCGTTGAACGGCCGGCGGCCACGATTTATATACAAGCCGGAGCCGCGATGCGCCGGTGGATCAGAGGCACACTATGCGATTTGTGGATGAAGCGAAAATACAGGTCCGGGCGGGCAAGGGCGGCCACGGCTGCCTGTCCTTCCGGCGCGAGAAGTTTGTGCCGCGCGGCGGCCCGGACGGCGGCAACGGCGGCGACGGTGGCTCCGTGTATCTGCGGGCCGACAGCCGCCTGCTTTCTCTGTACGACTTCCGCCTGAAGCGGCTTTACGAGGCCCGCAACGGCCAGCCCGGCCAGGGCAGCCAGTGCGACGGCAAAAAGGGCGAGGACCTGGTGCTGGGCCTGCCGGTGGGCACCCTGGTTTTTGCCGAGGGGCCGGAAGGCGAACGCCTGCTGGCCGACCTCAGCGAACCGGACAGCCTTGTGCTGGCGGCGCGCGGCGGGCGCGGCGGCAAGGGCAACGAGCATTTCAAATCCTCCACCATGCGCGCGCCGCGTTTCGCCCAACCCGGCGAACCCGGCGAGGAGCTGACCCTGCGGCTGGAGCTGAAAATCCTGGCCGATGCCGGGCTTATCGGCCTGCCCAACGCGGGCAAGTCCACGCTCATTTCGCGGATCTCGGCGGCCCGGCCCAAGATCGCGGCCTATCCCTTCACCACGCTCACGCCCAATCTGGGCGTGATGATCGATGAAGTGGACCCGGACAAGCGCATGGTCATTGCCGACATTCCCGGACTCATTGAAGGAGCGCACGCCGGGCAGGGGCTGGGGCACCGTTTCCTGAAGCATGTGGAGCGCACCCGCTTTCTGGTGCATATGCTGAGCATCGAGGATGTGGACGACGCGGACCCCTGGGCCGGATTCGAGCTGGTCAATGAGGAATTGCGGCGTTTTGATCCGGTATTGGCTGAACGGGGACAGGTTGAGGTGATCAACAAGATTGATCTGGCGGATGCGGAGCGCCTGGAGGCCCTGAAAGCCCGTGCCGAGGCCGACGAGCGGAGGATTTTCTTCATTTCCGCCCGGGAGGCGCAGGGCTTGGAACCGCTGATTGCCGAGCTCTGGCGGCTGCGTGATGAACTGGCCCGGCATGAGCCGCTGCTGCGCCACCAACTGGAAGAGACGGAAGAGGACGAGGAATTTCCGGATATTGAGGTGATCTACACGCGCGAGTGAGGAAGACGGGCCGGAAGCGGCGCGCGTTTCAAAATGCGTATGCTCTGTATCCGGAGTATTTCAAAGTTGAAATGCTCTGACGCCGCATCTTGTGCGGCGCGTCGCGAAGCGGCGTGGATTCAGCCGAAAACCGCGCTTTTCGGCTGAATGAACCTTTGAAAAAGCATTGCGTTTCAAAGGGAATCTGCTCAAGTGCGGTTGCAGTGGAGGCGGCGATGGAAAGGCCGGAGGACTGGCGGCGGGAGCGGGCGCGGGTGCTGGCGCAGGCCCGTGTGGTGGTGATCAAGGTGGGCAGCGCCGTGCTGACCGACGCGCAAGGGCTCAACGCCGCTGTGCTGGACAGTCTGGCCGGGCAGCTGGCCCGGCTGGCCGCGCCGGGAACGGGCCTGCCCGACGGGCGGCGTCTGGTGCTGGTCTCCTCCGGCGCGGTGGCCGCCGGACGCACAGCCCTGGCCGCGCGCGGCCGGCAGGTGGAAACCACGGGCCTGGCGGCCCGGCAGGCGGCGGCGGCCGTGGGTCAGGGCCGCCTCATGCAGGCCTGGGATACGGCTTTTCACGTTCATGGCATGCCCACGGCGCAGGTGTTGCTGACCCGCGACGACCTGCGTTCGCGCCAGCGTTTTCTCAACGCCCGTAATACCTTCGCGGAATTGTTGCAGTGGCGCGTGCTGCCCATTGTCAATGAAAACGACACGGTGTCGGTCAGCGAACTCAAATTCGGCGACAACGACTGCCTGGCCAGCCTGCTGGTCAATCTCACGGGCGCGGATCTCTTCGTCAACCTGACGTCCTCGCCCGGCGTGCTGGCCGCCGATCCCCAGCGGGAACCCGACGCGCCGGTCATGGAGCACATTGACGACGTGGCGGCCCTGGATCTCGGCCAGCTTTGCGGCGGCAAAACGTCGGTGGGTACAGGCGGCATGTATTCCAAACTGCTGGCCGCGCGGCGCGCCGCCCAGATCGGCGTGCCCACCCTGATTCTGCCCGGCCGCGCGCCCGACGTGCTAAGCCGTGCCTTCGCGGCGGGCGCGGACTCCGGCGCGACGCCGATTCCCGGAACCTGGGTGCGCCCGGCCGGGCATGCCATACCGCGCCGCAAATTCTGGCTGGCCTATCAGTCGGAACCGGCGGGCGGGGTGACTGTGGACGCGGGCGCGGCGCAGGCGCTGCTGCGCAAAGGCGGCAGCCTGCTGCCCGGCGGCGTGCGCCAGGTGGAGGGCGCGTTCCAGAAAGGGGCGCTGGTGCGCGTGCTGCACGAGGGCCGGAGCCTGGGGGTGGGGCTTTCCAACTACAGTGCGGCGGACCTCAAAAAAATTATGGGCCTCAAACGTCACGAAGTGGCAGCCATTCTGGGCGACGCCCACTATCCCGAAGTCATCCACAGGGACAATCTGCTGCTGGACGCGGCGGTATAGCCGCGTGACGGCTGTTTTTCGGGAGGAGCTATGGCGGCAGCGGCACAGGGGAAACGCGATCTTTTCGCTTCCAGGCTCGGGGTTCTGGCGGCCACGCTGGGTTCGGCCGTGGGCCTGGGCAATATCTGGAAGGTGCCCGCCCTCACCGGGCAGCACGGCGGCGCATCCTTTCTGCTGATTTACGTGCTCTCTACCTTGGTTGTGGCCCTGCCCCTGATGATTGTGGAGATGATCATGGGGCGGCGCACCCGCGCCAACGCCTATAAAACCTTCGTCATGCTGACTCCGCCCCGACCCGGTCTGTCTGGAATGTCCGGGGCGTCCGCGCGGATCTGGCGGATCACGGGCGGCCTGTCCGTGCTGGCCGCCGCCCTTATTCTGGCTTTTTACAGCGACGTGGCGGGCTGGGTCTTCGCCTATGTGCCCAAGGCCGTGAGCGGCGGCGTGGCCACCACCGACCCGCAAGCGGCGGCCCGCATTTTCGGGGATCTGCTGGCAAACCCGTGGGAAAGCCTGCTCTGGCAGTGGCTGGTGCTGGGCTGCATCGCGGCCGTGATCATGCGCGGAGCCTCGGCGGGCATTGAGCGCGTCACGCGGGTGTTGATCCCCCTGCTGTTTCTGCTGCTGGTGGCGGTCTGTATCCGCAGCCTCACGCTACCCAACGCTCAGGCGGGCCTGCGCTTTCTCTTCATGCCCGACTTCGCGCGCATTGACGGCGACGTGGTGCTGATGGCCATGGGCCTGTCCTTTTTCAAAATGTCCATCGGCTTTGGCTGCATGATCACCTACGGCAGCTATTTCCAGGCCGACACCCACGTACCCGCCCTGGCCCTGCGGGTGATGGTCTGCGATCTGCTGGTCTCCCTGCTGGCGGGTGTGGCCGTGTTTCCGGCGGTGTTCAGCTTCGGCTTTGAACCCACGGCGGGCACCAGCCTGCTTTTTCTGACCATTCCGGCGGTGTTCGCCTCCATGCCCGGCGGGCAGTTCTTCACCGCGCTTTTTTTCGTGCTCTCGGCCGTGGCCGCCACCGGAGCCATGCTCTGCCTGCTGGAAATTCCCGTGGCCTGGCTGCTGGAAACCTGCAAACTGCCCCGTCCCAGAGCCACCCTGCTGGTGACCCTGGGCGTGGCCGCGCTGGGCGTTCCGCCCACACTCTCCACGGGAATCTGGTCGTCGTGGACGGTTTTCGGCCTCTCCTTTTTCGACGCTTACGACTTCGCCACCTCCAATCTGCTTTTGCCGGTCTGCGGCCTGCTGACCAGCCTGTTCGCGGGCTATGTCTGGCCGGAACGGGAATTCGTCGCCGCCCTGACCAACAGCGGCAATCTGCCCCTGCAGGGACTGGCGCGGCTGCTGCGCCGGGCCTGCCGCACGCTGACGCCCCTGCTGATCGTCATCATCCTGCTGCACGGGCTGAAGGTTTTCTGAGGGGGGGCCGGTCCTGTCCGCTACGGATTTTTCCTTTACAAAGGCCCGCCGCGCGCCTAACATTTTTGGCCATGAAGTTGTGTAAAGCCCATGCCTCGCGCCGTCCCGGGCTGCTGTCCGAGTCCGCGCCGATGCGGCCCGGCCGCGCGCCGATCTGTTCCCCGTTGGTTCCAGCGGGGCTTTTTTTTAACTTTCAGTCCCCACGCCCATGAATACCGACAACCGCTATCACTGGCAGCACAAGGACCTGCTGGACGTGACCCAGTTGAGCGGCGAAGACGTCCGCCATCTGCTGGATCTGGCCGCCAGCTTTCAGGAAATCAACCGCCGCCCGGTCAAGAAGGTGCCCACGCTCAAGGGCAAGACCGTGGTGCTTTTTTTTGTGGAAAACAGCACCCGCACCAAAACCTCCTTTGACGTGGCGGGCAAGCGCCTTTCCGCCGACACCTATTCCCTGGCCAAGTCCGGTTCCAGCCTGAACAAGGGCGAAAGCCTCAAGGACACGGCCCTGACCCTGCAGGCCATGGGGCCGGACGTCATCGTCATCCGGCATTCCAGCAGCGGCGCGGCGGCCTTCATGGCTGACCTGCTGCCCTGCGGCATCGTCAACGGCGGCGACGGCTGGCACGCCCATCCCACCCAGGCTCTGCTGGACTGCTTCAGCCTGCGCCAGGCCTGGGGGGACAGCTTTGCGGGCCGCAGCCTGCTGATTCTGGGCGACATCGCCCACAGCCGGGTGGCCCGCTCCAACGTGCATCTGCTGCACCTGCTGGGGGTCAAGGTCCGGCTTTGCGCGCCGCGCACCCTGCTGCCCGCCGGGGTGGAAAACTGGCCGGTGGAGGTCTTTTCCGACCTCGGGCGGGCCGTGCGCGATGTGGACGCGGTCATGTGCCTGCGTCTGCAACTGGAGCGCCAGCAGGCCGGCCTGTTGCCCGATCTGGCGGAGTATTCGCGCCGCTTCTGCCTGGGCGCGGCCCATCTGGAGCTGGCCCGGCCCGAGGCCAAGGTGCTGCATCCCGGCCCCATGAACCGGGGGCTTGAGATTTCCAATGAGATTGCCGACGCGCCCGCCAGTCTGGTGCTTGATCAGGTGGCTGCGGGCGTCGCCACGCGCATGGCCGTGCTCTATCTGCTGGCCACGCGCAATGACGGAGGAAACGCATGACGCTCTGCATTACAAACGCCCGTCATCTGGAAGCCCCGGTGGATCTGCTGGTGGACGGGGACAAGATAGTGACCATGACCCCGGCGGGCCGCCACGCCGCGCCCGAAGGCTGTGAGCAGTTCGACGCCAGAGGGCTGGTGCTGATGCCCAGCTTCATCGACGCGCACGTGCATCTGCGCGAGCCGGGCTTCGAATACAAGGAAGACATTGCCTCGGGCCTGGCCGCGGCGGCCCACGGCGGCTTCGGCGCGGTCATGTGCATGGCCAACACCAGGCCGGTCAACGACGCGGCGTCCGTGACCCGCTTCATGCTGGAACGCGCCCGTCTGAGCCATCCGCACGGCCCGCGCCTGCACCCCATCGCGGCGGCCAGCGTGGGCCTCAAGGGCGAGGAAATGGCCCCTCTGGCGGAACTGAAGGAGGCGGGCTGCGTGGCTGTGTCCAACGACGGCCGCCCGCTGGAGAATGCCGAACTGCTGCGCCGGATCATGGAATACGCGGCGGACCTGGACCTGACCTTTATCGACCACTGCGAGGACCCCTGCCTGGCCCGTGGCTGGCTGATGAACGAGGGGGCCGTGAGTGGCCTGCTGGGCGTCAAGGGTCAGCCCGACGTGGGCGAGGCCGTGCAGGCCGCGCGTGATATCATGCTGGCCGAATATCTGCACCTGCCCGTGCACATCGCGCATGTCTCGGGCAAACTCACCGTGGACGTCATTGCCTGGGGCAAGGCACGCGGGGTCAGGGTCAGCGCCGAAACCTGCCCGCACTACCTGCTTCTGGACGAGAGCGCGCTGGAGGGCTACAACACCGCCGCCAAAGTCAGCCCGCCGCTGCGGCGTCCCGAGGACCGCGAGGCCCTGCGCCGGGCCGTCAAGGACGGAACCATCGATATTCTGGTCACGGACCACGCCCCGCACGCGGCCCATGAAAAGGAAGGCACTCTGGACGAAGCCCCCTGCGGTTTCACCGGCCTGGACCTGGCTGTGAGCCTGACCTGGGGTCTGGTGCGCGAGGGCGTTCTGGCCGAAGCCGACCTGCAGCGCCTCTGGTGCCGTGGCCCGGCGGAAATCTTCCGTCTGTCCTGGAACGGCTTCGCGCCCGGCGACCCGGCGGATTTCTTTCTTCTGGATCCGGACGAGGTCTGGACCCCCGGCCCCGAGACCATGCACTCCAAAAGCCGCAATACTCCCTTTCTGGGACAGAGCCTGCGCGGACGCGTCAAACACCACTGGCTCGGCGGCAGAATGCTGTTCTGAACCCGGCGCGACGCCGGATGAAATATAAAGAGGTTTTCCATGCCTGAATCCATGCTTGCCATTTTGAAAGACAAAAGCCTGTTCCGCCGGCAGTGCCTGATCAACGGCCAATGGTGCGACGCGGACGACAAAAGCGTGCTGGCCGTGACCAATCCGGCCAATGAGAAACAGCTGGGCACGGTGCCCAAATGCGGCGCGGCCGAAACCCGGCGGGCCATTGAAGCGGCCTCGGCCGCCTTTCCGGCCTGGCGCGCGCTCACGCCCTTGCAGCGCGGCGCGTACCTGCGGGACTGGGAACAGGCCATCCGGGACAATCTGGAGGATCTGGCCAAGATTCTGACCCTGGAGGAAGGCAAGCCCCTGGCCGAGGCCAAGGGCGAAATTCTGCAGGGCGCGTCCTATTTCCCCTGGTTCGCCGAAGAATGCCGCCGCGTCTGCGGCGACGTGACGCCTTCGTTTAGGCCGGGCACGCAGGGCCTTACCCGGCATGAGCCCGTGGGCGTGGCGGCGGCCATCACCCCCTGGAATTTCCCCTTCTCCATGCTGCCGCGCAAGACCGCGCCCGCCCTGGCCGCGGGTTGCACCATCGTGATAAAACCGGCGGGCCGCACGCCGTACAGCGCTTTGGCGCTGGCCGAGCTGGGCGTGCGCGTGGGCATTCCCGCCGGGGTCATCAATGTGCTGACCGGCACGGCGTCGGAGATCGGCGGCGAAATCGCGGCCAATCCCGCAGTGCGCAAGGTCAGCTTCACCGGCTCCACCGAGGTGGGCAAACAACTGGCCGCCGACTGCGCGCCCACCCTCAAGCGCATGTCCCTGGAACTGGGCGGTAATGCGCCCTTCCTGGTCTTTGACGACGCGGACCTCAAGGCGGCCCTTGATCTGGCTATGGCCTGCAAATTCCGCAATGCCGGGCAGACCTGCATCTGCGCCAACCGTTTTCTGGTCCAGGAGGGCATCCATGAGCGTTTCGTGGAAGGGCTGACCGCGCGGATCAAGGCCCTGCGCGTGGGCGACGGCCTTGACCCGGCCACGGACATGGGGCCGCTGATCAACGCCCGCGCCGTGGAGCGGGTGGACGGTCTGGTCCGCGACGCCGAAACCAGGGGAGCGCGTCTGCTGGCGGGCGGGCACCGTCACGCGCTGGGCGGCAATTTTTACGAACCCACCCTGATTGCCGGCCTGAAGCGGGACATGCAGATCTTTCAGGGCGAAATCTTCGGACCCGTGGCCGCCGTCATGCCTTTTGCTTCGGAAGAGGAAGCCGTGGCCCTGGCCAACGATACCAGCTACGGTCTGGCCTCTTACGTCTGCACCCGCGATCTGGCCCGCACTTGGCGTCTGTTCGGGGCGCTGCAATACGGCATGGTGGGCGTCAACGACGCCACCCTGGCTTCGGCCGAGACGCCCTTCGGCGGCGTGAAATACAGCGGTCTGGGACGCGAAGGCAGCAGCGAGGGTTTGCTGGAGTACATGGAGACGCATTATCTGCTGTTGGGCGGCTTGGCGTAGGCGGGCGGCGTTATGTTGATCCGTCAGCCCATAGCCGCCGGGCGTTTTTACCCCGCCGCGCCCGAGGCTCTGGAGCGGGAGGCGCGCGCGTATCTTGAGGGCGGGGCCGCCCTGGCTGAACGGGGCGGGGCAGCCTCTCCCTGGGGCCTGATGCTGCCCCACGCGGGTTATGTCTATTGCGGACGGGTACTGGGAGCGACTCTGGCGGGCGTGGACCTGCCGCGCACCCTGGTTCTCCTTTGTCCCAACCACACGGGGCAGGGGCAGGCCTTGGGCGTCTGGCCCGAGGGCGCGTGGCTCACGCCCCTGGCACCGCTGACCGTGGATGCGGATCTGGCCGCCGCCCTCATCGAAACGAATGCAGGCAGCGGCGGCTTTGTCGCGGACACCCGGTCCCATCTGGGAGAGCATGCCATTGAGGTGATTCTGCCCTTCCTGCAGGTAGCGTCGGGCGCGGAGCGGCCCTTGCGCATCGTGCCGGTCTGCGTGGGCACGCAGCAGGCGGCGGCCCTGAGCGCCGCCGGGCGGGCCTTGGCCGCCGCGCTGGCGGAGTGCCGCGCGCGTGGGGAATCGGCGGGCGTCATTGTCAGTTCGGACATGAACCACTATGAAGACGAGCGCCGCACTGTGGAAAAGGATGCCTTGGCCCTGGAACGGGCTCTGGCCTGCGACCCCGAAGGCCTGCTGGCCACGGTGGCGCGTGAGCGCATCAGCATGTGCGGGGCCGGACCGCTGGCTCTGGCCCTGTTTGCCGCCCGTTTGCTGGGCCAACCCAGGGCGGAATTCATCGCTCACGACACTTCGGCCTCTGCCTCGGGCGACGCGTCGCATACCGTGGGCTACGCCGGTTTGCGCCTCTTTCTGGCCTGATGCATGAACCCGTTTTACAACGCGGAAAGCCACCTGATGTCAGGCGGCTTTCCGCGTGTATGGGACAGGATCTCTGCTGAAGCGAGTTAGCCTGCGTGGGCCCGCGCATTCTGCGCGGACTGGCGGCTCTGGCGAGAGGCGCGCTGCTTGTCGGATTTGCGGTTTTTGTGTTTTTTGCTTCTGACCTCTTTGCTCTGGCGGGCGTGTTTGCCCTGTTTACGCATTTCAGGCTTGGCCTGGGCATACTGGCGGCCCGCTTCGTGGGCGGTTTTGCGCAGATCCAGACGATAGTTTTCCAGAGGCATCAGCGGCAGGGCGGCGGCTACGGATACGGCCTGATTGTCGCGAACCTGGAAGCCCGCATCCAGCAGGCGGCAGGCCTCGCTGCCGCGCACGCGCACGTCGGGCGCGCCCAGAATTACGGCCAGCAGGCGTTTTTCCCCACGGCTGGCCGTGAAGATCAGGTTATAGCCCGAGGCGTTGACCCAGCCCGTTTTCAGGCCGTCCGCGCCGGGATACTGGCCGAGCAGGGGGTTTTTGTTCCAGGTGACCCGGCCCTGATGGTTGAGTACATGGGTGTTATGGAATTTGAGCGCCCAAGGGTAGGTTTTCAGATAGGCCCGGGCCAGGGTGAGCATGTCGCGGGCCGTGGTGTACTGGTCCCGGGCGGGCAGGCCGTGCGGATTGCAAAACCGGCTGTCGCGCATGCCCAGCATGCGGGCCTTGACGTTCATCATGTTCACAAAGGCCGGGGCCGAGCCGCCCACAAATTCGGCCACGGCCATGCTGGCGTCGTTGCCGGAAGACACGGCCATGCCCATGAGCAGCTCTTCCAGGGGCACCCGTTCGTTGTTTCTGAGCCCCATGCGTGAACCGCCGGTGCGCGCCGCGGCGCGGCTGACGTCCACCGGGCTGTCAAAGGCGGCGTGCCCGGCGCTGATGTAATCCAGAGCCAGAAACATGGAGAGCACCTTGGTCAGCGAAGCCGGGGGAATGCGCTCGTCGGCGTTTTGCTCGAAGAGGATGGCGTCGTTGTCCAGATCATACAGAATGGCCGAGCAGACGCCTACAAAACCGTGGGGCGGCACGGCCGGAGCCGCGACGGCGCGGCCTGTTCCGAGCGGCGCGGCGGCCAGGCAGAGCAGAAAAACGAAGGACAGCAGGCGGGCCGTGGCCCGGAACGGCAGGGGACGGGAACTGCGTGACATGGCGAACCTGTGGTTTCCTCCCGGCGGGATGGGGAGCTGCGGAATTGTTAGACAATGTTTAGATATGCCGTGTCGCCGCCGGGTGCAAGAAAATTTCGCGTTACAGGGAAATTTGACAGACCGGGCCGGGCGTGCTGTTTTGCCGGGAACGCCGCGCGGCGGAGACGGGGCG
Organism: Desulfovibrio porci; assembly: GCF_009696265.1. NCBI lineage: Bacteria > Pseudomonadati > Thermodesulfobacteriota > Desulfovibrionia > Desulfovibrionales > Desulfovibrionaceae > Desulfovibrio > Desulfovibrio porci. The sequence goes on from NZ_VUMH01000002.1 coordinate 224,566, forward strand.
ATATTCCCGCCGTCGGCTGGCATCGCCCCGGCCGCCGCACGGCAAGCACGCCTCGCGCGCCGGTAAAGGAGGCTCCATGCCCACTGTATTTTCCCATCCCGCGCCCGTGCTGGCCCTGGCGGCGGCCCTGGGCCCTCGCGTCGTTCCCCCGCGCCTGCTGCTTTTCGGCGTGTTCTGTGCCGTTCTTCCAGATCTGGATGTGATCGGCTTCAAGCTGGGCATCCGTTACGCGGACCTGCTGGGGCACAGGGGCTTTTCCCACTCTCTGCTCTTTGCGCTGCTCCTGGGACTGCTTGGCGCGGCGCTGGCCCCTTGGCTGCGCTGCTCCCGCCCGGCGGCCTGCGGTGTGGCCCTGGCGGGCGCGGCCAGCCACATTCTGCTGGATGCCATGACCAACGGCGGGCTGGGCGTGGCCGCGCTCTGGCCCTTCGACACGGACCGGTATTTTCTGGACTGGCGGCCCATCCGGGTCTCGCCTCTCAATCTGCACGTTTTTTTCGGCAGGAAGGGACTGGAGGTGTTGATTTCGGAGTGGCGCTGGGTCTGGCTGCCCTGCTTGGCGGCGGGCGCGACGGGCTGGTTGCTGCGCCGCGCTCTGAGCAAAGTTCGGAGGAAGCTCCACCCGTGAGGCTTGCTGTCCCCGGACCCGCCGGGTGCCGGATTCCGGTTTTGCGCCGCGCAAAGCGGGCTTTGTCATTAATCTGAAAGGCCGCCCCGAAGGGCGGCCTTTATCCGCGCTTTCCGTAAAGGGCGCGCTTATTTGCCCAGCACTTCCAGCGTGGCCAGGGCGATCTGCAATTCTTCGTTGGTGGGAATGATCAGCACCGGAATCTTGCCGTCCGGCAGAGAGATTGTCCGCGCGCCGGGCTTGCGGGTGCCGTTTTCCTTGAGGTCCAGCTTGATGCCGAAGCTCTCCAGGCCGTCGCAGACGGCGGCGCGCACGATGTCGTCATTTTCGCCGATGCCCGCGGTGAAGACCAGGGCGTCCACCTTGCCGTCCAGCAGGAAGATGTAGGAACCCAAGGTCTTTTTGATGCTGCGCACCAGCATTTGCAGGGCCAGGGCCGCGCGTTTGTCGCCCTTTTCCACCTGGGCATGCACGTCGCGCATGTCCGTATAACCGCACAGACCCAGCAGGCCGGACTTCTTGTTCATCAGGGTGTCGGCTTCGGCCGGGGAAAGGCTTTTCTTTTCCATCACAAAGGGCACGATGGCCGGGTCAATGCTGCCGCAGCGCGTGCCCATGATCAGGCCTTCCAGGGGGGTCAGGCCCATGCTGGTGTCAAAGCACTTGCCGTCCCTGACGCAGCTCATGGACGAGCCGTTGCCCAGATGCATGGTGATGGAGCGCAGTTCGTTAAGGGGTTTGCCCAGGTATTCCGCCGTCTTGCGGGCGATGTACTTGTGCGAGGTGCCGTGGAAGCCGTAGCGGCGGATCTTGAGTTCCTCGTACAGCTCGTAGGGCAGGGCGTACATATAGGCTTCCGGGGGCATGCCCATGCCGAATTCCGTGTCGAAGACGGCCACGTTGGGCACGCCGGGGAAGAGCTTTTCCGCCACTTCAATGCCCATGAGGTTGGCCGGGTTGTGCAGAGGGCCGAGCAGGAAGCAGTCCTTGATGATGTCCTTGACGTGGCTGTCCACCAGCACCGGGTCCGTGATGGATTCGCCGCCGTGCAGCACGCGGTGGCCGATGGCGAAGATTTCGCCCTTGTCCTTGATCACGCCGACCTCGGGGTCGGTCAGCAGGGCGATGACCAGTTCCATGGCCTCCACATGGGTGGGGAAGGCCGCCTCGCGGACCAGCTTGCTCTCCTTGTCCGTGTCAGGCGCGATTTTGTGGGTCAGGCGGCCGCTGGTCTGGCCGATGCGCTCGGCAAGACCGGAACAGAGCACGCTCTGCGTGTCCATTTCCAGAAGCTGATATTTGCACGACGAGGAACCCGCGTTGATCACCAGTACTTTCATATGCCGTCCTTTTTCCTGCCTTGGTGTTGAGGGGAAAATGCCCGTGCGGAAGAGCTTCAGCCTTCCCGCCCCGGACATTTTTTAGAGCAGATTGCTTTTTTACTTCTTGCCGTTTTTTTCCGCCGCGGCCTGCACGGCGGTGATGGCCACCGTATTGACGATGTCCGGCACGGTGCAGCCGCGCGAGAGGTCGTTGACCGGCTTGTTCAGGCCCTGAAGCACCGGGCCGATGGCCACGGCCTGGGCGGCGCGCTGCACGGCTTTGTAGGTATTGTTGCCGGTGTTCAGATCCGGGAAGATGAACACCGTGGCCTTGCCGGCCACCTTGCTGTCGGGCAGTTTGGTCTTGGCCACCGTGGGATCAATGGCCGCGTCGTACTGGAGGGGGCCTTCCAGGGCCAGATCCGGGGCCATTTCCTTGGCGATCCTGGTGGCTTCCACCACCACGTCCACGTCCGCGCCCTTGCCCGAGGTGCCGGTGGAGTAGGACAGCATGGCCACGCGCGGCTCAATGCCGAAGACTTCGGCGGTGTGGGCCGAGGCCACGGCGATTTCCGCCAGCTGCTGGGCCGTGGGATTGGGGTTCACCGCGCAGTCGCCGAAGGCAAGCACGCGGTCCTTGAGGCACATCAGGAAGACCGAGGACACCACGGAATAGCCCGGCTTGGTCTTGACGAACTCGAAGGCCGGGCGGATGGTGTGGGCCGTGGTGTTCACCGCGCCGGAAACCATGCCGTCGGCGTCGTCCTTCTTGACCATCATGGTGGCGTAGTAGGTGGCGTCGCTCATCACGTCGCGGGCGTGTTCCAGGGTAATGCCCTTGGCCTTGCGCAGTTCGTAATAGGTCTGGGCGTAGTCGTCGAACTTGGGCGATTGCACCGGGTCGATGAGCGTGGCCCCGCTGATTTCCAGGCCCAGTTCGCTGGCCTTCTGGCGGATGGCGTTCACATTGCCCAGCAGGGTGATGTCGGCCACTTCGCGGCGCAGCAGGATGTCCGTGGCGCGCAGAATGCGCTCCTCTTCGCCTTCAGCCAGCACGATGCGCATTTTGGCGCTCTTGGCCCGCTCGATGAGTTCGAATTCGAACATCATGGGGGTCATGCGGCCGCTGCGTTTGCAGACCAGGCGGCTGGCGATTTCCTTGCCGTTGACGTGGTGCTCGTAGAGGCCCAGCACCGTATTGATCTTGCGCATGTCGCCGGGTTCGATGAGGCCGTAGACCTCCTGCAGGGCCGTGATGGTCCGGTAGGTGTGGTACTCGGTAAGCAGGATGGGCAGGGGCGCGCCGGTCCAGCCCTCAATGAGCTTGCAGACTTCTTCCGGCGGGCGCAGGCCGCCGGTGAGCAGCACGCCCGCGATGTCCGGCTTGGCCGAGGACAGGCGCGAGGCGATGGCCGCCAGCAGGATGTCCGTGCGGTCGCCTGGCGAGATGATCAGTTGGTCCTTGGCGATGTAGCGGAGAAAATTGTCCACGTGCATGGCCGCCACCAGGTAGTCGCCCACCAGTGTGTCCATGCGGTTTTCGCCGAAGAGCACCTCGGCGTTGAGGCCTTTTTTCACGTCGCCCATGGTGGCCCGGCCGATGGTGGGGTCATTGGGCACGGCGTAGATCAGCGCCGGGCGGCCGTCCTCGCCGAACTGGTCGCGCAGTTCGTCCAGGTCGGTCTGGGAAAGGTGGCTGCGGTTGATGATGGTGGCCACCACGTCCAGGGAGTAGGGTCCCAGGCTGTCCATGGTCATTTGCAGGGACTGGCGGATTTCTTCGGAGCTGGCCTCGTCGCCGCTGGTCACCAGCATGACCGGGCAGCCCAGATTGGCCGCGATTTCGGCGTTGAGCTCGAATTCGAAGATCGGGTCCTTGCCCAGGAAGTCCGTGCCCACGCAGAGCACGAAGTCGTGCTCCAGAAGGATTTTTTTGAACTTCTGGATGATGTTTTCCAGCAGCAGGTTGCGCGAGCCCTGATTGATGATTTCACGCGCCTCGGCATGGGTGTAGGCGAAGGTGTCGGCATAGTCCATGCCGATCTTGAAATGCTCGAGCATGAGGTTGATGTCCGGATCGCGGTCATCCAGCTGCGGCTCGTTGATGATGGGCCGGAAGAAGGCCACATTGCGCATGTGGCGGCTGAGCATCTGCATGGTACCCAGGGCGATGGCGCTTTTGCCCGTCAGCGGCCCCGTGGCCGTGACATAGAGTGCGTTGTGCTTCATAGGAACTCCTTGGCCGGTGTTGGATGCCGGCGGCGGGGCGCTGCCGTCGTCGGCCGTGCCGGACCCCGTGATGTGAAAAGGGGCGCGGCTTTTCTGCCGCGCCCTGTCTGTGCCATATACCGCAACGCCGCCCGCCACGGGCCGCGCTTCGTGCATGCCGGTCGCGCGTCCGGCGGGCTGGCCCCGGACGCGCGACCGGCTCTTTGTACCTTGCTACTTCACATCCACCTGGGGATAGGGCAGATCCGCCAACTGCTTGAGCAGGGCGTAGCGCTCGGCATAAGCCTTGGCCAGATCGTCCTTGAGCTGTTTGGACACCGCGGGATCCGTCTTGTCCAGAGAGGCGTAGCGGGTTTCGCCTTCCAGGAACTCATGCAGGCTGGCGCTGGGCGCCTTGCAGTCGAGCTGGAAGGGATTCTTGCCCTCAAGCGCCAGTTCCGGATTGTAGCGGTACAGCGGCCAGTAGCCGGTCAGCACGGCCATCTTGGCTTCTTCCATGCTCTTGCCCATGCCTTTGCGCAGGCCCTGGTTGATGCAGGGCGCGTAGGCGATGATCAGCGAAGGACCCTTGTAGGCTTCGGCTTCACGGAAGGCCTTGAGCACCTGCTGCTTGTCCGCGCCCATGGACACGGAGGCCACGTAGACATAGCCGTAGGTCATGGCCATGCGGCCCAGTTCCTTCTTGCCGGTGCGCTTGCCCGCGGCGGCGAACTGCGCCACCGCGCCCAGCGGCGTGGCCTTGGAGGACTGGCCGCCGGTGTTGGAGTACACTTCGGTGTCCATGAGCAGGACGTTGACGTCGTCGCCGGAAGCCAGCACATGGTCCAGGCCGCCGTAGCCGATGTCATAGCCCCAGCCGTCGCCGCCGAAGATCCAGACGCTCTTCTTGGTGAAGAGGTCGGACATATCCCAGAGTTCGTGGGCCAGCGGGCTTTCAAAGCCGTCCAGGTTGGCCAGAACCATCTCGCCGAACTTGCGGGAACCGTCGGCGTCGTCCTTGTGGGCGAGCCAGCCTTCAAGGGCTTCCTTGAGTTCGGAGGAAAGGCCGTCTTCCTTCAGGGCCTCTTCCACCAGCATGGCCAGGCGGTTGCGGCGCTGCACATAGGCCAAGCCCATGCCGCAGCCGTATTCGGCGGCGTCTTCAAACAGGGAGTTGCCCCAGGCCGGACCGAAGCCGTCCTTGTTGGTGCAGTACGGCGTGGTGGGCGAGGAAGCGCCCCAGATGGACGAGCAGCCCGTGGCGTTGGCGATGAGCATGCGTTCGCCGAAGAGCTGGGTGAGCACCTTGACGTACGGGGTTTCGCCGCAGCCGGCGCAGGCGCCGGAGAATTCCTGCAAGGGCTGCTGGAGCTGCGAACCCTTGACGGTGTCGCGCGGCAGCAGGTTGTCCTTGAGGCTGATGTGGTCTTCGACGAATTCCAGATTGGTCTTCTGGGCGTCCAGCTGGCTTTCCAGGGGCTTCATGACCAGGGCCTTTTCCTTGGCCGGGCAGATCTCGGCGCAGGAGCCGCAGCCCAGGCAGTCTTCAGGGTAGACCTGGATGCGGAACTTGAGGCCCTTGAGTTCCTTGCCGATGGCGTCCTTGGTCTCAAAGCTCGCGGGCGCGCCTTCCAGTTCCGCTTCGGTGGCCAGCACGGGCCGGATGGCGGCGTGCGGGCAGACGAAGGAGCACTGGCAGCACTGGATGCAGTTGGCCGTCTGCCATTCGGGGATGTTGATGGCCACGCCGCGTTTTTCGCAGGCCGTGGTGCCCAGGGGCACGAGACCGGCGGGCTCCATGGCGGACACGGGCAGCTTGTCGCCCTGCTGGGCCAGGATGGGCCGCACGATTTCGCGGATGTAGTCGTCGTCGCCGCAGTGGCAGACCTCCGCGCCTTCGGTGGTGTCGGCCCAGGAGGCGGGATATTTGACTTCTTCCAGAGCGCCGCTGGCCTTTTCAACGGCCGCGATGTTCATGTTCACGACCTTGTCGCCCTTGAGGCCGTAGGTCTTTTTGATGGATTCCTTGAGCAGCTCCACGGCTTTGGCGAAGTCGATGACATTGGCCAGCTTGAAGAAGGCCGTCTGCATGATCATGTTGATGCGGCCGCCGAGGCCCACTTCCTGCGCCACTTTCACGGCGTCGATATTGTAGAACTTCAGCTTCTTGCGGGCGATGGTCCGCTTCATGGAGGCGGGCAGGTGCTTCTCCAGGTCGGCCAGGGACCAGTTGGAGTTCAGCACGAAGGTGCCGCCTTCCTTCACGCCTTCCAGGATGTCGTACATGGTCACATAGGCGGCCTTGTGGCAGGCGATGTAGTCGGCCTGGGTGATCAGGTAGGAGGAGGTGATGGGCTGCTTGCCGAAGCGCAGATGCGACACGGTGAAGCCGCCGGATTTCTTGGAGTCGTAGGCGAAGTAGGCCTGGGCGTACATGTCGGTGTTGTCGCCGATGATCTTCACGGCCTGCTTGTTGGCGCCCACGGTGCCGTCCGCGCCCAGGCCGAAGAACTTGCACTGCACGGTGCCCGCGGGCACGGTGTCGATTTCCTCTTCCACGTCCAGGGAGAGGTTGGTCACGTCGTCATGGATGCCCACGGTGAAGTGGTTCTTGGGCTGGAGGGCCAGCATGTTGTCGAACACGGCCTTGGCCATGCCCGGCGTGAAGTCCTTGGAGCCCAGGCCGTAGCGGCCGCCCACGATGGTGGGGGCGTCGCCCTTTTCAAGGAAGGCCGTGCAGATGTCCTGGTAGAGGGGTTCGCCCAGCGCGCCGGGCTCCTTGGTGCGGTCGAGCACGGTGAGCGTGCCCACGGTGGCCGGGATGGCGCGCAGCAGATGCTCGGTGGAGAAGGGACGGAACAGGCGCACCTTGACCAGACCCACGCGCTGGCCGAGGCCGTTCAGGTAGTTGACCGTCTCTTCGATGACTTCACAGGAGGAACCCATGCTGATGATCACGCGGTCGGCTTCCGGGTGGCCCACATAGTCGAAGAGGTGGTATTTACGCCCGGTGATGGACTCCACCTTCTTCATGTTTTCCAGCACGATGGCGGGCACGGCTTCGTAATAGAGGTTGGCGGCTTCGCGGTTCTGGAAGTAGATATCAGGGTTCTGGGCGGTGCCGCGCACGTGCGGGTGCTCGGGATTCATGGCCCCGGCGCGGAATTCCTCCACCTTGTCCCAGTTCACCAGGCTCTTGATGTCGTCGTAGTCGATGACTTCGATTTTCTGCACCTCGTGCGAGGTGCGGAAACCGTCAAAGAAGTGGCAGAAGGGCACGCTGGAGTCGATGGCCGAAAGATGGGCCACCAGGGCCATGTCCATGCATTCCTGCACCGAGGAGGCGCAGAGGAAGGCGAAGCCCGTCTGGCGACAGGCCATGACGTCCGACTGGTCGCCGAAAATGGACAGGGCGTGGGTGGCCAGGGCGCGGGCCGCCACATGAAAAACGCCGGGAAGAAGTTCGCCGGCGATTTTGTACATGTTGGGGATCATCAGCAGCAGGCCCTGGGAAGCTGTATAGGTGGAGGTCAGCGAACCGCCGGCCAGCATGCCGTGCACAACGCCCGCGGCGCCTGCTTCGGACTGCATTTCGCGCACGATGACCGTCTGGCCCAACACGTTTTTGCGGCCTTTGGCGGCCATTTCGTCCATAACCTCGCCCATGACCGAGGACGGCGTGATGGGGTAAATGGCCGCTGTCTCGGAGAGAGCGTAGGCAACATGCGTTGTGGCGTTATTGCCGTCCATGGTCTTCATTTTAGCCATCTGTTCCTCCTTGGCGCCGCGCGGGCGCGCAATGTTGTTTCAATGTCGGCTCCGGACCTCCACGAAAGGCCCGGTGAGGTGCGAGGTTGACGAAACCGGAAAAACGCCGCGCGAAAGACGAAATTTTTTCATCGGCGCGGGCTGAAATCCGGCGTCGGCGCCGGGCATGTCGCCCGTTCAGGGACAACGGGGACGGAAGCCCGCCGTCAGTCCGGGATGGACCAGTTTAGCCGATCCGCGTCTGCCCGTCCATTGCGAAAACCGGAAAAATTTCCCGCGCCCAAACTGTTGTCAGCAGCCATAGCACAGAATTGTTTGATTGAACAGTTAAAAAACGCGGAGGTTGTGAAATTTTTTTCTATTGCGATTACAACGTATTGGCTAGGGCTACAGGAAGCCGCCGGAAACCCTCCCGAGGTTTCCGGCGGTGGGGGAGGCGGGAGGGAGCAGTGGCGGGGAGTCTGTGTTGCTCAAGGGTAACAGATCCTGATACGGATTCGCATTGAATTTGTGTTCGATTTCAATGCTGACGCCGCCCCCATCCTGCGGGAAAAGCGTGGTTTGTCTTTGGGCTAGGTTGCGGCTTGCCGCTTTCGCGGCCACCAGAGCAATGCACATTTTTTAATATGAAATTGCTCTAACTGATCTGGCCGAAAAGTTCATTGAGCGCCTCGGTCATGGAAGGATGGGTGTAAATCATGTCGCGCAGAAAGGCGGCGTCCCGTCCGGCGCGCATGGCGGCGGTGACCGTGTTGATCATTTCCCCGGCGTCCGCGCAGTGCAGCGCGCAGCCGAGAATCTCGCCGTTCGCCGCATCCGTCACGGCCTTGAGCATGCCGCTGGTTTCGCCCAGCAGGCGCGCGCGGGGAATGGCCGCCGCGGGCAGCCGGGCAACCTTGATCTTCCGGCCCAGGGCACGGGCCTCTTCTTCGCTCAGGCCCACGCGGGCCAGGGGCGGGTCCATGAACACGGCGTAGGCCACGGGGCCGCGATTGGCGATGTCGCGTTTGCCTTCGCCCCAGAGCGCGTCCCGCACGATGCGGAAGTCGTCCAGGGAAATATAGGTGAACTGCAGACCGCCCTTGACATCGCCCAGAGCCCGGATATGCGGCTGGGAGGTGCACAGCTGCCCGTCCACGGCAATGGCCCCCTGCTCGTCCAGGCGGACCCCGGCGGCTTCCAGGTTGAGTTCCCGGGTCAGCGGCCGCCGTCCGGTGGCCAGCAGCACGGCGTCGGCCCTGAAGATGCGTTCCTCTTCCGCGCCCCCCGGCATGCTCATCAGGCAGCGCAGCTCGGTACGCGTCGTGCCGTCTTCGTTCACATCGCGCACCGCCTGGGCGCTGACGCCCAGATATATGCGCACACCGCGCGCCTCCAGAGCCGCGCGCACGCTCTGGGCCACATCCTCGTCCTCGCGCGGCAGAAAGCGCCGTCCGTACTCCAGCATGGTCACGCGGGAGCCGAATTCCGCATACATGGAGGCCATTTCCAGGGCGATGTAGCCCGCGCCCAGAATCACCAGCTCGCGCGGCAGACGCTTCAGGTCCAGCAGACTGGCGCTGGTGTGGATGTTGGCGCTTTCGGCCAGGCCCTCAATGGGCGGAATCACGCTGTACGCGCCGGTGTTGATGTAGATGTTCTCGCCGGCCAGCCGTTCCGCATGCCCGTCGGCAAAACGCACTTCCACTTCGTGAGGCGAAACAAAAGAGGCCTGGCCCGTGAGCACGGCCACGCCCTTGCCGGTCAGCATTTCCAGATTTTTTTGGCGCAAAAAACCGGTGACTTCGTCCTTGCGGGCCACGGCGCAGGCGTAGTCAGCGGCTTTTTGGGCGAAGTCGCGTTCCTCGCGTCCGGAAAGCAGTTTGGCCTCGTGCGCCAGGGTTTTGGTGGGAATGCAGGCGATGTTGATGCAGGTGCCGCCGTACATCCGGTCCGATTTTTCGATCATGGCCACACGCCGACCCTTGTCGGCCAGCGCGGCGGCGATGGTTTTGCCGCCCTTCCCGAAGCCGATGATGATGTCGTCAAAGTTTCGCATGTTCTATCCTTCCGGACGGCACGGCCGCCCGCTTATTACTGTATAATCAGTGGAACATGTAGGCGCCGTCGGCCCGATACTCGGGCGCGCCGTCCAGATACCAGAGAGCCTGTTGCGCGGGGCGGGCCTTGCGGATCATCTCATAGGCATAGCTGGCCCGGCGGCCGGTACGGCAGACGAAAAGCACGGGTTTGTCCATAGGCACTTCCTCCAGACGCGCGGGCAGTTCCTCCACCGGCAGCGACAGGGCGCCGGGCACATGGCCCTGAGAGAATTCGCCGGGGGTGCGCACGTCAATGATCACCAGATTTTTGTCCAGACTGTCGATAAGGGCCTGGGTGGCCTGCGCTTTAAGCGCGCCTTTGGCGGGCAGATCGGCGCGCGCGGCGGCGGGAACGCCGGAAAACAACAGGGCGGCGAACAGAAAGAGCGGAAGCAGGGCGGCGGAGCGGATATTTTTCATGGTGTCACTCACGGGTTGAGGTGGACGAAATGAAAAAGCGGATTAATTATTTAACGATTGTTAAAAAACTAAAAAACGCTATGCTTGTCAAGCGATATTTTCACGCGCAAGGAGCATGATCATGGGAAGACCGCCGCTGCATGACGACGCCAGACTTAAACAGGACATGGTGAACTGCCTCTGGCAGCTGGGCTTCGACGCGCCCATCAGCGCCGTGGTGGAGAGCACCGGGGCCAAGGCCGCCAGCCTGTACGCCCGCTTCGGCAGCAAAAAGGGCATGCTGCTGGCCGCCCTGGACGCCTACGCCGAAGAACATCTGGCGGATCTGCAGCGTCTGCTGCACGGCATGCCGCCGGGACAGGCGCGGATCAGGGCCGTGCTGGAAAAGGCCATCGAATGTTTTGACGACCCCCTGCACCGGGGCTGTTTTCTGGTCAATGGCGTGCTGGAAGCCAATGCCGGCGAACCGGAGTTCGCCGAACGACTCCGGAAGCATATGGGCGACATCCGCACGGAACTGAGTTGGGCGCTGGCCGAAACTCCAGGGCTGTCCCGCGTTTTCAGCATTGAGGGGGCCGCCTGGTTTTTGCAGGCCCAGATCTGGGGGCTCAAGGTCATGGCCCGGCTCAATCCCCGGCGAGAACTGGGGCAGCGCCTGGTGGAACAGGCCATGTTCGCCCTGTTCGGGCCGGAGGCCGTGAAGGACGGTCCGGCAGGCGCGGCGGAAGGGGACGCCGCCGCTACGGAGTAATCCGGGTTGCGGGCGCTTGTTCCGCGGGGGCGGTTTCGAGCCGGTGCAGGACTTCCGGCGGCGCGCCGGCCGCGCGGGCCGCATCCAGGGGCAGGACGCCGTGCAGATTGACCTGTTCCGGCCGTGCGCCAGCGTCCAGCATCAGCCGCAGCATGCATAGTCCTGTTTCCGCGCTGACCTCTCCCAGGATTCCGGCCACGGCCGTCAGCGGCTCGCCGGGATCCCGGGCGGGACGGGGCGCGCGCCGCGCCCCGCCGTCGCTGCGGCCGGTTTCTATAAGATTGCGGGCCGCCATAAAGTCTCTCATGGCCCTGTCCCTTTCGATGGATCCGGGACGGCCCGCCAGAGGCCGCGCGGCCCAGGTCCGCAGAGGTTCATAGCTCTTCCCCCGGCGGCACCAGCCCGGAGGCCGGGTGACCAGTTTGGAAAAGCTGACTTTTTTCAGATAGGCCGCCGCCGTCAGATGCCCGCCCACCGCGCGCCAGGCCGTGTCCGGCAGTTCCAGGCGCAGAGCGCAGAGCGTGTCCAGGCTGTTGGCCCTGTCTTTTTTGCCCCGCGCCTTTATCCGCTTGTCCAGCCAGGAGCGCAGGCTGTCCTTGGGCGTGAGGTCCAGCAATTGTCCGGTCAGCAATACGGGATTGCGTTGCTCCGCTTCGGCGTTGAAACGCAGCAAGGCCTCCAGGCCCAGCCGACGCAGGCGCGCATTCAGGTCGCGTTCCAGCCGCGCAAAGCGGTCGCCGCCGCCCCGAGCCCCGTCTTTGCCAAAAATGCTCACAGCAAGGGCCACAGTGGTTTCCGGAGGAATATCCCAGGCGTTCCACTCCATGCTCAGAGGCGGCTCTTCCGCCGGACGCCCGGCGGCCAGGCCGGACAGCCAGTCAATGGTCGCGGAGCGGGCCTCGGGCAACAGACATTTGACGGCCGCCATACGCGGACCGGTGTTTTCCCGGAGGTGCAGCCAGCGCCATTCACCGGGGCCCCGGCGCTCGGTTTGCAACAGGGAATCCGGCGTGGGCGGAGCCGGGGACAGGGCATTCATGTAATGTCGTTCCGCCAGGGAAGGCGGCGGCACGGGCAGGTCGCGGGCGGGAATCAGGGTGTCGGGAGCGCCGTTGACGCCCATGGTCCTGAGCACGGCGGCCAGAACGGCCACATAGTCCTTGTCCGCGCGGGTTTCCATCTGCTCGGCCAGATTGAAGAAGCCGGACCCCCTGTCATTCAGCCGGGAAAACAGTTCGGCCAGCCAGCGCGCCAAAGCCACTTCCGGATGGCCCGGAACGGCCCACTGGCGAGGAGAGTCAACCCGGTCTGACGGAGGCTTGGGCGGCGGCGGATAGCCCAGAGCCATGCCCTCCCTGATCAGGGCCTCCGTGTGCCGAGCCACGGCCTCGTCCGGCGCGGCCAGCAGTTCGGCCAGGGGCGAGATGCCGGAGGCGTCGTAGACATTGGGTTCGGCTCCGGCGTTACGCAGTATCAGCAGAAAGAGCGGATCGGCCTTGCGCGCGGCCAGGTGCAGGGGCGTGCGACCCCGTGCGTCGCGGGCGTTGACTTGGGCGCGCAGGGGCGAATCGGACTGAAGCAGGCGCAGCAGCACGGCGTGATTGTCCGTGTTTTCCACCAGGGCATGCAGCGGAAGGCCCTGTCCCAGCGCGGGCGCGGGCAGTGTTTTGAGAACCTCCAGGGCTTCGCCGGGCCGGGCATAGCGGCAGAAGGCCGTGAATTCCTCGACCGAAGCGGGCTTGCGCCCCAGCAGCAAGCCCAGGCGGGGCGCAGCCTCCAGCAGGCTCATGGGTTTGTCCGAACGGGCCATGCGGATCAGGCCCATGAAGCTGTCCTCCAGCAGTTCCCGGAAGAGCATGAACAGACCCAGCGCCGCGATGATCGCAAGCAGGATGCCCAACAGCCGCCGGGGAACGCCGTAGACGTTTTTCGCGTCCGCGTCCGGCATTTCGGACGGCGTCTCACATGTGGCGGGCGGCCGCGCGGAGCGGACCGGATCGTCCTTGCGCCGGAAATCGCGGCGCGCGTTTTTCGCTCGGGACATGCCTGCCTCCTCCTGGCCGGGCAAGATACGAAAAAACGGGCTCCGCGCCGCGCCCCTGGGACGCGGGAGCGGAGCCCGTGGATGCCGGATGCAAGCGGCGGCTTACGGTTTCAGACCCATCTTGGCCACGGCCTGCATGCCGCCCGTGGAATTGACCACGTCGGTGATGCCGTTGCGGGCCAGGACCAGCAGGCTGTCATAGGCGCGCAGGCCAGTATTGCAGATGAGGGCCACGGGCCGGTCTCTGGGCACTTCGTTGACCCTGGCCGCGATTTCCTCCAGCGGAATGGAGTGCCATTCCGGATGCTCGGCCTGAACGGCCTGACCGGCCTTGGCCGGGCGGGCGTCGATAAAGAAAATGTGGTTCTGGTTGCGTTTTTTCCACAACTCCATGAATTCGTCGCCGGTCACGGGTTTGAAGCGCCCGGCCAGCACGTTGTCCGCCACGTTGGCCACCACGTTGACCACGTCCATGGCCGAGGCGAAGGGCGGCGCGTAGGAAATTTCCAGGTTGGAGATGTCCTCCACCGTGGGCTTGGCGTATTGCAGCACGCTGGCCACGGCGTCCACGCGAGCCTTGAGGGCGTCGCCCGCCGAGCAGGCTCCTTGGATGCCCAGCACACGGCGGGTGGGCTTGTCCACCACCAGTTCCAGGCTCATCATGTTCTTTTCGGGATAGAAGTGGGCGCGGTCCAGCTGCTCCACGCTGACGCCGATGGCGTCGTAGCCTTCCTTGCGGGCGCGTTCCACGGTAAGGCCCGCGCCGCAGAAGGACAGCTCGAAAAGTTTCACCGCCCAGGCGCCCACATAGCCGGGGAAGGTGGCGTCGCCGCCCGCCAGATTGGTGCCGATGACGCGGCCCTGGCGGTTGGCCATGCTGCCCAGGGGCAGATAGCCCGGCTTGCCGGTGATGATATTTTTGATGCACACGCAGTCGCCGCCCGCGTAGATGGCCGGGTCGGACGTGCGCATGTGCTCGTCCACCACCACCGCGCCGAAGGAGGCCACTTCCAGGCCCGCGTCCTTGGCCAATTGCCCGTTGGGGACGAAACCGGCGGCAAAAATCACGAGTTGGGCGGGCAGTTCGCGCTTGTCCGTGACCACCTTGCTCACCGCGCCGTCCTTGCCTTCCAGCTTGAGCACTTTTTCGGAAGTGTAGACGTTCACCTTGTGGCTTTCGCAGTCATGGGCGGCCATCTTCGCCAGGGAGTGGGAGAGCACGCCCGGCAGGATCTGGTCCATCATTTCCACCACGCTGACCTTGACGCCCCACATGTCGGCCAGGGCCACGGCGGCCTCCAGACCGATGAAGCCGCCGCCCACGATGACGGCCTCGCTGACCTTGCCTTCCTGGCAGGCCGAGCGGATGGCGTCGGCGGCCTCCAGGCGGGTGAGCGAAAGCACGTTGTTGAGGTCCTTGCCCTCCACCGGCGGCACGCGCGGACTCGCGCCCGTGGCCAGCACCAGCTTGTCGTAAGGCAGCTTTTCCTCCTTGCCGCTGACCACGTCCTTGACCAGCAGGGTCTTGGCCGCGCGGTCAATGGTCAGGGCGCGGGTCTGGTTGCGCACGGTGAAGCCCTTCATGGCGCGGAAAAATTCGGGGTCGCGCACGGTGTGGTAGGGCGTGGAGCGCAGGTCGTCCAGATTCTGGATTTCGCCGGAAACATAGTAGGGGATGCCGCAACCGCCGTAGGAAATGTAGACGTTTTCGTCCACAAGGGTCACTTCGGCGTCGGGCATCAGCCGCATGCAGCGGGAGGCGGCTTTGGGACCCAGGGCCACGCCGCCCACAATGAGAATTTTTTCAGGCATATATTACTCCTTAATTGTTATAGACTGATACATACACCGTTCCACAGGCATGCCCTGTGTCCTTGAGGGGGAAACGCGCGGTTTTTCCGGCGATCAGGAGGCCGGAAAAATAAGCGGGGGATTTTCCAGAAATTGGCACGCGGCGCTTTAGGAGCACGGCCCGCACGCGGGCAAGTTCCGTTTTACGCCGCGCGTGGGTATTGTAATGCCCGCCATGCGGGGAGCAGGGTTTGCAAAGGGCCTGGGGGGCTGCGCAAGCCCCCCGGCCCCTGCCCGCATCGGAGGCGGTCCATCGCCGCTCAGGCAAAATTCTTTGTGCCCGAAGGGCAAAATTTTTGGCGCGGGGCAAAAAGTACAACCTCCAAGCCGCTATGGCCAAATGCCGTTCCCGCCGGGAAGTCAGCGTCCCCGGTAGCGGCGCTGATCGCCGACCCGTACGGTTATCCGTTCATTGTCCATGTATTCCAGCAGGGCGATGAGGTATTTGCGGGACAGGCCCAGAATTTCCTTCAAGCCGCCCACATCCAGATTTTCGTGATCGGCGAACCAGTGGCGCACCTGTTCCAGAATGCCGCCCAGCGCGGCGCCGTCGTAGTAGAGGCCGTCCTTCACCTTGACCAGAGCGCCCTCCTCGCAGAGCAGGCGCAGCACGGGCGCGGCCTCCCTGGCGCTGACGCCCAGCTCTTCCAGCACATCCTTGGCGTTGGGCGGGGTGAGCCCCGCGCGTTTATGGGCCTCCAGCAGCTTTTGCCGCAGGCCCGCCTGATCCGCCGCCAGGGTGACTTTATGCTCCGCCAGGCGCAGGCCTTCGCCTTCCACGGCCAGACGGCCCTGCTTGAGAGCCGCGTCCAGCACTTTCTGGATCAGGCGCGGCGGCAGGTTTTTGCTCCAGCCGGCCGACAGGGCGTTGCGCGAAAAGGCGGGTTTGAGCGGGTCCTTGCGGTGCAGGTCCGCCGCGCGCGCCAGGCAGGCCGCCAGCAGGTCCGCGAAAGCCGCCTGGCTGATCCAGAGGCGGCTCTCCTTGTCCCAGCAGAGGGCCTCGGCCTTGGAGGACAGCAGATTCAGACCGGATTCCAGGGCGGACGCGGGCAGGCCGGTGAGGACCTTGAGCCGGGCCTCGTCGGCCCCATCCCTGCCGCGCAGGAGCAGAACGGCGCGGGTCAGGGCCGCGCGTTCCTCGGCCTTGCCGTTGCAGGCGCGCTCGTGCAGGCCGGGCAGGTTTCGCAGCAGGTTCAGCTTGTCGGCCAGTTCCGGGTCCTTGCGGCGCAGCTCCGGCGGCAGGGGGCTGACCAGAACGCCTCCGGCCACGGTGCGCAGGGGCGAATAGGCCCGCAGCACGCAGTGATCCCCGAACACGCCCACCATATCCTCGGCAAAGCGCACTTCGGCCAGGGCGGTTTCGCCGGGGGCCAGCTTGTCGCGGTCGCGGAAAACCACACGGGCCGGGCATTCGCGCGTGCCGTGGTGAAAATGGATTTCCACCCGCTGGCGCAACGGCCGGGGAGCGGAGGAAAGGCAGGTCAGGCGGAGCAGCCAGCGCCGGGAGGGGAAAAGTTCGCCGGGCCGGGCCAGCACAAAACCGCGCTCAATTTCCGTGACCTCCAGGCCCTGCACGTTGACGGCGCAACGCTGGCCCGCCGCCACCGTGTCCACGGGCTTGCCGTGGCGTTGCAGGCCGCGCGCGCGGGTGGGCAGGTCCGGCGGCATGAAGCGGGCTTCTTCCCCGGTATTGACCGCGCCGGAAATCACCGTGCCGGTGATGACCGTGCCGTGGCCCTTCATGCTGAACACGCGGTCCACGGGCAGGCGGAAGATGTCGCCGCGCCGCCGCGGGGGCAGCTCGGCGGCGCATTGCAGGATATGGGCGCGGAGCGCGTCCAGGCCTTCGCCCGTGGCCGAGGAGACGGGAAAGACCGGCGCGTTCTCCAGAAAAGTGCCTTGCAGAAAGCGCTGGATGTCCTCTTTGACCAGGGCGATCCAGTCCGCCTCGACCATGTCGGTCTTGGTCAGGGCCACAAAGCCGTTGCGGATGCCCAGCAGGGAGCAGATTTCCAGATGCTCGCGGGTCTGGGGCATGACGCCCTCGTCCGCGGCGATGACCAGCATGACGAAGTCCACGCCCGCCGCCCCGGCCACCATGTTTTTGACAAAACGCTCGTGACCGGGCACGTCCACAATGCCCAGACGTTCGCCGCCGGGCAGGTCCACCCAGGCGAAGCCCAGCTCAATGGTGATGCCCCGGCGCTTTTCCTCTTCCAGGCGGTCGCAGTCGATGCCGGTGAGGGCGCGCACCAGAGAGGTCTTGCCGTGATCAATATGCCCGGCCGTGCCCAGTACAACAGCCATGTTCCGCACCCTCCGTCGCCGAATATGTCAGAGCGAATATACACCGGAGAATGCGGCATTGCAAACGGGGCGGACGCAAAAAACGGGGAATTCGCGACGCATTCCCCGTAATAGCTACATTTTTGTAGGGATATGAAAAAAATCAGGCTGTTTCGGTCTGGGCGCGTTCCCGGTCCCTGATCAGGGCCATGGCCCGTTTGGCCAGCTGGGTCACTTCCGGCTTGGAGATCTGGTCGTCCGCGCCCACGCTTTCGCCCTTGTGACGCAGCTTGTCCGTGATCAGGGAGGAGAAGAGCACCACCGGCAGCTGTTTGAGCATGGGGTCGGTCTTGATGCGGTGGGTCAGGTTCAGACCGTCCATGACCGGCATTTCAATGTCCGAAACCATAACATGCACAAAATCGGTAATGGGGCGGTTGCCCTCTTCGGCGCGGCGCTTGAAGTCTTCCAGACGTTCCCAGGCTTCGCGGCCGTTTTCCACGACCTCCACGGTGAAGCCCGCCTTTTCCAGCAGGTCGCGCTGCATTTCGCGCACCAGGGCCGAGTCGTCGGCCACCAGAGCCCGGTAGCCGGTGTTGTCCCAGTCCTCGCCCAGGTCGTCCAGGCGCAGGCCCAGTTTGGGATTGAGGTTGGCCACCACTTTTTCCAGGTCCAGCAGGAAGACGATGCGTTCCTCCAGTTTGACCACGCCGATGACCGTATTGTTGGACACCGCGGCCACGTATTTGTTGGGCTGTTCCACCTTTTCCCAGCTGATGCGGTGGATGCGGTTGACTCCGGACACCATGAAGGCCGTGGTGACGTTATTGAACTCCGTCACGATGGTCTTGGGCTGCTCGTCGGTCTGGGTGTGGGTCTTGCCCAGCCACATGGCCAGGTCTACCAGCGGGATGATCCGGGAGCGCAGGTTGAAGGCCCCGAGCACGCTGGGGTGCTGCACTTCGGGCAGTTCCGTGACCTTGGGCATGCGGATGATTTCCAGCACCTTGGCCACGTTGACGCCGTAATACCCCCGGTAGAAGCCCGCGTCGGCGGGCGCCTGCGGATCGGCCTCCACATTCTCTAAACCCTCTCCAACTGAGGGCGCTGCGGCCTCATCCAGGTAGAATTCCACCACTTCCAGCTCATTGGTGCCGGCTTCCAGCAGAATATTGGTCTGAGCCATACTGCCTCCGAAAAGACGCTCTTACATATGATGCGGCGGGGAAAGCCCCGATATTCCGGTTTGTTCCGCGCGCGGGGCGGCCCGGTGGATGGTCGTGCCGGGCCTACAATGACGCCAGCCAGTTTTCAGCGGCATCAATAAGGCTTTTCGGCGTAGATGCGCCGGCCGTTAGGCCTGCGCGCGTTTTTTGCGTAAATCTTTTGGCGTCAAGCTCATCCGCGCTCTCCACATGGAAGGTGTCGATGCCGCTCAACGCCGCCACATCCGCCAGACGGCGGGTGTTGCCGCTCTGTCTGCCTCCCACGATTACCATGACATCCACCGAGGAGGCAATGCTGCGGGCCTCCTCCTGGCGTTCGCGGGTGGCGTCGCAAATGGTGGAGAGTACTGTCAGGCCGGGGAATCGGGCGCGCAGAGCCGCTTCCAGACCGGAGAAGGTTTTACGGTCCTGGGTGGTCTGGGAGGCCAGCACATGGGCGCGGCCGGGGTCCAGACGCAGCCCGGCCAGTTCCTCCGGGCTGCCGAAAACATACGCCGGGCCGTGGGCGTAGGAGACCAGGCCGCGCACTTCCGGGTGATCGGCCTCGCCGAAGAGCAGCAGGGTCGCTCCCTGCCGCGTGGCCCGCGCGATGGCCAGCTGCGCCTTTTTGACCTTGGGGCAGGTGGCGTCCACAACCAGCGCGCCGCCCGCGCGCACGCGCTCCTCCACCTGACGGGGGATGCCGTGGGCGCGGATGATGACCCGGTCGCCGGGCCGCAACTCGGCGGCGTCGCGCACGCAGAGCACGCCTTTGGCCTCGTAGTGCGCCAGCACCTGCGGATTGTGGATGATGGGCCCCAGGGTGCGGATGCGGCCCTGCGGCCCCTCAACGGCCGCTGCTTCGTCCAGGGCCGTGTCCAGCTTTTGCAGGGCCAGACTCACGCCCATGCAGAAACCCGCGGTTTTGGCGCGGATAACGTCCATAATACCAGCTCCTTGAGAGTCGGCGGTGGCGAAAAGGAGGAGATCAGCGAGAAGCGGCGGCCAGAAAATTTTCCAGCGCGTCCGTGAGCTCCGACCAATCTGTACAGCGGCAGAGCTGCTGACGCAAGGCCCGGGCGCCGGGCAGGGCCCGCACGTAGCGCGGCACCACCGAGCGCATCTTCCACAGCGCGGCCTTGCCCGGACAGAGGGCGCGCGCCAGATCCATGTGGCGCAGGATCATGGCCCGCAAGGCGGCGGGCGTGGCTTCCGCGGGCCGCTCTCCCCGGCGGAGGGTCAGATGGGCGGCGAAAATGGCCGGATCGTGCATGGCCCCGCGCGCGTACATCACGCCTGTGGCTCCGGTCCGCTCCTGGCAACGCAGACCGTCGGCGGCGCTGAACAGGTCGCCGCTGGCCAGCAGCGGCAGGGAAAGGCGCGGCGACAGGCGGGTCAGGGCGTCCCAGTCCGCCGTGCCTCCGAAACCCTGACGGGCGGTGCGCGGGTGCAGGGTCAGCCAGCCCGCGCCCAGGTCTTCCAGGCGCAGGGCCAGTTCCGGCAGCACCGGGCGCGCGGCGTCCAGGCCCAGGCGCAGTTTGAAGCCCACCCGGCCCGTTCCGGCTTCCTCCAGCATGGCTTTTGCCACGACCAGACTGTTCTCCACGTCGCCCAGCATGGCCGCGCCCGCGCCCTGGCGCAAAACCTTGGGCACGGAGCAGCCCATGTTCAGATCGAACCAGCCGTAGCCCGCCTCGCGCAGCAGGGCCACGGCCCGGCGCAGAAAATCCGCCTCCGCGCCGAACAACTGGACCACCAGAGGCTGATCTTCGGGCAGGCTGGCCAGCAGATCGTTGGTGCCGGGGCTCTGGTAGACCAGTCCCTTGGCGCTGACCATTTCGGTCACGCAGACGGCGGCCCCGTATTCCCGGCAGAGCAGGCGGAAGGGCAGGTCGCTGTACCCGGCCAGCGGGGCCAGCCATGGCTTGTCCGGGCCAAAGGGCAGGCTTTCGGGATTCGCCGGACAGCGCGGCAGCGAAGCGGTTTTGCTCATGAACGTTCCGCTTCCTTCGGACCGGCATCCTCCGACGCGGCGTCGGCCACAGTGCGGGACTGACCGGCCGGGACGGTCGCGGCCGCCGCTCCGGCTTCCCCGGCCGGGGGAATGCTTCCGCCCGGCGCGACGGGAGCGGGCGGCGCGGGCGGCGGGCCGTCCGGCGCGGGGAATACGCACTGGCCATCCCGGCAGGAAACCCGGTTGAGCAGATTGGCGGCCAGATGCAGGCCCTCGTTGATGGTTTCGGCCACAAAGCCGGAACTGAGATAGTCCAGAATGCCGGTGCGCTGGAGAATTTCACGCACATTGCGGCTGCCCACCACCAGGATCACGGGGACGGAACGGGCGTAGCAGCGCTCCACAAACTGGGCCAGAGCGTGCGCGCCCGAGGCGTCCAGCCAGAATACGCGAGTCAGGTGCAACAGCACCAGACGGGCGGGCTCGCGGTCTTCCTCGTAGAGTTGGCGTTCCAGCTCGTGGATGGCCCCGAAAAAGAGCGTGCCCTCAATGACGTAGACGGCCACGCCGGGCGGCATGTCCGGCGGCGCGTTGCGCAGCAGGGGATCGTCGGGCCGCAGCCGCCGCACACGCGGATGAGCGGTCTTGTAGATGAACAGCACCAGCGAGAGCAGCACGCCCACGAAAATGGCCCGTTCCAGATCCAGGATCAGAGTGGCGGCGAAGGTCAGCAGCAGCACGGCGCGGTCGATGCGCGTGGCCACCAGGCAGAGGCGGATGGCCTCCCGGTCGATCATCTGGAAAGAGATCAGCAGCAGCACGCCGCCCAGGGCGGGCAGGGGCAGCCAGCTCATCAGCGGGGCCAGGGCAAAGAGCATGGGTAGGGCCAGCAGGCCGGAAAACACGGTGCCCATGCGGGTGTTGCCGCCCGAGGTGACCACCAGCGCGCTGCGGGTGAAGGAGCCGCAGCCCGGAATGCCCGAGGTCAGGCCCGCGGCGATGTTGCCCAGGCCCTGGCCGATGAGCTCCTGGCTGCCGTCAAAGCTGTCGCCCTTGACGGCGGCCATCTGTTTGCCGATGGCCAGGGATTCCACCGTGCCCAGCAGGGCGATAGCCAGGGCGGGCATGAACAGATCGCCCAGAGCCGTGAGGTCGAAAGCCGGAGGCAGGGAAAAGGGCGGGATGACATTGGGAATGGGGCCCACCAGGGCCACGCCGCGTTCTTTGACCTGCAAGAGCGCGCCCACGGCCCCCACCAGGGCCAGCGCGCCCAGGGTGGCCGGAAAGCGCCGGGAAATGCGGCGCAGGGCCAGGATCAGGGCGATGGTCAGCAGGGCCAGACCCAGGCTCCAGTAATTGATCTGATTGATATTCTGAACGGCCATGCCGATCTGAGGAAAAAATCCGGCGGGCTTGGGACCGGTCAGACCCAGCACGGTTTTGAGCTGTCCGGCGGCGATGAGCAGGGCCGCGCCCGTGGCAAAGGCCACCATGACCGAGTGGGAGATGAAATTGGCCAGATCGCCCAGCCGGGCCAGGCCCATGCCCACCTGGATCAGCCCACAGAGCAGGGCCAGGCCGAAGACATAGGTCATGCGCGCTTCCTCGGGCAGGCTGGAGAGCAGCGCGCCGCCCACGCTCACCGTGGCCATGGTGGAAAAAAGCACCATGGAGATGGCGTTGGTGGGTCCGGCGGCCAGATAGCGGGCCGAACCCCAGAGCGCAGCCACGATCACCGGCAGCATGCAGGCGTAGATGCCGTATTGCGGATGCACCCCGGCGATCAGGGCGTAGGCCATGGCCTGGGGAATGGCCATGGGCGTCACTGTCAGCGCGGCCATGAAGTCCGCCCGGAAATCGCGGGTCGTGTAAGTCCTCAGGGTCTCCAGAAAGGGAAAGAATCTGGCGGCGCGCATAGTCACCTCAGGTTGGAGGAAGGCCCGGACGTTGCCTGGGGCTGTCCGGCGGGCGGCAGGTCGCAGACGTCGCCCCGGCAGGTGATCCGTTGCAGCAGGCCGGAGGCCAGTTGCAGGCCCTGATCCATGCTGTCCGCCACGAAACCTGAACTGAGATGGTCCAGAATGCCGGTGCGCCGGAGGATGTCGCGCACGTTGCGGCCGCCCACCACCAGGATCACGGGCAGGGAACGGGCGTAGCAGCGTTCCACGAATTGTTCCAGGGCGTGCGCGCCCGAGGCGTCCAGCCAGAACACGCGGGTCAGATGCAGCAGCACCAGGCGGGCGGGCTCGCGGTCCACTTCCTCCAGCTGGCGTTCCAACTCGTGGATGGCCCCGAAAAAGAGCGTGCCCTCGATGACATAGACGGCCACGCCGGGCGGCATGTCCGGCGGCGCGTTGCGCAGCAGGGGATCATTGGGCCGCAGACGGAGCACGCGCGGGTGCGAGGTCTTGTAAATGTAGAGGATCAGCGAGAGCAGCACGCCCACCAGAACGGCCTGCTCCAGATGCAGCACCAGAGTGGCGGCGAAGGTCAGCAGCAGCACAGCGCGGTCCACGCGCGTGGCCACCAGGCAGAGGCGGATGGCGCGCGGGTCGATGCTCTGCGCGGCAATGAGCAGTAGCACTCCGGCCAGAGCGGGCATGGGCAGGCGGCTGATCATGGGAGCCAGCACAAAGAGCATGGGCAGGGCCAGCAGACCGGAAAACACGGAACCCATGCGGGTGTGCGCGCCCAGCGTCACCATGGGCGCGCTGCGGGTAAAGGAACCGCAACCCGGTATGCCCGAGGTCAGACCGGCCGTGATGTTGCCCAGTCCCTGGGCGATGAGTTCCTGGCTGCCGCTGAAACTGTCGCCCTTGATGGCGGCCATCTGTTTGCCGATGGCCAGGGATTGCACGGCCCCCAGCAGGGCGATGGCCAGGGCGGGCATGAACAGGTCCTTGAACAGGCCGAGGCTGAGGGCGGGCGGCAGCGAGAGGGGCGGCACGATGCTGGGAATGGCCCCCACCAGGGTCACGCCCTTGCTCTGCGCGTCGAGGGTCATGGCTGTGAGGGTGGCGATGGCCAGGGCCGCCAGGGTGGAGGGAAAACGCCGGGAGATGCAGCGGCTGAAGACCAGGATCAGGAAGATGGTCTGCAGGGCCAGAAGCAGGCTCCAGCAGTTGGTCTGGTCGAGCTGGCGCATTGCCAGCCAGATCTGGGGGAAAAAGCCCGCCGGTTGCGCGCCGGGCAGGCCCAGAGCCGCCTTGATCTGGCTGCCCGCGATCAGAAAGGCCATGCCCGTGGCAAAGGCCACCATGACGGAATGGGAAATGTAGTTGGCCAGATCGCCCAGGCGGGCCAGGCCCATGCCCACCTGAAGCAGCCCGCAGAGCAGGGCCAGGCCGAAGATGTAGGGCATGCGCGCCTCTTCGGGCAGGCCGGACAGCAGCACGCCGCCCACGCTCACCGTGGCCATGGTGGAAAACAGGATCATGGAAATGGCGTTGGTGGGCCCGGCGGCCAGAAAGCGCGAGGACCCCCAGAGCGCGGCCACGATCACCGGCAGCATGCAGGCGTAAATGCCGTATTGCGGATGCACCCCGGCCATCATGGCGTAGGCCATGGCCTGGGGGATGGCCATGGGCGTCACGGTGAAGGCCGCCGTGAAATCGGCCCGCAGATCTCCCAAGCTGTAGCCGTGCAGGGTGGACAGAAAGGGAAGGATTTTTCTGGCGTGCATTTCAGTCCTCGTGCCGGACGTCGTCTTCCAACTTGAGCACGTCGTGACCCAGGGCGTAGTGCATCAGGCGGGGACGTTCCACGGATTTTTTCAGGGAATTGATGATCCGGGTCATGCGCCGCGTGCCTTCCAGCACGCCGCCCAGATGCCCGGCCAGTTCCGTGAGGTCCGCGCGGGCCAGGATGCTTTCCAGCTCCAGAGCCAGGCGGCGGCCGCGCGAATCCGAGGGAAATTCGGCCAGCAGCTCACGCGAAAGGCGCAGGGCGCGGGTGAGGTTTGCGTCAATGTCCTCCACCAGTTCCCCGCAGTACTCGGCCTGGTTGCGCATGACGTTGAGGGCGTTGTTGCCGTAATGGGCCATGGCCCCGGCGGCTTTCTCCAGCGTGTCGCGGGCCACGGCCACGCGGCGGCCCACGGTCAGCGAGACGATGCGCGCGCATTTGGCGAGAAAACGTTCGTCATAGGCCTCGAAGCCGTATTCGCGCTTGGTGTAGAGCTGCACCAGCCCGAAGGCCGGACGGTTGTTGCGCTCGCGCAGCACAAAGGCCAGACGCGAACGGTAGCCTTCCTTGTAGACCACGCAGTCGAAAGAGCCGCCGCCGCGCTCCAGCCCCTGAAGATTGTTGGAAACCACGTAGCGCACGTGCCCGTCCATGATGGCGCTCATAACCGGATGGCGGCGCAGATTCTCATCCAGATAGGGGGCCACGATGGGGATGCTCTGGCCATGGATGTTGTTGGCCGCGCGGGTCACCCACTCGCCTCTGGAATTTCTGAGGCGGCAGACGTACATTTCGGCATGCAGGGCGTGGACCAGGATTTCCGCGCTCTGGCGCAGCACTTCGTCGGGCGGGGCCATGTGGTCGGCAATGCCCAGCAGGTCGTTGGAAACCCGCAGCAGGGTTTCGGTGTCGCTCTGCATGGAGGCCACGGAGGAGAGCAGATGCAGCAGGCAGCGCCAGCTTTTGAGCGGCACGCCGCGCACTTCCGGGTGATAGCCGGAGTCGAGGGTGCGTTTGGCCGCGGGCAGGACGCCCAGCACGGCGGCGCGCATTTCGGGGGGGGCGTATTTCAGAAGACGCCCGATCTCCTCGCGAATGGCTTGTGGTGAATGTTGCGACACGATGGGCCCGGCCTTTTCCGCGGCATGGTGGTTTGCCCGCCGGATTTCAGCGCGACTGGCGCGGCGGGCGGGCACTTTTTCAGGAACACTGAGCATAGTGCGGAAAATGAATCCGGTCAATGGGGGTTCATTTTTTTGACCGACAGGTTGTGAATTTTTTTCTTTCCTTGACAATAAATTGAAATAATAGAGTTTTTTTAGCGTGGCAAAAGAATTGCAAGAGAAAAGCGCAGCCTCTCCCCCGGACGGCCTGGACGGGCCATGCCGGAACCCTGCCATAAGGATGTTCTCTATGCTACGCCGCAAAACCCTCGTGATTCTTTCGCTGAGCCTTGGAGGCGCCCTGCTTCTGCTGGGCCTGCTGGCGGGTTTTGTGCCCCAGAGCGAAGGGCCGGAAGTGCGCCGCCGGGCCAGCGCCCATGTGGTCAGCCTGCGGCCCGAGGACCTGCCTGAGCCTATTCTGCCGCTCGGCGACGGCACGCGCCTTTGGGCGGTGCGCCGGGCCGCCGCCTCTCCGGACGCGGCGCGCGGGACCGGGGAGGACGATCCCGCCCTGACCGCGCTGGCGGGACAGGCCGGAGCGGAGCAGATCATCAGCTTTGAGAAGAGCGGCGTCCGCCTGGACATGGGCGGCGACGAACTGTTTTTCGACGAGGCGGCCGCGCCGGCGGACCTCGCGCCCCTGCTGGCTCTGGACGGCGTGTCCATGCCGTTGCTGGTGACGGCCCAGCCCCGCCAGTACGGCGACGCCCTGGACGCGCGCGGCCGTCCCCTGCGCTGGCAGGCGGCGGAAACCCTGCTTTCCGGCTACACGCCGCTGAGCCCGCGCACGGCTGAGGACGCCAAAAAAGCGGCTGAGGAAATGCTGCCGGAAGGCGCGTATTTCGAGCGCGGCGACCTGTTTTCCCGCGCGCGACGCTATCAGCAACTGGTGGAGAATTTCGCCCGCCGCTACCACCTCAGCACCGAACTGGTCTACGCCATCATCCACAGCGAAAGCGATTTTTCGCCCACCCTGATCAGCGGCAAATCGGCCATGGGCCTCATGCAGTTGCTGCCCAGCACGGCCAGCGACGAGGTGCACCGTTTTCTCTACGGCCGCCCCGGCGATGTGAGCTTCGACGAACTGCGCGTGCCCGAGATCAACATCCGTTACGGCACGGCCTATCTGCATATTCTGCTGACCCGCTATTTCCAGGATGTGAGCGACCCGCTGGCGCGCGAATATTGCGCCGTGGCCGCCTACAATATGGGGCCCAACCGCTTTTTGCGCCTTTACGGCAAGACCGGCGGGGAGGCCGTGGCGCGGATCAACGCCATGAGCGCCGAGGAATTGTACGAAGACCTGACAGCGCGGCTGCCGGTGCGCGAAACGCGTTTCTATGTGGCCAAGGTGCGGCGGATGAAGGGGCAGTATGCCGAACTGCGTTAGGGGCTGTCTCTAATTGGTTCTTTTGCTTTGCAGCTTCGTCATCTCTCCTGTCGTTATCCGTAAGGCGGCGAAGCTGCCGACGGCTAAGCAAGGTGCGCTTTTTGTCGACTCCGTTAAGAGTATACTCCTTTCATAAAAAGTTTGCTTTCCTCGCTGCAAAGGCAAAATTCCTCAATTTAGAAACAGGCCCCAGGCGTGTTGACACAAGCGATTTTTCTGTTATCTCTGCACCGGCCATTGCCTTTTATTGCGACCGGGCTGGTTGTTGCCGCGTCGGCGGCTTCTTGCGGATGTGTTCCCGACAGGCCGGTATCGTATTCCGCTTAATTTTCAACACGCTTTTGGCAAGGGAATTTGATGTTTACTTTATCGGATTCTGTTCGTTATGCATAGCAGGGGCTATTGCATAATACCATAAATTTTTAGGCAATAGCTCTTGCTCAATCCTGATATCAATTAGGAGGAGCATAATGGGCTATAAAAAAGCAAATGATGTTTTGCCGCATTCTTTATTGAGGGCGGTTCAGCAGTATATAGACGGAGCGTATATTTATATCCCACGCAGAGCGGACAACAAACTGCCGTGGGGTGCAAATACGCAGACAAAAAAGGCACTTCAGGCACGAAACAGGGAGATTCTGTCCAGACGCCTGGCCGGATGTTCTGTTGCGGAACTGGCGGAAGAATATTTTTTGTCGGAAAAGGCTATATACAAGATTATTAATGCCGCCAGAAACGGCTAGCATTCGGGCGCCCTGACGCTGGTCGGGGCGCTTTTTCTTTTCTGAAAGCAAAAGTAGCATGTACACTACAGCCATACGTAGTATGGTTGCAGGTGCAATCATTTGCCACGTTGATGAAAAGGAAAGAATGCATGAATATTCTGATTGATTATGGAGCCGGGGATGGCTTTTTTGCCGAGGCCGCATTGTACCCGGACCGGCATCTGGCAAGAATCACTTCGCAGCATAAAGGCTTGTACAAGGTGATGACGAACCAGGGCGAAAAACTGGCTGAAATTTCCGGCAAATTTCGTCACAACGCAATTGCCCTGTCCCGCTATCCGGCCGTGGGGGACTTTGTCATGCTGAGCCTGCCGGAAGCTGATGCGGGCCATGCGGTCATTCACCATGTTTTACAACGCAAAAGTGCCTTTACCCGAAAAGCGGTTGGTCTGGAGGAACAAACGCAACTAGTTGCGGCAAATATTGATATTGTTT
Organism: Desulfovibrio porci; assembly: GCF_009696265.1. Taxonomy (NCBI): domain Bacteria; kingdom Pseudomonadati; phylum Thermodesulfobacteriota; class Desulfovibrionia; order Desulfovibrionales; family Desulfovibrionaceae; genus Desulfovibrio; species Desulfovibrio porci. The sequence goes on from NZ_VUMH01000002.1 coordinate 252,541, forward strand.
TCATCTGTATGTCGCTGAATAACGATTACAATCTAAGCCGCTTGGAACGCTATCTTTCAGTTGCATGGAACAGTCGCGCCTTGCCGGTGATTATCCTGACCAAAGCTGATTTATACGCTGACGTATCGCATATTCTGGATGAAATCTCGGCTCTGGCTCCCGGAGTGGATGTCGTGACCACTTCCATCAACGATCAAAGCTCGCATGACGGCCTGCGTTCCTATCTCAAGCCGGGCATTACAGCCTCTTTTATCGGTTCATCCGGAGTGGGAAAATCCACGCTCATCAATCTCCTGGCCGGGAAGGAAGTCTTGCGCACTTCACAGGTGGGGCAGGACGATAAGGGTATGCACACCACGACGCGCAGGGAACTCCTGCTTTTGCCCCAGGGTGGCATTGTCATTGATACCCCCGGTATGCGCGAGCTTGGCGTGGAGTTCGTCGATTTGTCCCGGTCGTTCGCGGATATTGAAAACCTTGCAATGCAATGCCGGTTTGATGACTGCACGCATGGCGCTGAGCCGGGCTGCGCGGTGAAGCGGGCGCTGGAAACAGGGGCATTGGATGAAAGACGCTGGGCAAACTATCAGAAACTCAAACGAGAAACCCGCTATCGCGGACTTTCTTCCCGGCAGCTTGAAAGCGAAAAACTGAACGGGATGTTTGAGAATATCGGCGGGATGAAAAAGGCCAGGGCCTTTCTCAGGCAAACCGACAAGCGAAGGTAAAAGGCGTCATCAGCCTCGAATAGCTGCAATATTGTTTTCTGAGCGCGTTGATATCTCAACTGCGTATTCTCTTTTCTGAAACAAGAAAAGGAAGCGTGTGATGTTCTGTATGGCTTGGTGTGTCATCAGGCAGGTTATTGCATCAGGAAGTGGAATATGAATACAATATTTACAGATAGTTATGACATGAACTTTCTTCTTGATGCCATGATGGGGCCGAATGCCATGCGCATTACGGAAGAATTGGCCTCCTTCCTTCCGCTTGCCGCAGGCATGCGCATTCTTGACCTGGGTTGCGGCACGGGGCTTTCTTCCATCCTGCTTGCGGAAAAATACGATGTGACGGTGTTTGCGGCGGACTTGTGGATTTCACCCGCCGAGAATGCACAACGCTTCGCAAGCCTGGGACTTGACGCAAAGATATTTCCCTTCCTGGTTGACGCCACGAAAGAGCTTCCGTTTGCCCATGAATATTTCGACATGATCATAAGCGTGGATTCGTACCAGTACTTTGGCGGCAACGAGGCTATGCTGCCGAAACTCCTGTCTTTTGTGAAAAGAGGCGGGTTCATGGCGGTAGCCGTGCCCGGATTTATCCAAGACTTCCCCGAAGGGCGGCTGCCGGAGGAAATTCAACCCTTCTGGACGCCGGAGTGGTATTTTTATTCCCGTAACTGGTGGCGGGCATTATGGGAAAAGGAACCCGGAATAACAATAACGCATTGCCGTGAGATGGATTCATGCAGGCAGGCGTGGGAGGAATGGCTCAAGTCTCCCAATCCTCATGCCCAAGGCGATATCCCCATGATGGAAGCTGGAGCGGGTAATTATTTTAATATGGTGCAGATGGCAGGGCGGAAAATCTGAGGAAATTTTTTGCTGCTTTCTTATAAGTCGGGCCGAGCGGCTGTATGCAGCGCGGTGTTCCTGGCCGCATTGGTATGGCGTTGTTGGCGGGGTGTTCCGTTCCAGCGGGTTCGCTGTTGCCTGGCCTCAGTTTTTGGGCGACCCGGCGCCGCTCCCGTGCCTCTTTCAGCCGGACGCCTTGGATACGGCGCAATTTGTGGGGCAACGGAAAACCCCATTGAGAAACAGTCCCCAGGGCCGCCGGACCCGCGCGGGGAAAAAACTGTTGAGCTGAGCGTGAAAAAAACGTATCCAGAGGCAACAACGCTTTGAGAGGAGTGCTCATTACCATGCGAATCCGTCTTTTTATGCCGCTGGTTTTTGTGTTGAGTTTCATGCTGCTGGCCTGCCAGCAGACGGAAACCAAGGATGCTCAACCCAAACTGGCGGTCGTGGATATGGCGCGCATCATGCGCGACAGCGAGCCGGGCAAGGCCGGCGTAAAATTCCTGGAAAGCCTTCAGAGCGGCATGCAGGAAAAACTCAACGCCATTCAGGCTCGTCTGGAAAAAGATCCCAAGGACGAGGCCGCGCAGAAAGAACTGCAGGGCGTGTACATGGCTTCGCAGCAACGCATGCAGGCCGAACAGCAGAATGTGGTCAATCTGCTTTATGACACCATTCAGCGCGTTCTCAACGCCTACCGCGAACAGCAGGGCTACGACATCATCCTCAGCGCCGAAGTGGCCGCCGCTTTCAATCCCAAGGCGGACGTGACCGCAGCTGTTATCGCTGAAGTGAACAAGCAGAAGATCGATTTCAAGCCGCTGCCCGAACCGGCCGCGCCTGAAGCGGCCCCGGCTCCCGCCGCTCAGCCGCAGGAAAAGGAGCAGCCGAAAGAGCAGCCCAAGGCCGACGCGCCCGAGAACGGCAAGAAGAAGTAGTTTTTAACGGTATTCTGATGTTAACGCCTCTTTTCCTCACGGAAAAGGGGCGTTTGTCGTTGGGGAGAATGGCTCCCGCTATGCGAGCCACCGCAGGGCCGCGCCCGCCACCACAAGATAACGGCCCAGCTTGGCCAGCCCCACAATCAGGATGAAGGAGCCGAACGGCTCGCGCAGGAGACCGGCGGCCAGAGTCAGGGGATCGCCGATGACCGGCGCCCAACTCAATAAAAGGGACCAGCGCCCGTATCTGCGGTACCAGGTTTCGGCCTTGCCCAGGCTTTTCTTTTTGACCGGAAACCAGCGCCTGTCCTGAAAGCGGACGCAACAGCGGCCCAGCAGCCAGTTGACGGCCGCGCCCAGCGTATTGCCCGCCGCGGCCACGGCAATGAGCAGCCACACAGGTTTATGCCCGGTGGCCAGCAGACCGGCCAGAGCCAGTTCGGACTGGGCGGGCAAAAGCGTGGCGGCCGCAAAGGCGGCAAGGAACAGGCCCCAGAGAGCCGCAAGGCTCATGGCCGCGTTTTCCCGCGCCGTTGCGGCCGCCGCATCGTGATCGCCATCCTGCCGGGGCGGGCCCTCAATACCACATTTTTTTCAGTTCGGCATCGGTCACGCCCAGACGGTGCATGCACATCTCGAAATACGAGGCCCAGAACGGATTGCTGGAGTTGTGCACGCCTTCGCTGTTCATGGCCGTGGCTTCCTCGCTGCACTGCGCCTTGGCCGCCTGGGCCTGTTGCTCCTCAAAGGTCGGCGGCGCATGGTCGCGTGGGGCGCAGCCCGCCAGGGCGAACAGGCCCAGCGCCAGAATCAGCGGCATAATGATCTTGAATTTTTTCATGATGAGCTCCGTGTGTAAAAAGCCGCGCCGGAATTCCGGCGCGGCTTGCTGAAGAACAGGGCACAGCCCGGCAATTAATACGCGTGGTCGTCCAGATCTTTGGCCGTCACCGGATGCGAGAAGAGGCGGTACATCCAGAACTGGTAAATGAGCACAATGGGCACCATGACCAGGGCCACGCCCAGCATGATCTTCAGGGTCAGCTGGCTGGAAGAGCCGTTGAAGGCCGTCACCGTGGCGGCGGGATCCAGCGAGGAGATGATCATGCCGGGGAACATGCCCATGACGCCGAAGAAGGTCACGCCGATGATGAACAGGGCGCTGCAGCCCCAGGCCAGCCAGAGTTTGCCCTTGCTGAGCATGCAGCGCGCGCCCAGCAGACCGGCCAGGGCCAGCAGGGGCAGGATGAAGAGGACCGGCATGGCCAGATAGTTGTCGTACAGCTTGGTGTAGAAGGCGGTCAGAATCAGGAAGGCCACCAGCAGCGCCAGCATGATGGGCCAGACGAAGGTGGCCGCGGCCAGGGCGCGGGTCTGCAGATCGCCCTCGCTTTTGATGGACAGCCAGATGGCCCCGTGCAGCACGAACATGCAGAGGAAGAACACGCCCCCGGCCAGGCCGTAGAGGTTCAGCAGCCCGAGCAGGCTGCCGTGGTAGACGCCCTGGGCGTCCACCGGAATGCCCATGAACAGGTTGGCGAAGGCCACGCCCAGCAGGATGCAGGGCGCCAGGTTGGCCACAAAGTGCACGCCGTCCCAGAGGGAACGCCAGGCGTCGCTTTCCACCTTGTTGCGGAATTCAAAGGACACGGCGCGGAAGATCAGGGCGAAGAGCAGGATGAGCAGGGGCGCATACAGCGCGCTGAACATCACCGCGTACGCCTTGGGAAAAGCCGCGAAGGTCACGCCGCCGGCCGAGATCAGCCAGACTTCGTTGCCGTCCCAGAAGGGCCCGGCAGCGTTGTACATGAAGCGGCGCTCCTGTTCGGTTTTGCCGAGGAAGGGCAGCAGGGTGCCCAGCCCCAGGTCAAAACCGTCCAACACAAAATATACGGCCCAGAGCAGGGTCCAGAGCACGAACCAGATGGTTTCCAACATGACTTATGCCTCCTGGGCGTCGGGGCCCTTGAGCGCGTATTTGCGCAGCAGATAGATATCCAGAATGCCCAGCACCGAGTAGACCACGATGAAAGCCCCCAGCGAAATGGCCACGCTGCTCGTCGGCACCGGGGAAACAGCGTCGGTGGTACGCATCAGACCGTGGACGATCCAGGGCTGGCGGCCGATTTCAGCCACGGCCCAGCCCAGCATCAGACCGATGTACGGCAGGGGGATGTTCCAGACCAGGGCCTTGAGCAGGCCGGAGCAGGGCATCTCGCGCTTGCGCTGGAGGGTGGCCCCCAGGGCCAGCAGGATGAAGAGCATGCCCAGCGCCACCATGCCCCGGAAGGACCAGAACACGGGCGAAACCGGCGGGCGGTCTTCCTTGGGGAAGTCCTTGAGGCCCTTGACTTCCGCGTCGGTGTGCTCGTAGGCGATCCAGCTCAGCAGGCCGGGGATGCCCAGCGCTTCCACGCTGTTGCGTTCGTTTTCCGGATCAGGCCAGACCAGCAGATAGAAGGGCACGTCCCGGGCGGTTTCCCAGTGGGATTCCATGGCCGCCAGCTTGGCGGGCTGGTGCTCGGCCACGGCCTTGCCCTGCTGGTCGCCGCTCAGGGCCAGGATCAGAGTGAGGGCCAGGGTGTAGGGCGCGACCATCCGGAAGGAGCGGCGGAAGAACTCGGTATTGCTCTTGCGCAGCAGATGCCAGGCCGAGACGCCCAGCACGAAGAAGCCGCCCACGGCCCAGGAGGCCAGCACGGTGTGGGCGTACATGCCCCAGGCATAGCCGTTGAAGACCACGTCCCAGAAGTTGGAAAGCTCGGTCCGTCCGGCGGCCTCGTTGATCACATAGCCCACGGGGTGCTGCATGAAGCCGTTGGCCAGGATAATCCAGAGCGCGGAGAGGTTGCCCGCGATGGCCACCAGCCAGATACAGGCGCAGTGGGCCTTTTTGCCCAGCTTGTTCCAGCCGAAATGCCAGACGGCCAGGAAGGTGGATTCCAGGAAGAAGGCCACCGTGGCTTCAATGGCCAGCAGCGAGCCGAAAATGTCGCCCACATACTCGGAGTAGCGGGACCAGTTGGTGCCGAACTGGAATTCCAGGGTGATGCCGGTCACCACGCCCAGAGTAAAGTTGATGAGAAAAAGTTTGCCCCAGAATTTGGCATGGCGTTTCCAGATCTCATCCCCGGTGCGCACATAGCGTGTCTCCATCCAGGCGAGAATCACGGAAAGCCCCAAAGTGAGCGGAACGAAAATAAAATGGAAAAAAACGGCTACAGCAAATTGCAGCCGTGAAAGCATCACGACGTCCATAAGCCCTCCTTACGACTTCTTTTAGCCAGATAGCGTGATACCGCTTAAAAGGCAAGGAGTTACCAATATCGGTTTGCCCTTGACGCGGGGCGGACCGGTCTTATTTTAAAAATAATTTTTTTCAGGAGGTTCGTCATGGCCGAAGCCGGCAAAAAGACCCGCCAATTCCGCGCCGAAGTGCGCAAGGTGCTGCATATTCTTACCAATTCCCTGTACACCAACCGGGAAATTTTTCTGCGTGAGCTTATTTCCAACGCCTCGGACGCCCTGGACAAGCTGCGCTTCCGCGTCAACCGGGGCGAAAGCCCGCGCGAGCCGGATCTGCCCCTGGAAATCAGGATCAGCATCGACAAGGACGCCAAAACCCTGATCATCGCCGACACCGGCCTGGGCATGACCGCCGGGGAGCTGGCCGAAAATCTGGGCACCATCGCCAAGTCCGGCTCCGAGGAGTTTCTGGCCGGTCTGGCCGCCGAATCCCGCTCCGGCAAGGAAAAGAGCGACGGCAAAGACGGCGGCGCGGCGGATGGCGAAGCCGCGGCGGCCGACGCGGCCAACATCATCGGGCGTTTCGGCGTGGGTTTTTACTCGGTCTTCATGGTGGCCGACAGGGTGGAAGTGACCTCGCGCCCGGCTTTTGAAAAGGACGCCCAGGCCCATGTCTGGATCAGCGACGGCCTGGGTTCGTACAGTGTGGAGCCCTTTGACGCCGAAGAACCCAAACGCGGCACCGTGGTCAAGGCCCATCTCAAGGACGACGCCGTGGAATTTCTGGAAAAATTCCGGGTGGAGTCGGCCATCCGCAAACATTCGGCCTTTGTGCCCTTCCCGGTGTTTGTGGACGGCGAGCGCGTCAACACCCAGCCCGCGCTCTGGCGTGAGCCCAAGTCCTCCGTGACCAAGGAGCAGTACGACGATTTCTACAAGGCCCTGAGCTATGACGCCAAGGCTCCCCTGGACGTGCAGCATATCGCCGTGGACGCGCCCGTGCAGTTCAACGCCCTGCTGTACATCCCGGATTCCGGCCAGGACTTTTTCGGCGCGGACCGCGACTTCTGGGGCCTGGATCTCTATGCCCGGCGCGTGCTTATCCAGCACCGCAACAAGGAGCTGATCCCCGAATACCTGGCCTTCCTCAAGGGCGTGGTGGACACCGAAGACCTGCCCCTGAACATCTCGCGCGAAACGCTTCAGGAAAACGTGCTCCTGCGCAAGATCAATCAGGTCATTGTCAAGCAGACCCTGAGCCATCTGGAAAAAATGGCCAAGGATGATGCGGAGAAGTACAAGCGCTTCTGGCAGTTGCACGGCAAGATCTTCAAGCTGGGCTATCATGACTTCCCCAACCGGGAGCGGGTCAGCGCCCTGCTGCGCTTCAATTCCTCCACCCTGCCCGACGCCGACGCCCTGACCAGCCTGGACGAATATATGGCCCGCGCGCCCGAAGGCCAGAAGACCTTCTGGTACGTGGCCGCGCCCAACCGCGAGGCCGCGCGGCTCAATCCGCACATGGAGCTTTTCCGCAAGAAGGGCATTGAGGTGCTTTACCTTTTTGAACCCGTGGACGAGTTCGTCATGGAAGGGCTGGGCAAATATAAGGAATGGGACTTCAAGGCCGCTGAAAACGCGGCCGACGACGCCCTGGCCTCTTTCGCGGACAAGGAAAAGCCGGAAAAAGAGGCCGCCGCGCCGCTCTCCGAGGAGGACAATACTTCCTTTGACAAGCTGCTGGCCCGGATGAAGGAAATTCTGGGCGACAAGGTGACGGAAGTGCGCGTGTCGCACCGCCTGGCCGACAGTCCGGCGGTGCTGGTTTCGCCCGACGGCGGCATGAGCTCGTCCATGGAAAAACTGCTCAAGGTCATGCAGAAGGACGACTCCCTGCCGGTCAAGGTGCTGGAGGTCAACCGGGATCATCCCCTGCTGCGCAACATGCTGCGCATGTTCAAGGCTGACGGGCAGGACCGGATCCTGGCGGAAATGACCCGGAGCCTTTTTGACGCCAGCCTGCTGCTGGACGGCTACCTCAAGGACCCGCAGGCCTTGGCCGCGCGCACCAATGAACTGCTGGCCGAAGCGGCGGCCTGGTATACGGAAGTCAGGAAAATATAAAGACGTTTTTTTGAAAAAAAACGCTGTCAGACAAGCGCCGCCGCCCCTGGAACCCACGGGCGGCGGCGCTGTGTCATCAGTACGCCCGGATCGGTAACGATACAGAGAGCCTGAAGCCGGCGCGTTCTTCCTTTCTTTGGCTGTCCCGAAATCCGGTGCCGCGTTCTAGACGTGCAGCACGGTGAAAAACGGCACGCCTTCCAGCGCCTTGCGCCCGCCCATGGCGTCAAGCTCCAGCAGCACGGCGCAGCCCGCGACGGAGGCTCCCAGCCGCCGGACAAGGCTCATGGTCGCCGCCGCCGTTCCTCCGGTGGCCAGAACGTCATCCACGATCAGCGCTCTGTCCCGCGGGGTCAGGGCGTCCGTATGCATATTCAGCGTGGCGGAGCCGTATTCCAGATCATAGGACGCGGAAATGGTCTTGTATGGGAGTTTGCCGGGTTTGCGCACGGGCACAAGCCCCACGCCCAGACGTTGCGCAAGCGGCGCGGCAAAAAGAAAGCCGCGCGCGTCCACCGTCGCCACGACGGTCGGCTGCCACGGCAGCGCCGCCTCGTACATGAGGTCGGTCACATGGCGAAATGCCGCCCCGGACTTCAGCAGGGGCGTGATTCGTAAAAAAGGATGCCCGGCTTGGGGGTATCGGGCACGGTGCGGATAAGCGATGCGATGTCCATAATGGGGGAGCTTCGGCGGGCCGCACGGCGTCAGGCCGCATGGTGGCGGTTATCGTGCAGGGGATGAAAGGAAAGGGGCCGGTATACGGAAATCAGGCACATGGAAAGAATGATGGCCAATTGCAACGCGCCCTCCCACATGCTTTCCGGCAGAATGCAGGCGCGCACGAAACGCAGTGGCCCGTCCAGGCCCAGAGGAACGAGCCGCGCAATGAGGTCGTCGCCCCACGGCCCCCAGAACATGGTTCCCCAGAAGCCCGCGCAGAGGCTGATCAGCCATTTGTAGCCGATCCAGGCGAATTTGAAGAAACCAATGGCCGTGCAGCTGGAGTAGAACAGGCCCGTCAGCAAACAGCCCGCCAGCCCCGGCATGACCACCCAGGTGTCCACAAAATGCAGACATACGGCTACTTGCGCGGCAAATTCCGGGTCGGCCGACGACAGCCGCAGAAAGCTGAGCGCCTGCATGGAAAGCGCGCCGCCGGCCCAGGCCGTGGCCGCGAGCAGATGCAGGGCCTTCATGCCCTTGATGACAATATTGTCGCGCGCGCTGAGTCCTTTGCCCAGTGTGCCGTAGTTCCTCACCATTTCGTTCAGCATAACTCTGCTCCACAGACGGGAAGCCCCAAAAAAGCGGGCTTTGCCGTTGCTTCTGAATACGTCCCTTGCGCGCTCGTCCATGCCGTTTGTCCGAAAGTTTTCATTATAAACTTTTTTTGTTCGTCGGCAAGTTTTGCTTGTTTGCCCAAACAATGCCGCGGGGTATGAGGAAAGACGGAAGAGCGCGGGACGCGGAAGGCGGCGTTGCAGCAAAATGACGCCGCCGCGCGGGGTTATGCTGAAGAGCGGGTGGCTTCAAGGTGCGCTGACGCCACAGGCTCTGAAAAGGGGAGGACCCTCTCCTGGGTACTGTTTGATTGTTCAAACAATACTTGCTGGACAAGCTTTTCCTCCAGGTCCATGATCACTCCCGTCGTCCGGCTGCCACGTGTTGCGGCAGCGGCGGGAATGCGTCCGTCAGGCGACGCGGGGGAGGGGGTCATGCTGGAAGCCTTGTTCGCGGTTGTTCCCATTTTTCTGATTATCGGCATGGGCGTGCTGTTGCGCGCGCGGGACGTGCTGCCCGAGAGCGCCGGCGCGGCCTTGGGCGTCTATGTGCTCAAACTGGCCCTGCCGCTGCTGATTCTGCATATTCTGGCCGGAGCGCATCCTCGCGATCTGACCCACGGCGGCTTCTGGCTCGGCCTGATCGGTTCGCAGCTGATCGTTTTCGCTCTGGGCTACTGGGGCGACCGCCTCGTCTGCCGTCGCGGCACAGGCCCGGCCGTGATCTCGGCGCTCAGTTGCAGCGCCTGCAATACGGCTTTTGTGGGCCTGCCCATTGTGACCAATCTGCTGCCCGGCAATCAGGAGGCCCTGCTCATCGCGGGTCTGGCCACCCTGACGCCCAATATCGTGATGATCATGGGCCAGGCCCGGCTGGACATGCTGGCAGGCGCGGCGGCCTGGGGCGACGGTTCCCGTTCCGGATTCATGGCTCTGCTGCGGCTTTTCGTGCTGGGCAATCCCATCCTGCTGGGAACCCTGGCGGGCGCGGCCCTGTCCCTGTCCGGCCTGGGACTCTGGGCGCCGCTCGACCGCACCATCAGTCTGGTGGGCTATACGGCGGCCCCCTGCATGTTGCTGGCCTTGGGCCTGGACCTGCGACAGAAACTGGCCTTGGCCCTGCGCCGGGCCGAGGGGCACGCGGCGTTGCGTCAGGTCTGGCTGATTTCCTGCAAGCTGTTGCTGCACCCCTTGCTCTGTTGGGGCATTATGTGGCTGCTGGGCATTTCCGGGGCTTGGCTGGCCATCGGCGTGATCATGAGCGGCACGGGCACGGCTCTGGTGGCTACGGTGCTGGCCGAAGTCTACAGCGCCGTGCCCGAGGAGGCCGCACTCACGGCTGTGCTCTCTAACGGCCTGAGCATGTTCACGTTGACCGGTTTTGTCTGGCTGTTCATGCGGCTGGGGATGATCTGAAGCGCTGAAAAAAACTGTACCCCCCTTTTTTTGAGGTAACTGCGGCCGACAGTGCGCCGCGCTTCTGAAAAAGCGGCCTGTTTTTCCAGCTTCACACATCCATATTCTGCGGAATGCCGGGAGAACTGCATGAACCTATCTGGCCTGACTCTGCGTGAACTGGTGGACAATTCCCGGGCCGTACAGCGAACTGTTCCGGCTCTATGCGGACAGCTGTGTTTATCCCTCCGACCGGGCCGGATGGGATGCCGTGCTCTCCATGGAGGCGCTACGCGGCATGGCCGCCTCCGGCTGTCGGGAAAAAAAGTTTGAGATGCGTTTCCGCAACGGCCTGTTCGGCTTTGAATGGCATGAGGCCTGTCTCAGTCTGCTGACGGACGCGCGCGGCGAGCCGGACCGCGTCCTGCTGCTCAGCCGCAATGTCAACGAGCTCCGGCGCACAGAGATCGTGGAGGCCGCGGTGCGCGCTGAATACGATTATGTGGACGGCATTGAAACCGCCCGGTTGATTCGGGCCTGTGTGGGGCCGCAGGTGACGATCATCACTGATTTCGGCCTATGACTGGACGGAGTATGAAGAGGCGGCCCTGAGCGCGGGGGTGGACGGTTTTATCTGCAAGCCGCTGATGAAGTCCAATCTTTTGCATATCCTGAAAGAATGCATGGCCAAAACGCACCATCAGCAGGAAAGGGATCTTCCGGCCGTCGTGGCGGCATATGACTTCAGCGGCAGGCGTTTTCTGCTGGTGGATGACAACGCCTTGAATCGCGAGATAGCCGTGGCGCTTCTGACTGAGGTCGGCGGCGTTGTGGACGAGGCCGAGGACGGTCGCCAGACCGTGGAAATTTTCGCGGCCGCGCCGGAAGGCCTTTACGACATGATTTTCATGGACATGCAGAATGCCGGTGATGGACGGGCTGGAAGCCACCCGGCGCATCCGCGCCCTGGGCCGCGCCGACGGGCGGGGCGTCCCCATTGTGGCCATGTCCGCCGCCGTCCTGAATGAAGACGTCCGTTCCTGTCATGAGGCGGGCATGTCGGCCCATCTCGCCAAACCCGTGGATCTGGCGCGGATGTACAGGCTGACCGACAGGCTCATGCGCCGGAAGCGGGACGCCTGATTCCGACGCCGGGGGCTTATGCGCCGGGCGCGTCCTGCGACAGATAGATGAGCTCTTCCGTCATGGCCAGCAGTTCCTCGATGAGGCCGCCGCCGTGCATGGGATGCCCGAACAGGGCCTCGCGCTGATTGTCCAGACCGCGTTTGTCCACGGCGTCGGGCAGGGTTGGGGAGAGCGTTTCGGCCAGACGGCAGGCCAGCAGATAGCCCTCGGCCCCGGCCGCGAACAGCGCGGCCAGTTCCGCGAAGCGGGGGCGGATGCCGCGCCAGTAGTCCAGCGCCCACCCGGAGGGCGCGCTGCTCACGGCGGTGCAGAGCGCCGCGTGCAGATTGTTGCAGGCCGCGCCGGGCAGGCCCGTGCGCCAGCCCCAGAGCCAGGGCGCGCGCCGGAAAAAAAGGTGGTGCTCCACAGCCAGATCCAGCAGGGCGCGGGTCCGGCGCAGGGCGTCCAGCAGGGGCGCGGCGGATTTGTAGTCCGGCCAGGCCGGGGCGGGTTCGCCCAGCTCCCAGCCCGGCACCAGCTCCCGCCCGGGTTCCAGGCCGGCCAGACGGCGCAGCAGATGGGCCAGCCAGGCGTTGGCGTCCGGGCTCTGCGGGGTTTCCAGATGCGAATAGCTCAGCACGTAGCGGCCCCGCCCGTACGCGCCGCTGACCACCAGGGGCTGGTTGGTCAGAAAATCCGCCGACAGATTGACTCCGTAGAGGGCCTGCCATGCCTCGAAGACGTGCGCCGGGATGCGTTGCAGGGGCAGGTCCGCCAGCCAGAAGTCCGCGTCCGGAGCGGTATAGGCCGCCAGCACGCGCACCCCTTCCGTATTTTCCGCCGCGAAGCGTCCCGGCCACCAGACCGGCAGGGAAAGGACCGCACCGTCTTTGTCGCGGGCGTTTCCGGGCGGGGCCAGTTCTTCACCGGAGCGGGCACACACCCGCACATGGCCGGAAATCAGATGGTGCAGGCGCTGGGGATAGGCGGCGCGGGACCAGGGGCAGAGTTGCAGTCCCTCGCGCGGGTCGCGGTGGCTGAGGGCCAGGCCCGCGCCGCCGCAGAAGCCCAGATAGCTGCCGCCCCGTTCCAGATAGGCGCGCACGGCGGCGCGCCCCGCCTCGCCCAGAGCCAGGGCCTTGAGGCGGGCGTTGCCGCCGGGGACCACCAGCAGCGGAGGCGGAGCGGCGCGCCCGGCGTCCCGGCGGGAACCCGGCTTGCCTAAAAGCGCGCCTTCGGCTATTTCTTGGCCCTTAACCAGGCGGCAGGACAGTCCCAGCGCGCGCAGTGCGCGCCAGGCCATCAGGCCCCAGATGTGGGATGCGTCCCATAAGATATGGATCGGCTGCGCGGGCTGCATAAGCCGGCACTATCGCCGCCTTTTACGGAGAAAGCAAGATGGCGGATACCCTCCCCAAGGGCTATGAGCCCCATGACGTGGAAGCCCGGTGGCGCAAGCACTGGGAAGAGGCGAAAACTTTCACGCCCGATCCGGACGCGCCCGGCGAACTTTATTCCATCGTCATTCCGCCGCCCAACGTCACCGGGGCGCTGCATATCGGCCATGCCCTGAATCTCACGCTTATTGACGTGCTCTGCCGTCACGCCCGCCAGAAGGGCAAAAACGTGCTCTGGGTGCCGGGCACGGACCACGCGGGCATCGCCACCCAGAACGTGGTGGAACGCGCTCTGGCCAAGGAGGGCAAATCCCGCCGGGACCTGGGCCGCGAGGCTTTTGTGGAACGGGTCTGGGAATGGCGCGAGGATTACGGCCACCGCATCTTGGATCAGATCCGCGCCCTGGGCGCTTCCGTGGACTGGACGCGCCTGCGTTTCACCATGGACGAGGGCCTTTCGGCGGCGGTGCGCAAGGTTTTCGTGCAATTGTACGATGAGGGCCTGATCTACAAGGGCGATTACATCATCAACTGGTGCTCGCGCTGCCATACGGCCCTGGCCGACGACGAAGTGGAACACGAGCAGAGCAAGGGCAGGCTCTGGAGCGTGCGCTACCACCTCACGGACGGTTCCGGCTCCATCGTCATCGCCACCACCCGGCCCGAAACCATCCCCGGCGACACGGCCGTCTGCGTGCACCCCGAGGACGAACGCTACGCCCACCTGGTGGGCAAGACCGCGCGCGTGCCCGTGCTCGGGCGCGAAGTGCCGATCATCGCGGACAGTTACGTGGACCGGGAATTCGGCACCGGCGCGCTGAAGGTGACGCCCTGCCACGACCACAACGACTGGATGCTGGGCAAAAAGCACAATCTGGAATTCGTGCAGGTCATTGACGAAAACGGCGTGATGAAGGCCGAGGCCGGGCCTTACGCGGGCCTGTCCAAGCAGGAGTGCCGGGAGAGGATCGTGGCGGACATTGAGGCCGCCGGAGATCTTGTGGGCGTGGCCGAACTGGAGCACGCCGTGGGCCACTGCTACCGCTGCCATACGGTGGTGGAACCGCACGTTTCCACCCAGTGGTTCGTGGCCGCCACCAAGATGGCCCCGGCCGCGCGCGCCGCAGTGCCGGAACTGACCAGAATTTTCCCGGAATCCTGGCTCAAGACCTATTACCACTGGCTGGACAACATCCGCGACTGGTGCATCAGCCGCCAGATCTGGTGGGGCCACCGCATCCCGGCCTGGACCTGCCGGGCCTGCGGCAAGCTGATCGTGGCCGAGGAAGCGCCTGACGTCTGCCCGGTGTGCGGCTCGGACCATCTGGAACAGGACGAGGACGTGCTGGACACCTGGTTCTCCTCGGCGCTCTGGCCGTTCTCCACCATGGGCTGGCCGGAACAGACCAGGGAGCTGGCGCGCTGGTATCCCACCTCGGTGCTGGTCACGGGCTTTGACATTATTTTCTTCTGGGTGGCCCGCATGATGATGATGGGCCAGCACTTCATGAAGCAGCCGCCTTTCCGCGACGTCTACCTGCACGCCCTGGTGCGCGACGCCACCGGCCGCAAGATGTCCAAATCCACGGGCAACGTCATTGACCCGTTGCTGATGATCGAAAAATACGGCTGCGACTCCCTGCGCTTCACGCTGACGGCCTTCGCGGCCATGGGCCGGGATATCCGCCTGTCCGAAGGGCGCATCGAAGGCTACCGCCATTTTGTGAACAAGCTCTGGAACGCCGCTCGCTTCGCCCTGATGAATCTGCCGGAGCAGGCGCCCGCGTCCGTGAACCTGGAAAACATACAGGGCCTGCACCACCAGTGGATTCTGCACCGTCTGGAGATGGTCAAACTGGACATGGACCAGGCCCTCACGGACTATCGCTTCAACGATGCGGCCCAAGTCGGCTACAAATTCCTCTGGAACGAGTTCTGCGACTGGTATCTGGAACTGGTCAAACCGGATATGGGGCCGGACATGCAGTCCGATGACCCCGTGCGCAAGGCCGCGGCCCAGTATGTGCTCTGGCTGGTGCTGCGCGAGCTGCTGGTGCTGCTGCACCCCATCATGCCCTTTGTCACCGCCGAGATCTGGCGCGCTCTGCCCGTGCCTGCCGGGGAGCGGCCCACGGATCTGGCCCTGGAACCCTACCCGCCGCTGCGGCCCGGCTGCGCGCGCGAGGCCGAGGCCGGTCGCATGGAACTGATCCAGGGCGTGATCGTGGCCGTGCGCACCATCAAGGCCGAGCTGGGCATCAGCCCCGGCCACAAGGTGGGTCTGCTGCTCCATCCCGCGGATGAGGAGCAGGCCGCCCTGCTGGAGGAAAACCGGGGCCTGATGACGACGCTGGCCCGTCTGGAATCCCTTGAGCTGGGGGCGGATGTGCACGCGCCCAAAGCTTCGGCCTCGGCCGTGGTCCAGGGCTGTCAGGTCATCGTGCCCCTGCGCGGGGCCGTGGATCTGGCCGGTGAACTAGCCCGTCTGGACAAGGAACTGACCAAGCTGGAAAAGGACGTGGTGGGCGTGAACATGAAGCTGAGCAATGAGAGCTTCGTGAGCCGCGCCCCGGCCGAAGTGGTGGCGCGCGAGCGCGAACGCGCCGGGCAGCTGCTGGACGCCAAGGCCAAATTGCAGGCCTTGCGAGCCCGTTTCGCCGAGGCTCTGGCCGAAGAGTAATCATGACGGCCCGGCCCTGAAAAGAGCCGGGCCGCGTCATTAGTGGGCGTCTTTAAAGGATGTGCCTTTGTAACGGTAATCTGCTCCAGTGGCGCACGGACCCTGCGTGGATGGGCCGGCGCACTCGCCCGGAGGAAGCATGCCGCGTTCCGCATTTTATTTTTCATGTCTTGCCTTGATGCTTTGTCTCGCCCTGTGTCTGAGTTCGCCGCTTGCGCCCGCGCGGGCCGCCGGTCTCGGCGCGTCCACGTCGGCCGCGCGGGAGACGCCGGGCGGGCAGTCCGCGTCACGCGCCGGAGGGGCCGTCAGCGCGCAACACCGCGAGGCGCATCCGGCCCCGGGCTGGGACAGGGAGGCCGCCCTTGCGCCGGACACCGACGACCCCGGTTCCGGTCTGGAAGAGGGCATCGCCCTGCCTTCCGTGAACACAGCCAGATCCGGCGAACAGGCCGGACCCGCCGCCGTGGTCGCGGAGATGCGTCCCCTGCTGGACATCCGCGCGCTGCGCCAGAGCCTGGATGATATCGGCCTGCTCAAGGCCGCGGGTTTCGCTTATCAGGCGGAACTGTCCGTGCCCAACGGCATCTGCCCCCAGCCCGGCGACTGGGATCAGGCGGCGGTGCTCAGCGGCATGGCGGCTTCGGATCAGGCCTGTGCCCTGTTCTTCGGCAAGGCCGAGGACGCGGCGCGCGAAAACCGTCTCTTGCGCAAGCTGAGTCCAGCGACCCATCTGCCCGCCCTGACGCAAAAGGAAAAAAATATCCTGGCCAAAAATCCCACCAGCGCCGCCGGGCGGGAAATCATCGTGCGGCGCAGCGAGGCCCAGGTACGGGCCATGCTGCGGGCCGCCTCCCAAAGCGAAGCCAACCTGCGCCTGCTGGGAGCGCATTTGTACGGTCTTTTTCTGGAACGCCTGTACACCACGTCCGTCATGGTGCTGGCCGCCGCCGAAAGCGACACTCTGGAGCCGCTCCACAAGGTGCACGCGGCGTTGAGCACCAACCAGGGCAAGCTGGTGGAATTGCTGGCGCGGCGCGGCCTGCTCGGCGACGCGCGCTTCGCCGCGACCCGTCTGGAGACCGTGGACAGCCTGCTGCGCCTGCTGTCCGGCAACCACGGCCGCCCGAGCCTAGCCCAGTTGGAGGAAGTGCTGGGCATTGTGCGCGAGGAGCGGGCCTCGTTTCTGACGCCCTGTCCGTAGAAGCGCCTCCGGCGTTTGAACCCTGTCGCGTGCGTTTCGCGTTTCAGCCGTGGACGGCGTTCCCAACGCCGCGGGACAGACGCATCTGAAAAATCTTTATGTAGAGTGATCCCATAGCCCGGGAGCGAACAAAAAGGGCAGGGCCGTCTTTGCCCCGCAGGAGTGAAGCGCGGATGGACGGCTGGTTTCGACGGAGCATCCCGGCAAACATAAAAGGCCGGCAAACGCCGAAACGAGATGCTCCGGCCCTGGCAAACGCCGCGTTGCGCATTGACAAAGCACGGCCTATCGCTATGTTGAGAGAAGCTTTTCGGTGCAACAACGGGATATCCCGCTGTGGGGTGTTTTGTTGCGTCATTTTTACGGACAGCCGCGCCGGGCGTCCACCAACCGAAGTCAGCCCCGCCAGGGTTGTTGCCATGGCTTCGCCCGTCCAGCGCGGGATGTCCGCCGCGCCCAAGGGTTCCCGTGAATGTGAAACTGACGGATGCTGCCGCCATCCTCCGAAACCGCCTGGTCAGCCCGGCGCTCTTTCTGGCCGACAAGGCGGCGGGCATTCCCACCCTGGCCGCTGTCCGTTCGGCGCTCATCGTCATGTTGCCCTTCATGTTCCTGGGCTCTCTGGCGATTCTGCTGAACAGCTTTCCCCTTGCCGCCTACAAGGATTTCATGGTCCGTTGTTTCGGTCCGCGCTGGACCCTGTTCGGCGAGACGCTCTACAGCGGCACGTTCGCCATTATGTCCCTGAGTCTGGTTTTTTCCATCGGCCAGCACCTGGTGGACCAGTTCAACAGCGGCAGCCGGATTTTCCGGGCCAACCCGGTCATTGCCGGGCTTGTTAATCTGGCGGCCCTGTTCTGTCTTTTCCCGCAGTCGACCTCACCGGAATATCTGCGCTGGTTCGGCGTTGCCGGTCTTTTTGTGGCCCTGCTGGTGGGCCTGGCCTCCACCCGGCTGTTTCTGTTTTTCTTTTCCTTCAAGCAACTCCATCTGCACTTGCGCGGCGGCGCGCCGGACATCGCCCTGCCGCGGACCTTCAATTCCTTTCTGCCCGGTATTCTGACCCTGCTGGTCTTTGCCGGCGTGGGCGCGCTGCTGCACGGCGCGGGTTCGTCCGTGCACGAACTGGCCCATCATTACATCCGTCTGCCCTTCGACGCCCTGCATGACGGCCTGGAGCGGAGCCTGCTCTACATCCTGTCCCTGCATGTGCTCTGGTTCATGGGCATCCACGGGGCCAACGTGCTGGACCCCATCACCCACGACATTTACGGCGCGGCCATGCTGGCCAATGAAGCGGCCGCCGCCGCTGGTCTGCCCCTGCCGCACATTATGACCAAAAATTTCATGGACGTGTTCGTGTTCATGGGCGGTTCCGGGTCAAGCATCTGCCTGGCGGGCGCGCTGATTCTGTTCGGCAAGACCCGCACCAGCCGGGGGCTGGGCATCCTCTCCCTCTTGCCGGGCGTGTTCAATATCAATGAAATCCTGCTGTTCGGCCTGCCCGTGGTGCTCAATCCCCTGATGCTGATTCCCTTTGTGTGCACGCCGCTGCTACTGGCCGGCGTCAGCTATCTGGCGGCAAGCTACGGTCTGGTGCCGGGCGCGAGCGTGGCCCTGGAATGGACCACGCCCGTTCTGCTCAACGGCTATCTGACCACCGGCTCTCTGAGCGGCACCCTGCTGCAATTGCTGAATCTCTCTCTGGGCATCTGTATTTACGCGCCTTTTGTGGTGCTGACCAACAAGGTCAACATCCGGCGCACCAATGCGGCCTTCGCCACCCTGGCCGAAAGGATTTACGCCGGGGACGGCGCGCCTTACAGCCGTCTGCAGGACGACGCGGGCACCCTGGCCCGCAGCCTGATCGCGGATCTGGAAGAGGGGAGCCGCGAGGCCCGGGGGCTTTCCCTGGAATATCAGCCCCAGGTTGACGCCCTGACCGGCAGGGTGGTGGGCGTGGAATCCCTGCTGCGCTGGCGGCATCCGGTTTACGGGGCTATTCCCGCGCCTGTGGGCGTGACCCTGGCCGAGGAATCCGGTCTGATCCGGCCCATGGGACTCTGGATTTTCGAAACCGCCTGCCGTACGCGCAGGCGGTGGCTGGACGCGGGGCTGACGGATCTGAGCATGGCGGTTAATGTCTCCGCGCTGCAATTGCAGGACTCCCTGCCGGAACAGTTCATGGCGATGACCCGGCGCTGGGGGCTGCCGCCCGCGCTGATGAGCCTGGAGGTGACCGAATCCAGGGCTCTGGACTCCGGTTCGCCGGAAAGCCGGGTGCTGACGCGCCTGCATGATCTGGGTTTTTCCATCGCCATTGACGACTTCGGCATGGGCCACAGCTCGTTGAAGTATCTCAAGCAGTTCCCGGTGAATTACGTGAAGATCGACGGCGAGATCACCAAGGAACTGGTCACCAACCCCATCTGCCGGGATATCGTGACTTCCATCACCCGCCTCTGCCGGGCGCGGGGCATGCTTTGCGTGGCCGAATTCGTGGAAAATGACGAACAGGTCGCCATCCTGCGCGAAGAAGGCTGCGACATCTTCCAGGGCTGGCGCTACAGCCCGTCCCTGCCCGAACGGGAATGTCTGGCCTATATTCAGGCGAATCATGCCCTTTGTGATGGAGGCGGCTTTTCCGCCGCCTCCGGCGCGGCGCGGCCGACTTCCGTCAGGGAGCCTTAGCCTGTGGCGCAACGGCACGGTAGCCGCATTCCGGGTGATTTTCGCAGGCAGCGGCACGGCGTGTGGCTGGCGGCGGTTCTGTGCTGCCTTCTGGGCCTGTTGTGCCTGCCGGGACCCACCCCCGTCGCCGCGACGCCCCCGAATCTCGCGGATTCCGTGAAACCCCTGGACAGCGCGGAGCACGCGGTCGCCGATCCGCCCGGCCTGTTCGCGGACAGTCCGCTCCGTCCCTTCTGGCATGACGCCCGCGTCAGCGGCGGCCTGTATTTCTTCGGCCGCGACCGCCGGCGCTACGACGTGGAACGCAAGACCTACCGCACCAATCTGCGCCACGGCTCTCTTCAGGCCAATCTGGATCTGGTTTCCGGCTATGCTTGGGATCACCTGGGTTTTGATTTCGGCGTGTTCACCTCTCACGATCTGTTCAATTACGGCGCGCCGGACCACGAAATGGGCTTCGAGCCCTGGCGGGATCCCTGGCATCCGGACTGGAGCAGGCATTTCACGCTCAGCGGTCTTTCCATCTACAAGGCCGCGCTCAAGGCCAAGGCCGGTCCGGCCTGGCTGCGCGTTGGCTGGCTTCAGCCCGAAGGCCCCGGCGTGCTGGGCGTGAACTGGTCCATCATGCCCGGTTCCTGGCGGGGCGTGAACGCGGGCCTGGATTTCGGGCGTTTTTCCGTGGCCGGCATGCTGGCCGACACCTACAAGGCCCCCTGGTTCCTGGACGAGTACAAGCTGATGAAAAACGACGGCGAAAGCCATCTGCCCGGCGTCTGGAGCCTGGGCGCGCGCTACGCCTTCGACAGCGGCATCACTCTGGAGGCGGCCTACGGGCAGTCGCCGGGGCATCTGCACAACGCGCATTTCAAAAGCAGCTGGGAGCTGCCTGCGGGACCGGGGCGGCTGAAATTCGGCTACCACCTCTACGCCATGACCGACAGCGACGATGACGGCGGCGTCAATGACAATTTCGACGGCATCGCCCTCCAGCATTACCTTTTCGGCCTCTATGAGCTGGACATGTGGACCTTTCGCCTGGAAGGCACCTATACCAGCGCGCCCATGTCCGGTCCCTGGAGCCAGGGACAGTTCGCCTACCGCCTGGCGGACCGCAGCGGCGGAGCCAAGGGCGCGTATGAGGTCTGGTGGGACAATCGTTCGGACTGGAACGCGGACGACGAAAAAGCCGTGTTCGCGGGCGTGGAACGGCGGCTGGACGATATCCTGCCCGTGCCGGGCTTTTACCTGGGCGTGAGCGGGGCCGTGGGCTGGGACGGCCGTGGCTGGGGCGCGTCCGAGCGCCTGCGGGAATGGGCCGTGAGCGGCGATCTGGGCTACGTCAAGCCCGACGGCCCGCTGGCGGGAGCCTTCGTCAAGCTGCATTACACGGAATACCGCAACGGCACGGACGCGCCCAGCTGGTCCGTGTACAAAAACGGCTTCCAGTCCGAGCACGATTTCAAAATTCTGATCGGCCTGCCTTTTTCGTTCTGAGCCGGAAAAAAATATCGAGTCCCGCTCTAATCCCTGGACAAAGCCCGCCGTATAGCAGAACAAGAGGGTCAGCCGCGCCTCCGCGCGGCGAAGGCTCCCATATTTTCCTCAGGAGAGGTTATGCGCTGGAAAGACATCCGCTTGGTCTACAAGCTGGGCATCGCTTTTGGCGGCATTGTCCTGTTGTTCGGCCTGTATGCCTGTTACAACTTCAACATCATTGAGAACATTGCCGGGGTGTCCGACGATCTGGACCGCAGCAGCGAGTCCGAACTGACTCTGCTCAAGGCGGAAAATGCCCACTTCATCTGGGCTGGCGAGGTGGCGGCCTACATTCTGGATGATACGGTGACCAAGCTCAATGTGGTCACCGACGGCCGCCAGTGCGCCTTTGGAAAATGGTTTTACAGCGACGGCCGCCGGGAGCTGGAGCAGCGCCTGCCCGCCGTGGCTCCGATTCTGGACGCGCTGGAAAAGCCGCATCTGGGTTTGCACGCCTCTGTGCCGGGGATTATCGAAGCCCATGAACAAGGCGATGCCGCGGCCACCCAGAGGCGGTACAGGGAAGGAATCGCCAAAAACCTGGTCCTGATCCGCGAGGGCTTGGGCAAGGCCATCAAGCTGGTGGACGAGGATCTCGCCCGCTCCAACGCCACCCTGGACAACACCCTCGTTCAGAGTCGGCGCGTGGCCCTGCTGATGAGCGGCGGCATCCTGCTGGTCTGCGTGCTGCTGGCCGTGTTCCTCACCCGCAGCATCGCCGGGCCCCTGCGCGCCCTGGTGCTCTACGCCCAGGAAGTGGCAGGCGGCAATCTGCGTGAGCCGCGCATCATTCAGAAAGACGAAGTAGGCCAGTTGAACGCGGCGCTGGGCGTGATGGTCGGCACGCTCAAGCATAAAATTGAGGAAGCCCGCGAACAGACCGATATGGCCATGGCCAAAAGCCGGGAAGCCGAAGCGGCCCTGACCTCGGCCGAGGAGGCCGCTCGGGAGTCGGCGGCCAAAAACGAGTTGATTCTGGAGGCCTGCCAACGCATTGAAGATGTGGTGAGCAACGCAAACCGTGCTTCGGGCGAGCTGTCCACCGGCATTATTCAGTCCAAGCAGGGCGCTGAGGTGCAGGCCCGCAAGATTTCCGAAACCGCCTCGGCCATGGAGCAGATGAGTTCCGTGGTGATTGAGGTGAGCCGCAACGCGTCCTCCGCGGCGGAGCTTTCCGCCGATGCGCGTCAGAAGGCCGAGGAGGGCGCGGACGTCGTCCTGGATGTGACCCGGAGCATCCGCAGCGTGCAGGAACAATCCCGTCAGCTCAAAGAGGATATGCAGACCCTGGGCCAGCACGCCCAGGCGGTAAACCGGATTATGGGCGTGATTTCGGATATCGCGGACCAGACCAATCTGCTGGCTCTCAACGCGGCCATTGAGGCGGCGCGCGCGGGCGAATCCGGGCGCGGCTTCGCCGTGGTGGCCGACGAGGTGCGCAAGCTGGCCGAAAAAACCATGGCGTCCACCACGGATGTGGACAATGCCGTGCGCGCCATCCAGCAGAGCGCGGACAAGAACATGCGCCAGGTGGACGAGACCGTGCAGACCATTGAGCAGGCTACGGAACTGACCGGCAGGTCCGGCGAGGCCCTGCGCGAAATCGTCGCCATTGTGGACGGCGCGGCCACCCAGGTGCGGGCCATTGCCACGGCCAGCGAGGAGCAGGCCGCCTCCAGCCGCGAGATGGCCGACGCCATCAACGAGGTGGACAGCGTGGCCGGGCAGACCGCCCAGGCCATGAACAACGCGGCGCGCTCCGTGGCGGATCTGGCCGCGCAGACCCGGACCCTGCATTCTCTGGTCATGGAAATGCGCGGCAGGGAGTAAGCGCGCACGGCGGCGGGGGAGAGGCTTGACGCCCGAAGGGCGGATGGAGACAAGCCCGCTTTTTTATCCGTCCGCCCTGCTGAAAATCGCAGGGCGGACGGATTTAATTTTAGTTTTGCCGGCCTCTTATTTGTCGTGATTATCCGTCAAAACCAGCCTTGCCGGCACCGAAAAATCTTATTTTTTAGGATGCTCCCGACGCCAGCCATCCGCCTGCGCTGCGCTCCGGCGGAACAAAGGTGGCTTTGCCCCTTTTTGTCCGTCTCTCGGGCGATCAAGTCGATAAATAAGATTTTTTAGATGCGTCCGCCCGCTGAAAATCGCCGCGCCCCTTGACAGTCCGGCCTCGTCTGGGCTATGTCCAACCCCTTGGAGTTTTCCCTGTGTAACTTTCCTTATGGAGGAATACATGCCCACGATCAATCAGCTCATCCGCATTGAGCGGAAGGCCGTGGTGAAACGCAAGAAGACCCCGGCGTTGCAGGCCTGCCCGCAGCGTCGCGGTGTGTGCACCCGCGTTTACACCACCACCCCGAAAAAGCCGAACTCGGCCCTGCGTAAGGTCGCCCGTGTGCGCCTGACCAACGGCATTGAAGTGACGGCCTACATCCCCGGCGAAGGCCACAACCTGCAGGAGCACTCCGTGGTGATCATCCGCGGCGGCCGTGTGAAAGACCTTCCCGGCGTCCGTTATCACATCGTGCGCGGCACCCTGGATACCTCCGGTGTGGCCGACCGCCGCAAGAGCCGTTCCAAGTACGGCGCCAAGCGACCCAAGTAGGTTTTCGATTCCGTTCACTTTTGACCATCCGTCCGGCGTGCGCCATGCGCCGCGCCACGGCCGCCCGCTTTCAGGTTGGGCGCCGGCGCGTCGCGGGGTTGGTGACGCCGCAATATACGCATGAAGGAGAAACCCCATGCCTCGTAAAGGTCCTGTTCCCAAGAGGGAAGTGCTGCCCGATCCGCTGTACTCCAGCCGTCTGGTCACCAAATTCGTGAACCGGCTGATGTATAACGGCAAAAAAGGCGCGGCTGAAAAGATTTTTTACAGCTCCCTGGAAACCCTGGCTGAAAAGACGGGCGAAGATCCCATGCGCGCCTTTGAAAAGGCCCTGGACAACGTCAAGCCGCATATGGAAGTCAAGGCCCGCCGCGTGGGCGGCGCCACCTACCAGGTGCCCATGGAAGTGCGTCCCGAGCGTCAGGTCTCCCTGTCCATCCGCTGGCTGATCAACTATTCCCGTTCGCGCGGTGAAAAAGGGATGACCGCCAAACTTTCCGCCGAACTGCTGGATGCCTATAACGGTCGCGGCGGCGCGGTGAAAAAGCGTGAAGACACCCACCGCATGGCCGACGCCAACAAGGCCTTCTCCCACTACCGCTGGTAAGGCCGCCACGATCAGATTCGCATGCCGCCGACGCCGCGTCCGCAAGGAAGCGGCGTCGGTTTGGTACCACCCCTTCCGCAGTATGGAGGAAATACCGTGTCCCGCACTGTTCCCGTAGACAAACAGCGCAATATAGGCATCATGGCCCATATTGACGCCGGCAAGACAACCACCACCGAGCGTATCCTTTTTTACACCGGCGTTTCCCATAAAATCGGCGAAACCCACGACGGCGAATCCACCATGGACTGGATGGAGCAGGAGCAGGAGCGCGGCATCACCATTACCTCCGCCGCCACCACCTGCTTCTGGAAGGACTGCCGCATCAACATCATCGACACCCCCGGCCACGTGGACTTCACCATTGAGGTGGAGCGCTCCCTGCGCGTGCTGGACGGCGCTGTCTGCGTGTTCGACGCCGTGGCCGGCGTGGAGCCGCAGTCCGAAACGGTCTGGCGTCAGGCCGACCGCTATCACGTGCCGCGCATCTGCTTTGTGAACAAGATGGACCGCATCGGCGCCAATTTCTTCCGTTGCGTGGACATGATCCACGACCGTCTGGGCGCCAAGGCCGTGCCCCTGCAGTTGCCCATCGGCGCTGAGGACAAGTTTGAAGGCGTGGTGGATCTGGTGCGCGGCAAGGCCATCCGTTTCGACAAGACCACCAAGGGCGCTGAATTCGTCGAGGAGGACGTGCCCGCCGAGTTGAAGGACCTCTTTGACGAAAAACACCACGAACTGCTGGAAGCCGTGGCCGAAGAGGATGAAGCCCTGCTCGAAAAGTATCTGGGCGGGGAAACCCTCAGCGAAGAGGAGATCATCTCCTGCATCCGCAAGGCCACCATCGCCCGCAACATCGTGCCGGTGCTCTGCGGTTCGGCCTTCCGCAACATGGGCGTGCAGCCTCTGCTGGACGCCACGGTGGACTATCTGCCTTCGCCCGTGGATATTCCGCCCATGACCGGCCACGTGCCCGGCAAGGAAGATGAAATCATCGAATGCCACTGCGACGACAAGGAGCCCCTGGCCGGTCTGGTCTTCAAGCTTTTTTCCGACCCCTTCATCGGGCACCTCTCCTTCTTCCGCATCTATTCCGGCTGCCTGGAATCGGGCAGCAGCGTGTACAACGCCAACACCGGCAAGAAGGAACGCATCGGCCGCATCCTCAAGATGCACGCCAACAAGCGCGAGGACATCAAGTGGGCCGGCGCGGGCGACATCGTAGCTCTGGTGGGCCTGAAGAACGCCTCCACCGGCGACACGCTCTGCGATGAAAAGCGCGAAGTGATTCTGGAATCCCTGAATATTCCCGAACCGGTCATTGAAGTGGCCATCGAGCCCAAGACCAAGGCCGACCGTGACGCTCTTTCCGCCGCCCTGAACAAGCTGGCCAAGGAAGACCCCTCCTTCCGCGTCAAGGGCGACGAGGAAACCAACCAGACCCTTATCGCCGGCATGGGCGAACTGCATCTGGAAATCATCGTGGACCGCCTGACCCGCGAGTTCAACGTCAACGCCAATGTGGGCAAGCCTCAGGTGGCCTACCGCGAAACCATCTCCAAGCCCTCCAAGTCGGACATGAAGCACGCCAAGCAGTCCGGCGGCCGCGGCCAGTACGGCCACTGCGTCATTGAGGTGGAGCCGAATCCGGGCAAGGGCTATGAGTTCATCAACTCGATCACCGGCGGCGTGATTCCCAAGGAATACATCCCGGCCATCGACAAGGGCATTCAGGACGCCATGAAGTCCGGCGTACTGGCGGGCTTCCCCTGCGTTGACCTCAAGGTCAACCTGGTGTTCGGCTCCTATCACGAAGTGGACTCCTCGGAACAGGCCTTCTACGTGGCCGGTTCCATGGCCATCAAGGACGCCATGCACAAGGCCGGTCCGGTGCTGCTGGAGCCCATCATGGACGTGGAAGTGGTCACGCCCGAAGAATATCTGGGCGACGTCATGGGCGACCTCAACGGCCGTCGCGGCCGCGTGCAGAGCATGGAAGCCCGCGCCGGCGGCGCGCAGAGCGTGCGTGCCCAGGTGCCCTTGGCCTCCATGTTCGGCTATGCCACAGACCTGCGTTCGCGCACTCAGGGCCGCGCCACCTTCACCATGCAGTTCGACCATTACGAACGCGTGCCTGCGGCCTTGGCTGAAGAGATTCAAAAGGCTAAGAACTAATGGCTTGAAGATGTTTTTTTGCGGGGGAGGGCCCCTTTTAAAAAAGGTCTCCTCCCCCGACCCCCTACCCCCTAAAATTTTTATTTGGATGTTCTTCCGTCGTCGAGCGGAGCGAGTGCAGCGCTTTTGAAGCTGTACGCGGACCGGATAAAAGTTTTTGGAAGGATGGGGGCTTGGGGGAAGGAAACCTTGTTGAAACAAGGTTTCCTTCCCCCAAAGCTTTTTCTCACCTTCACGCACGAGGCGTTCCATGATCGACGATCTTCCCAAAGGTTTCAAAGCCGGAGCCGCGGCGGCCAGTTTCAAGAAGGCGGGCCGCGACGACCTGGGCCTGATTGTTTCCGACCGGCCCTGCGTGCTGGCCGGCATGTTCACCCAAAACCTGTTCAAGGCCGCGCCGGTCCTGGTCTGTCAGGAAATCCTCGGCACATGCGGCACGGCCCGCGCGGTGCTGGCCAATTCCGGCCAGGCCAACGCCTGCACCGGCGAGGAAGGCCTGGACAACTGTCGGGCCACGCAGAAGATGGTGGCTGAGGCCGCGGGCCTGACGCCGCGGGAAATTCTGCCCGTTTCCACCGGCGTGGTTGGGGCGCATCTCAAAATGGATCTCTGGCGCGACGCCGTGCCCGCCCTGGTTCAAAGCCTGGGCAGCCGCGACGCCGAGGGCTTCACTCGTGCCTTCATGACCACGGATGCCTTTCCCAAGTTCGCCATGCGCGAGGTGACGCTTTCCGGGGGCACGGCGCGCCTGACGGTCATGGCCAAGGGCGCGGGCATGATCTGCCCCAACATGGCGACCATGCTCTGCGTGGCCCTCACGGACGCCGACGTGGAGCGCGCGCCGTGGCAGGCCATGTTCGGCCGGGCCGTAGACAAGACCTTCAACCGGGTCAGCGTGGACGGCGACACGTCCACCAACGACACCATCTTGGGCCTGGCCAACGGCGCGTCCGGCGTGGCCGCCCGCTCCGAAGCGGATCTGGCTCTGCTGGAGGAGGCCCTGACGGCCATTCTGGGCACGGTCTCGCACATGCTGGTCATGGACGGCGAAGGCGCAAGCAAGGTCATCCACATCACGGTGACCGGAGCCCGCGACGACAAGGACGCCGAACTGGTGGCCCGCAGCGTGGGCCATTCCCAGCTGGTCAAGACGGCCATCTACGGCGGCGACGCCAACTGGGGCCGCATTGTCACGGCCGTGGGGTACAGCGGCGCGCAATTTGATCCCTCCAAGGTGGGCCTGCGCCTCTGCGGGGTGGAGCGCTTCCGTCTGGGCCGTCCGGTCAATGACGATCAGGAGGAAAAGCTGGCCGAGTTGCTCAAGGCCAAGGATGTGGACGTGGAGATTGACCTGGGCGGCGGCCCCGGCGGCTATACCTTCCAGGCCTCGGATCTGGGACATGAGTATGTGACGCTGAATTCGGACTATCGGTCATAGAACGGAGTACCTTACTCCGGCGCTGTTGCAAATCAAAAAAGGCCCGTTCCTCGGTACAGGAGCGGGCCTTCTCGCGCGCTTGGCGCCGCGTTCAGAGCCGTTTCAACGTGGAAATCCACGCTAAATATTTTCCGTCACCCAGTCCACAATGGGGGCCATGCGCTTGAGCGAGTACTGGTTAGGGCCGGATTTCTGGGCCAGATCGTCAAACTGGCCTTCCACCCGGTAGATGCGCCAGTCGCCCGCGGGCAGGCGGCCCGCCGCGATTTCGGCGTTAAGCGCCGCGCGGGCGTCCGTGGGCGCGCAGAAGAGCGGAAAATCCTGCGCCATGGGGTCCAACACCACATCCGCGCCTCCGGCGATGTCGATAATGTAATTGCCCGGCGCGTAGACATAGACGAAGGGGCAGGGCGCAGGCTGGGGAGCGGCTTGCTCCACAGGCGCGCTTTTGCCGCCGCAGGCGGCGAGCAGCAGAGCCAGCATGATTCCCGGAAGGGCGCGTGATTTCATAACCTCGACCTTTGTTGTGAAACGGATGGTGAAAGGAGTCAGCGCCGGGCCGCCATGGCCCGCAGGCGCTGGATGCGTTCCTCCAGCGGCGGATGCGTGCTGAACAGGTTGGCCATGCCGCCGTTACCGAACAGCGGAGCCACAATGAACATCTGTTCCGTGCTGGGATTGCCCTCCCGCATGGGAATTTGCCCGCTGGCCGCGCCCAGTTTGGCCAGGGCCCCGGCCAGGGCCAGAGGCTGGCCGCAGAGCGCCGCGCCCGTGTCGTCGGCCAGATATTCACGCGAACGTGAAATGGCCATCTGGATCAGACCGGCCGCAATGGGCGCGAGCAGGGCCAGGACCAGCGCGCCGATGGGGTTGCCGCCGCCTTCGCCGTCGCGGTTGCCGCCAAAAATGGCCGTGAACTGGAAGATGTTGGCCAGGGTCACAATGGCCGAAGCCAGCACCCCGGCCACGGTCTGGATGAGGATGTCCCGGTTGACGATATGGCCCACCTCATGGGCCACCACGCCGCGCAGTTCCTCGGGTGAGAGCAGGCGCATGAGGCCCTCGGTCACGGCCACCACCGCGTGCTGCGGGTCGCGGCCCGTGGCGAAGGCATTGGGGGCTTCTTCCGGCACCACGCAGACGCGCGGTTTGGGAATGCCCGCGTTGACGGCCAGTTCTTCCACGATCCTGTGCAGATAGGGCGCTTCCTCGGGGGCCAGTTCCCGCGCATGATACATGGACAGCACGATTTTGTCCGAATACCAGTAGCTGCCCACATTCATCACCAGGGCCAGGCCGAAGGCGATGATCACGCCGGTGCGGCCGCCCATCAGGCCGCCCAGCACGATGATGATGCCGGAAAGCAGGGCCAGCAGTAAAACGGTTTTTATCTGGCTGGTCATTACATATTCTCCTTGTCTTCAAGCTGTGCCGCGGGGCATTTTCCGTACCGTAACACCACTATACTATAAGCATTAGGTTTATACTGACAAGGTTCGCGCCGGGCGCGGTTTTTTGCCGCCGGCGGCTAAAAGGCCCGCCTGGCCTGCCACCAGAGCTGAAAG
This sequence comes from Desulfovibrio porci, assembly GCF_009696265.1. Taxonomy (NCBI): domain Bacteria; kingdom Pseudomonadati; phylum Thermodesulfobacteriota; class Desulfovibrionia; order Desulfovibrionales; family Desulfovibrionaceae; genus Desulfovibrio; species Desulfovibrio porci. The sequence goes on from NZ_VUMH01000002.1 coordinate 282,136, forward strand.
ACCAGCAGGGTCCACAGCGGCTTGCGCAAATCCGCCCGGCCCGAGATGTGCGCGTCCATGAGCGCGCGCACGGCCGCGGGATTGAAAATGCCCTGGTCGCGCAGGCGCGTTTCGCCGAGCAGGTCTTCCATGAGCGGGCGCATCCGCCCGCGCAGCCAGGCCGCCACGGGAATCTGGAAGCCGCGTTTGTTGCGGTGCAGGATCTCCGGCGGCAGCAGGTCGGCAAAGGCTTTTTTGAGCAGATATTTGCGCTTGAAGTCGTGCAGTTTGTGGCGCACGGGCAGCCGGGCCGCGAATTCGGCCACATCCCGGTCCAGAAAGGGCGCGCGCACTTCCAGGGAGTGGAGCATGGAGCAGCGGTCCACCTTGACCAGGATGTCGTCCAGCATGAACTGGCGGGCATAGACGTGAAAGGCGCGGGCCAGCGGGGCAGCCGCGCTTTCCGGCCGCCAGTGCTCGTAGTGTTCGCGGGTGGGGGCGAAAAGGCGTTCCGGACGGAGGAAATCGCCATGTTCTTCCAGCCAGGGGGCGGACAGAATTTCGCGCTGCATGTCCGGCGTAAAGGCCGTGAGCATGGTCTGCACGCGCTCCCAGGCCGGAGCGTGCGCCCCGCGCAGAAAGGTGTCCACGGCCAGGCGCGGATTGATGTATCCGGCCGATGCGGGCAGATGCCGGGCCAGAGGTTCGATGATCCCGCGCCGGACGAAGGCGGGCAGGGTGTTGTACCACTCCGCCGCCTTGAAGCCGATGTAGTGTTCATACCCGGCCCAGAGCTCGTCGGCCCCGTCCCCGCCCAGGGCCACGGTGACCTTTTCGCGCGTGACGCCCGAAAGCAGCCAGGTGGGCGCCACCGAGGCGTCGGCCATGGGCACGTCCATGCGGCTGACGATGCCGGGCAACTCGTCGGCGCATTCCTCGGCCGAGAGTACCCGTTCGTGGTGGTCCGTGCCGAAGGCCCTGGCCGCGATGCGGGCGTAGCGGGATTCGTCGTAGCTGGCCTCGGTGAAGCCGATGGAAAAGGTCTTGATGGGCGTGGCGGACTGCCGGGCCATGAGCCCGGCCACAATGGAGGAATCAATGCCCCCGGAAAGAAAGACGCCCAGCGGCACGTCGCTGACCATGCGCCGCCGTACGGCCCGGGAGAGCAGGCGGTTCAGCTCCCGGCAGAGTTCGCCCTCGTCCCTGGGGTCGGTTTCGTCCGGCACGGGCATGTCCCAGTAACGCCCCAGGCTGATCCGCCCTTTTTCCAGCAGCAACAGATGGGAGGGCGGCAGGCTCCGGACCTCGGCGTAGATGGTCAGGGGCGTGGGCACGTACTCATAGGCCAGGTAGCGCATGACCGCCTGCGGGTCCACTGTGAAGGCCAGCTCCGGCACGCGGGTCAGGGCCGTGAGTTCCGAGGCGAAGTACAGGGCGTTGCGCTGCACTGTATAGAAAAAGGGTTTTTTGCCGAAACGGTCGCGGGCGCAGAACAGGCGGCGGCGCTCCGCGTCCCAGAGGGCGAAGGCGAACATGCCGTCGAAATGCGCCAGACAGTCCGCGCCCCAGCGACGGTAGCCCTCCAGAATGACTTCCGTGTCCGAATTGCTCTGGAAGCGCGCGCCGTCCGCCGTCAGTTCGTCCCTGATTTCGGCGAAGTTGTAGATCTCGCCGTTGAAGACCACGCTCAGACGTCCGTCGGCGCTGTGCATGGGCTGGCCGCCGCCGGACAGGTCAATGATGGAAAGCCGCCGGTGCCCCAGACAGACCGGACCGGATTGCCAGAGGCCCTCGCCGTCAGGTCCCCGGTGGGCCAGACAGTCGGTCATGGCTTTGACCCTGATTGCGGCCTCCGGGGCGAGGGTTGCGCCGTCCACACGGCAGATGCCGGCTATGCCGCACATGTTTTTTCCCAGTGGGCGTACCGGCTGATGAACAGCTCGGCCAACCGCAGATTATTGGTGTGGGGATCGAACATTTCCCGGGCCAGGCGCGCGCCGTTACGACCCATGCGCCGGGCTTCCTCCGGGTGTCCGGCCAGCCAGAGCACAGCTTGGGCCAGGGCTTCGGGATCGCCGGGGGCCACGGCCAGGCCGGTGTCGTGGTCGCGTACCACCTCGGGCAGGGCGTTGACCGTGGTGCTGACCACCGGCAGGCCGTAGGCCAGGGCTTCAATGACCGTATTGGGGATGCCGTCGCGACGGCCCGAGGCGTGCACCACGCAGGGGGCCACGAAAATATCATGCTCGCTCAGAATGCGCGGCAGTTCGTTGTGGGAAATCAGACCCGGCATGGCGACCTGCTCTTCCAGCCCCAGATCCTTGCGCATTCTGACCAGTTCCGCGCCCAGATGTCCCAGACCCATGACCTTGCCGCCGCCTCCGGCCAGGGTCAGGCTGAAGTCAAGGCCGCGTTCCCGCAGGATGCCGCAGGCCTTCAGCAGAACGTCAAATCCCTTGGTCACGTCAAAACGCCCCAAGGCCAGCAGCCGCACGGGCGTATGCTCCAGGCGTCGCGCGCCGTCCTCGCCATCCGGGCCATCCGGGCAATCCGGCAGGGTCAGGCTGTTGTAAACCAGAACCACCTTGCCTTTGGCCTGACCCTGACCGAAGGCCTCAATGCGGGCCTGATCCGCCGCGTTGTTGGCGCGCACGAAAAGCGCCGCGCCCAGCTTGTCCGCCAGATCCGGGTCCGCGGGCTCAAGGTTGTCGCCGCGTGCTGAAGTGGCGAAGGGAATGCCCGCGATATCGGCGGCCACCCAGGCTGCCGTTGCCGTGCCGCGCGGCCACGGCGCGTAGATCAGGTCGATGCCTTCCTCACGGAAGAGACGTCCCAGATAGCAGCCCGCGCCAAAAGCCCAGAGATTCTCGCCCAGTACTTCCAGACTGCGCCAGCGATGGAATAGGCTGCGCCGGAACAAGTGGCAGAAGCGCAGAGGCCGGGTCAGCAGCAAAAGCAGTATTTCCAAGGTGAAACGGAACAGGGCTCCGGCCCCGAAGGCGCGCACGCTGTCCGCCGCCGCCCGCATTTCCGTGGAACAGTGGCGCAGATTGCGGCTGTACAGGCTGTAGACGGTCAGCGGCAGATGTTGCCTGAGGCCTTCCACTTCGCGAAAAATGAACGGCTGGGTGAAAAGCGGATACCACAGCAGCACGCAGGCCACATGCGGCAGACCGGCGGGAAGAGGGTCACGCGCCTCCGGCGGGACAGGATGGTTCTGTTCAGTCATGCGGGTTCTCCTCAATCGCTCCCCTTGGTTGCTTCGCCTTTCCGGAATCCTTCTCCCCTATTCCTTCCCCGTTGTCCAGTCGCATGCCGCGCCGGGCCGCGGACAGGGCGCCGCGGTCCCTAACGCGCAGCGCAGTCCGTTCATGGTCAGGCTGCGAACCTCCCAGTGTTCGTGCAGCCAGTCCAGGTAGGCTTCAATTTTGGCCATCAGGCGTTCCACAGATGCCGCGTCGGGCAGATGCGGCGTGCCGCCGGGCAGCATTTCCGAAGAGTGCCAGGTCAGCGACAGCGCGCGGCCCCCGCGTTTCGTGAACAGCCGGGTCACGGCCCGCATGGCCCAGAGCGGGTGATAGACGGGCAACAGGGCCAGGGCCCCCCATTTTTTCAGGCCCGCCCGTGCCGTTTTGCCCGCCCTGCCGGGCAGGGCCGCCAGCAGCCCCGGCAGAGGGCGGAGCAGGGGGGTGACCGTCAAGGGCACTTCAAAGATATGTCCGTCCCCCACCGGCACCCAGTAGGGATCGGGGGGCGCGCCGAAATGGTCCGGCCCGGCGTCGGCGTCGGCGTCGGCCGCGCAGTGCAGGGGACGCACCGAGGCGTCGCAGAGCACGCCGGCCTGAGCCAGCAGGGGCCAGTGCGCGCGGTGCAGATCCCAGCGGCCCATACGGAAGGAGGTCAGCGGCGCGCTCTGAAATTCGGCCCCGGCCCGGAACAGCGTGTCCAGCTTGGCGGCCATGAGTGGCGCGGGCATAGCCGCTGAAGGCACGCGTTCCGCCGTGTCGGGCAGGTTTGCGCCGTCGTTTTCCAGGTGCAGGGGCGGCGTGTTCCAGTGGTGCAGATGCGCGCCGATTTCCGCGCCGGCATCGTCCCGCAAGCGGGCCAGAATCGCGCGTGAAGCGGGATCGGTCAGCACGCTGTGGGCGCAGAAAAGCGTGGGCCGCACGCCCCGTTCCAGCAGCGGGTTCAGACGGAAGAGGTGCGCGGTATTGGTTACGCTGGGGGAGCGGCGGGCGTAACGGCCGCCGAACAGGCCCTCTTCCTCCACATCCAGGCTGACTGTCAGATACAAGGGGTCGCGGCGGCGCATCGGGTTCTCAGCTCCCTTCCGCCCGTTGCGGCGGGCAGGCGGAGCGGTACAGCGCACGGAGGGCCGCGATGTTCGTTTCCTTGTCGAACATGCGTTCCACCAGGGCTCGCCCGGCCTCGGCCATGCGCAGGGCGCGGTTTCGGTCGTCCAGCATGCGCCGCACAGCCAAGGCCAAAGCGCGCGGGTCGCGCTGGGGTACCAGCAGGCCGGTTTCCCCGTCGCGGATCACCTCGGCGATGCCGCAGACGTCCGTGGCCACCACCGGCATGCGGTGGGAAAGGGCCTCCATGATCACATTGGGGATGCCGTCGCGGTCGCCGTTGCTGTGCACCACGCTGGGCACCACCAGTATGTCGTGGCTGAGCATGAATTCCCGCAGCCGGTCATGGGGCACGAAACCCGGCATGTCCACGCAGTCGGTCAGACGCAGGCGGCGGCGCAGGGCCGTGAGCTTACGCCGCCAGCTTCCGTCGCCCACCAGCGTGAGGCGCACGGGCACCCGTTCGCGGCGCAGCCGGGCCATGGCCGTGAGCAGTTCGGGAAAGCCTTTGGTGCGCGCGAAGCGGCCCACGGCCAGCAGGCGGTAGGGCGGCCGCATGGGCAGCGCGCATTCCGTACGCTGGGTGAAGGTCAGGCTGTTGTAGACCAGACGCACCTTGTCCCGTTGCTGCGGCGGGCAGAAGCTTTGCAGCCAGCCTACATTGGCCAGATTGTTGGTGCGGATGAACAGCGCGTCGCGCGATTTTTCACGCAACAGGCCATCCTGGGGATAGATGTCGCCGGCTCTGCCGGTGAAGGCGAAGGGGATGCCCGTCAGGCGTGAGGCCACCCAGGCCGCCGTGGCCGGGCCGTTGGCCCAGGAGGAGTGGATCAGCCCGACGCCGTCGGCCCGGCATTGCTCGGCCAGCAGAAAACCGGCCATAAAGCACCAGAGGTTTTCCCCCAGGGATTCCAGGTTGCGCATGCGGCGGAAACAGCCTTCGCGCAGCAGTCGCCAGACGTTGCCCGGCTCGCGGCGCAGGGCGCGGAAAAAGGCCGCCAGGATCCGGAAAAAAGCCGGTGCGCCCATGCGGCGCACCGGGCCGGGAAATGCGCGCATTTCCCGGGAGCATCCTTTCAGGGTCTTGCCGTACATGGTATAGACGCGGATAGGCAGGCCCAGGGCCATAAGCTGCACGATTTCTCTGAAAATAAAGGTTTCCGAGGAAAGCGGAAACCAGAGCAGCACATAGGCCAGAGTGCGCGGCGGAACAGCGTCGTCCCGCCGGGGCGCGTTTCCGGTTTCTGCGTGGGAAGAGGCGGTGGAAATGGCCGCGGGGGCCGCCTCGGACAGGGGCATGACTTTCTCCATTGAAAATACAAAGGCCGGACCGGTGTTGCCGGTCCGGCCAAGGCTGCTGTCAACGCCGAATCGGACGGCCAGGGCGAAGCACGGCGTTTAGACGTCCTGCTCTTCGTCCTGATGTTCGCTCCGGTATTTTTCCACAATGGCCTGGGCCGTGGGGATTTCTTCCACCACGGCGTCCAGGGCTTTGCGTACGTGTTCCTCAGTGTGGGCGGCGGAGATGAAGAAGCGCAGACGGGCCGTGCCTTCCTTGACCGCCGGGAAGGAGACGGGCATGACGTAGATGCCGCGCTTGAACAAGGCCTGGGACAGAAAGCCGGAAACCATGGAGTCGCCGACGATCACGGGCACAACGGCATAGCCTTGGGCCGCGCCTGTATCCAGGCCCTTGCTCTGGGCGTATTCAAGAAAATAACGGCTGATGTTCTGGAGCTTGTGCACGCGTTCCGGCTCACGCAGCATGATTTCCAGAGCCTTGCGGCAGGCTGTGGCGATGACCGGCGGCATGCCCACGCTGAAGACGAAGCCCGGCGAGCCGTACTTGAGAAATTTCACCACGTCGCGCCGGCCGGCAATAAAGCCGCCGCAGCCGCACATGGCTTTGGAGAGCGTGCTCATCCACATGTCCACATCCGTGGGGTCAATGCCGTAATACTCGCGCGCGCCGCGACCGGTCTTGCCCAGCACGCCCAGAGAGTGGGCTTCGTCCACCAGCAGCATGCAGTCATATTTCTTTTTGAGCGCGATGATCCGGGGCAGGTCCGGGATGTTCCCGTCCATGCTGAACAGACCCTCGGTGGCGATGACCGCGTACTTGTGCTCGCTCCGGTGGGCCTTGAGCATCTCTTCTAGGGCGTCGCAGTCGTTGTGGGCGTAAGAGTAACGCGTCGCGCCGGAAAGGCGCGCGCCCTGGACCAGAGAGTTGTGGGCGAGGCCGTCGTGAAAGATGGCGTCGCGCGGGCCGAACATGAAGCCCAGAGTGGAGACGTTGGCCGCATGGCCGCTGACATAGATGATGCAGTCCTCCACCTCATACAGATCGGCCAGGGCGCGCTCCAGCTCGCGGTGGGGCGGGCGCTCGCCGCCCACCAGGCGGCTGGCTCCTGCCGAAGTGCCGAAAATGCCGGCCGTCTCGGTCACGGCTGCGGTGATTTCGGGATGGGCGTTGATGTCCAGATAATCATAGGTGGAAAAGTTGATGTATTCCTTGCCGTTGATCAGCGTAGTGGCCTTGGCCGCCCGCTCGTGGCAAACGAAAAGAGGATTGTCCATCCCCATTTGACTGGCCATTTCCACACTCCGTTCAAAGGAGAGCTTGGAACGCATGCGGTTGAAGCCGGAAGCGCAGCCTTCTTGCGCGACAGCGTGCTGCTCCGCCATGGGGCCGGCCTGACAGGAATGGTTGTTCTTCATGCCTTATCCTCGCGATTGTCCGGAATTTGCCGGATATGGGACCGGCGTGATGATGCGCTGCTCAATTCAGCACGACTTTGTAACGATTCAGTATAGCCGAAGCCGCAACGCAAAGCAAGCGCGGAGTGCGCGGGAAGCAGGGAAGACGCATTTTAACCGTGATCTCCGCGAACGCCGTCGGACGGCGTAAATCCGCGCGGGCTGGACAAGGCGCGTAATATGCCCTAGCATTTTTCGCCCGATCCGCAAGCCCGCCGCCGGATGCCCCGCGCGGCCTTGCGGCGGCACCACAGAGGCCATGCAGAATAACAATTCCACAGCTTCTACGGCGTCCTCCCTTGCCGACCCTTCCGCTTTTCTCACGCTGGAAACCTTCCGGCGCGTCCCGTTGTCCGTTGCCGCTTCCGGTCCGGATGCCGCGGCCGCTCTCCTGTCGGCTCCCTGCCGGGAACTGCTGCGTCTGGGCGCGGCGCGCGGCGCGCGAACGGCCCTCTGGGTCTGTGCGGCGCCCGACTGCTCCCTTGCGGCTGCGGCCGTCCTCCTTGCCCGGAAGCTGGAAGAAATTTTCGCCGGGGACGCCGCCCTTGCGGGCGTGCCGCGTGTTCTGGTCACGGATTTCAGTCCGGCCCTGCTGGAAGAGGCCGGGGTTTTTCTGGCGGAGCATGCCGACACGCTGCTGGCCCTGCTGATTTGCGGCGCGCCGCGTGCTGCCGCCGCTGACGGCGTGTTGAGCTGCGAGCCTTTGCTGTTGCGTCGGCCTGTGGCCGGCGAGGCGGCTCTTGTCGCGCCGGTTGCGGCCTGTCCGGATCGCGCTCCGGCACTTTCCGGAAAGATGGGCGCGCTGGGCGGAAACGCCGGGCAAGAGGCCGCGCCGGACGAACTGGCGCTGGACGGCGTGCGCTATGTGGATCTGCGCCAGAATGGGCTGAAATGGCGGCTGGCCGGGGTCAATCCGCTTTGGCGGCAGGATCTTGTGGGGCTGGGCGCAAGCCCGGACGCCGCGGCCGTCAGCGCGCTTGAGGCGCGCGGCCTGTGGCTCGCGCCCGCCGTGGCTGCGCCGCCGCTGGCGGTGATGTGCTGCGGCCTGGGGTCGGTCTGGCCGGGTATGGGGCGCGAACTGTACGACAGTTTTCCGGCGGCCAGAGCGGCCATGGAGCGCATCGCGGCGGTGGCCGACTGGGACGTGCTCGCGCTCATGGACGAGACGGACGTGGAAAAAATCAGCCTGACCCGCTGGCAGGTTCCGTATCTTTTTCTGCTGGAATACGCCCAGTGGAGCCAGTTCGTCTCGTTGGGCCTCGCGCCGGCCCTGATGTGCGGCCACAGCCTGGGCGAACTCATCGCGCTCTGTTTCGCCGGCATCTATGAACCGGAAGTGGCCTGGTATATTCTGGACACCCGCGCCGCGCACATGGCCGAACTGGAGGCCAAGGCCACGCGCGAAACCGGCATGATGGCCGTGCATGCCGACGCCGACGTCATTGAGGAAGCCCGCAAAACATGGCCCGCGCTCTATGTCTCCAACTACAATACGCCCCGTCAGTTCATCCTGAGCGGGCCGCGCGAAGTCCTGCTGGAAGCCCGGAAAAGCATGCGCAAGCGGCGCATTCCGGCCATCATGCTCAACGTCAGCCTGGCCTTTCATCATCCGAGCATGCGCGTGTTGCGGGATCTTTCCCTGCGGCGGCTGAACGCCCTGGAAATGCGCGCCCCGCGCCTGCCCATGCTCAGCGACATCACCACGGGCTTTTATCCTCAGGATCAGCCCTCCATCTGCCGCTATATCACGGATCTGGACGAAAATTCCGTACGCTGGGTGGAAGGCGTGCGGGCCATGTGGGAACGGGACGGCATCCGCCATTTTCTGGAACTGGGTCCGCAGGACACGCTCTGCGGTCTGGTGGGCGACATTGAGCCGCGCGCCCTTTGCCTTTCCGCCGGTCGCAAGGGCAGGGAAACCGAAGGCCTGCGCCAGGCCTGCGCCAGACTGTACGCGCTGGGCCATCTGCCGCGCGCGGCCATCCGCGCCAGGGCGGCGGCCGCGAAACGGGAGGGTCCCGCGCTCTCCGCGTCCTTGGGAACGGCTCCGGCCGGTGCGGCGCGCTCGGCGGCAGATTCGTTTTCCGGCCCTGTTTCCGGGCAGATGGGCATAGTGCTGGAAGTGCTGGCCGAGGCCAGCGGCAGGCCGGTAAAAGACCTGCGGCCCGAAATGGATTTGCGCTACGATCTGGCGCTGCGCTCCAGCCGTTTTCCGCTGATCATCCAGGAGGCCGAACAGCGGCTGGGCCTGAGCGTCAATTTTGAGGATCTGCTCCAGGTCTCGACCATCGGAGATCTGGCGCGCGCTCTGACCGGCACGCGGGCAGACGCGCAGACCGGCATGAAGCGGGAGGCCGGAACAGCCGCGCCCGCGCCCGGATATGCGCGGCGTCGTCAGCGCGCGCCGCTGTGCCGTTTCGCGCCCGGCGCGTCCCGCGCCCGTGGCGCCGAAGGCGGTGATGTCCCCCCCGGTTCGCCGCCCCTCTCCTCTCTCTCGCTGGACCCCTGCGGCCAGGGCCTGCCTTTGCGGCGCGGCGATGTGCTGGCGCTCTGCGTTTTTGATCCGGATCTTCTGCCGGGGCTTTTGAGCGGGCTTGCGCCCTTGGGCTGCACGCTGGCCCTGCCCGGCGAGTTGCTGGAGATCTGCGCGCCTCTGGCGAAGGCGGGCTCGCGCCTGACGTCGCTGGCGCTTCCCGCCGCCGGAGAGGACGGAAAGCCGGACGCCGAGAGTCTGCGCGCGGCCCTTTGCCGGTTGGCCGGGGAGGAAGGCCGGGTGGACGGCGTATTTTTCGCGCCCGCTCCGGGGGATGCCGCCGCATTCTCTCTGCTGGAGGATTGCCTGCGTCCGGCGTTGAACCATGGCCTGCGTTACGCCTGTTGCTTCAGCCGTCCGCCCCTGACGCCCGAAACCGTGGAGAAGGCTCTGGCCGACGGCGGCCCGCTGGCCGGTCGGTTGGCGGTTCTGGCCCGGGAAGGCGGCTTCGCCTGCCGTGCCGTTGTTCTGCTGGACGACGGTCAGGGGACCGGGCCCAGTGAGCTGGGCGATATGCTGGCCCGCGAACTGTTGCGGGGGGACAGCGAACGGGTGATCTGGGCCCGCGAAAGCGTCCTTTATCCCGGCCGCGCGCCGCGCGGACCGCGCCTGGTGGAAAGGCCGGAGTTCTTCCCGCTGGTTTTCCCGGACCCCCAACCACCCCTCCGGCCCACGGCCACTCTGTTTCAGGGGGCCTGTCAGTTTTCCCGTTTCGCGGATCCGGCTCTTGCCGTGCATGGCGGAGGGGCGGGCAATGCCCTGGGGACGGCAACACCCTGGCTGCCCGTCAGCCGTGCCCTTCAGGCCCTGCTGGAAGGCTCCCGCCTTTTGCTGCCCTGGCTGGCCGTCACCGGCCTGTCCGACGTGCGCTTTCATGAATCCCCATTGCTGCCGCCGGGCGTCACCCGCGAGTGCCGCCTGAGCGTGGAGGCCCGGCCCTGGCTGATGCACGACCGGGTCATGACCCGCATGTGCCGCGCGGATCTCGCGGTTCGTGAACTGACGGAGAACGGCCGCCGTATGGATCATTACTCCCCGGTGGCCGAGGGCATGGTGCTGCTGGCCGCCGCTTCCGGTGAAGTGCCGCCGCTCTGGCCCGCCGCCGGGCCGGATGACGCCTCTCGTGCGGATGCGGCAACGGACGGGGATCATGATGAGTTGGCCGCGTTTTACGACGCGCTGGGCCTGTCCGCGCCCTGGCGGCTGCTGTCCGGCTTCGCGGCGCTGCCCGGCGGAATGTACCGGGCGGCCCTGGCCGTGCCGGAAGCGCCCATTGCCCCCGAAGGCAATTGGGGCTATACTGATTGCCTGCACATGGTGGAAGGGATAGTCCAGGCCGCGTCTCTGGCTCTGTCCCGGCAGAGGGACAACGTCGCCATGGCCGCCGAGTTGCGGCGCTGGCGGCTCAATGCGGCGGGCTTTATCCGTTTCGGCGGAGAGCGCGGCGCGCGGGGGCCGTGGCGCCTGCAATTGCGGCGTTCCTGGGCCGACGACAAGTTGCTGCGCTTTGACGCCCAGATTTCCGACGCGCGGGAGCGCGTGTTGCTGACCCTCCATCACCTGGAATTTGACCGGCTGGAACCGGCGTCTCCTGCGGAATAACCGCCGGTCGCCGTTGAACAATCTTGACATGGCGCGCCGCCGATCTCCGGCGCAAGCCCGCAAAGGGGCGATCACCGATGCCGTATTTCGTACCATCCACGCCGTCAGCGCGCGCTTTTCTGCCGCTGCTCATGATTCTGATCCTGTTTTTCCCGGCCTGCGCCTCCAACAAGGCCGGACTCAAATCGCCGGAACTGCCGGCCAGGCACTGGCTGGAGGAAGCTCCGGGCGTTCCCGTGGAAAACAAGGCCAAGCTGGAAGCCGCCGTGCCCAATCTGTATGACGCGGACAAGAATTTCAGTTTTGAGGACTGCGTTTTTCTGACCATCCAGCAGTCGCCTCTGCTGGTCAACAGCGCCGTGGATCTGGAAATCAAGCGGGTGGCCCTCACCAGCGCCGTCTGGAAGTATCTGCCCGAACCGCGCATGACGTTTCAGGTTTCCAATAACCTGACCCGCCTGAATATGGACAACAAGGACACGCCCGGCGATTACGGGCGGACCAAGCTGCAGGTCGGTTTTTATGCCGCTTTCCCCAACCCTGTGGCCACCTATTTCGAGCATCAGGTGCAGAAGATCATGGTCAATCTGGCCATTTCCACGCACCGCAAGGCCATCGGCGAGGCTGTCTACAAAATTGCCCAGTCGTACCTGAAGCTCCAGGCCCAGAGCAAAATCGTGGCCGCCCAGAAAGAGCTTTTGCCTGTGGGCAAGGAACTGATCGCCTACTGGCAGCAAGTGGAGTCTGTGGAGGGCCGTCAGGGCGTGTCGCTCAATCTGGCCACCCAGCACCAGCGCGAACTGGAACTGACAGTTGACAAGACCCGTATGGAAGAGATCATGCAGCGCACCCAGCTCAAGATTCTGGCCGGGGTGGAGCCGCAACAGCGTCTGAACGTGGATACCGAGAGCGCCGGCGATATCCTGGCCGGCTTTGACGGACACAAGCTGAAGTGGGAAGAGCGCTGGCCCGCCACTGAGGACGATCTGCTGTTACGCGCGCAGGTCAAGCTGTCCGACTACAACATCATGGTAGCCTGGGCCCAGTATATTCCGGACATGACCATTCAGATCAACAACTACCCGCCGGCCGGTCAGTATCAGCCGGCCAGCGGCAGTGAAGACACCTTTCTGCACTTGCTGTTCGATTTTCCGCTGTTGGACTGGGGCCGCCGTTACCGCGGCGTGCAGACCGCCCGCATGCAGAAGGCCCAGGCTTTTCACGAGATGGCCCGCAAGCGAACGAATTATTCCAATACCTGGCTGCAGGCCGAGCAGCGCGTGGCTCTGGCCGAAACGCAGCTCAAACTGGCCAAGACCCGTTTTGACACGGCGGAACTGCAGTACAAGGAAGCGCGTATCTCCTTCAACGAAGGCACGGAGCAACTGCCCGTGGTGGCCGACCGTCAGGAGGCCATGGTCAATGCCCGCATCGCTTACATTGATGCGGAACTGGAATACAAGCTGGCCAATCTGGAATGGATGTACGTGGCCAACCTCCTGCAGGAACGCTTCCTAGGCCTGCCCGCCAAGGAGTTCATCTGATGTCGTCCCCTGTTTTTTCTTTCTGTTTTTCCCGCCGGGCGCTGAAGGCCGCACTGTGCTGCGTCGGCCTGTGGTTGACCGTTTCCGGCCCCGCACTGGCCGCCGAGGCCACCACCATCCTGACCGGCAAGGTGGTGACCACCGTGACCCGCGCTGTGCCCATTCCCTTCAATGCCGTGGTGGACGACGTGCTGGTCAAACCCGGCGATGCCGTGGAAAAAGGCTCGCCCCTGCTGCGCTACCATCTGCAGGAAGAAGCCGAACGGATTCTGCAGCGCGAAGTTACCATAGGCGCGGGCACCGAGAATCTCAAAGGCCAGGTGCTGGATTTTGAACGGCGTCTGGCCGAGACCACGGCCCAGCGCAACAAGGCGCGCCAGTTGGTGGCTTCAGGCTTGGGTTCCCGTCAGGCTCTGGTCCGGTTGGAAGACGATGTGAACTCTCTCAAAAGCCGTATTGACCTGCTGGGCGACACCATTCAGAAGGCCGAAAGCAACTTCGCCGCCAGACTCAAGGAACTGGCGGGCTATTTCGGCGTGCCCATCAAGGAGGGCGAGCAGTTGCCCGCCACCCTGGTGCTGACCTCGCCCATCAAGGGCTATGTGCTTTCCCTGGACGCAACGCTCAATCCCGGCACGGTGCTGCCCGCCGGGACCATGCCCATCCGCGTGGGGCAGCTCAACCCTGTGCTGATCCAGGTGCCGGTTTATGAGGCTGAGGTGAACGGCATCAAGGAGGGCGACACCGCCGAGGTGGAAATCCCTTCCTTGGGCAACAAGAAATTCACGGCTACGGTCAATGAAATTTCCTGGGTTTCCAACGACATGAACGTAGCCAATCCGTCCTACTACACGGTGGAGCTGACCGTGCCCAATCCCGACCTTGAACTGAAGCCCGGCTTCAAGGCTATTGTGCGTTTCAGTGGGGGCAGGTAAGCCGCCTCCATGAAGCTGAAAAGCATCCCCCGGCGGCTCGGTTATATTCTGGGCGCGCAATGGACGCGAGATCTTTCCTGGACCCTGTTCACCATTCTGCTGGCCCGTCGCAGTCCGGACATTCTGGGCCAGATAGTACTGGCCCTGACCTTCGGCTATCTGGTCAAAACCGTGGCCGACGTGGGCCTCAACGACTTTCTGCTTTCCACCTTCGCCCGGCGCGAGGGCCGGCCCCGCGCCCTGCTGGGTGAAGTGAGCTGGCTCAAGATCGTGGTTTTGCTGGCCGCCCTGGGCGTTACCTGGCTGGTCACCGGCTGGCAGCAGTACACGCCCGAACTGCGCCTGATCGTGCTCTGCATCGCCGCCGGTCTGGGGCTGGACGCCGTCAGCGATTCCTTTTTCGCGCTCTGCCAGGCCCGGGGGCGGCAGGACGTGGAAATGCGCATCCGCGTGCCCTCGGCCCTTGTCGGCATCGGCTACGGCATCATTTGCGTTCTGCTGGGCGCGCCGCCCATCCTCATCGCTCTGTACAAGCCCGTGGAATCCCTGCTCTGCATTGTCCTGGCGCTCGGCGCGCTGGGCCGCAACCCCTTGGCCGGAGTGGGCATGGACGGCATGCTGGATCTGGCCCGGCAGATGAAAAGCGGCCTGATCTTTACCTGCATGGCGGCCTGCGCCATGTTTTACAACAAGATCAATGTGATTTTTCTCAAGCAGTACGGCGGCGACGCGGATGTGGGCGGCTACGGCGTGGCCTGGGAAACCGTGGAAGGCCTGTCCGTGCTGGTTTCCAGCGCGCTGTTGGGCAAGGTGATTTTCCCGCTGCTGGCCAAGCTCTGGCAGCAGGACCGCGCGGGCTTCCGGCGGCTGGCCGGGCAGACCGCGCGCACGCTCTGGGCGGCCTCCCTGCCGGTGATCTTTCTGATCTGCGTGGAGAGCGACCGCTTTCTGCCCCTGATTTACGGCCCCAATTACGCCAGCGCCGTGACGGCCCAGCGCCTGCTCACGCCCTGCCTGGCCACGGCTTTTCTGCACAATCTGGCGGCCTACGCCATGATCGGCATGCGGCGGCATAAATTGCTGCTGGGCTTTTATCTCAGCGGACTGGCGCTCAACCTTGTCTGCTGCTTCACGCTGATTCCGGCCATGCCGCTGGAAGGCGCGGCCCTCTCTCTGACCATTACCAAGGTCTGGGTCGCCATTCTGACAGTCAGCTTTTTCCAGTGGGCGGCCAGACCCATGAGTCTGGCCCAGTGGGCTCTGATGCTCGGGGCCGCCTTTGCCGCCGTGGGCTTGTGGTGGGGAGTGGGTCTGGCTTTGCCGCGCGAAGTGGCGGAACTGGCCGGTCTGCTGCCGCTGCTGGCGCTGTTCTGGTTCTGGCGGCCGCCGCCGCCCTTTGAAAAAGATGACGTCACTCCGGCACCGGCGGGTTGACGCCGCCGCGTTGGTTGTGAATCCGGTCCGAGGATAAAAGCTGTGGGGAATAAACGCGTTTTTCAGCGCCGCCGCTTTTTGCAAAGCGCTGCGGGCCTGTTGCTGGGCGGCATGCTGCCTGAACTTCTGACGCCTGCGACGGCCAGAGCCGCTCTGGGCGGCGAAACGCAGGCCACGTTGATTGATGTGGACGCCTGCGACGGCTGCGGGGCCTGCGTTCAGGCCTGCCGGACCCGCAATCTGGAACGCGTGCCCCTGCCTGCACAACCCTTGCCCCAGCCCTATCCGAGCCGGGTGCGCAGCCAGGACTGGTCAGGCAGACGCGACGTCATTGACCGGCTCACCCCGTACAACTGGCTGTATATCCAATCCTGCACGGTACAGACGGCTGCGGGCTCGCGCAGGATTTTTCTGCCCCGGCGCTGCATGCACTGCATCAATCCGCCCTGCGCCAACCTCTGTTCAACGGGCGCGGCCCGCCAACGGGCCAGCGGAGCGGTATACATTGATCAGAGCACCTGCATGGGCGACGGCCAGTGTGACCGCGCCTGCCCCTGGATGATTCCGCGCCGCCAGTCCGGCGTGGGGCCCTATCTTGACTTCGCGCCGCGCTATGCGGGCAACGGCCAGATGTTCAAATGCGATTACTGCCAGGATCTGCTGGATCAGGGAGAGCGGCCCGCCTGCATCACGGCCTGTCCCCGCCAGGCGCAGAGCATAGGACCACGCAAGGAGATCGTGCGCAAGGCCGAAATTATGGCCGCGGAGCGTCAGGGAGATATTTTCGGCCTCAATGAAAACGGCGGCACCAACACTCTCTATGTTTCCTCGCAGCCCTTCCGCGATATGGAAGCGGAACTGCTGCGCGAAGACCAGATCGGCTTCGGCCGCCCCAGCCTGCGACCGGCCGGGGCCAGCATGGACAAGGAAAACCGCTTGTTGAGCACGGTGTTGCTGGCGCCTTTGGCCGGCGCGGCCTTGGCCGGTGTGCGCCTCTGGCGGGAAAAACAGAAAAGGCGGCGGCCATGAAAGAAGAGCCTT
The DNA here is from genome assembly GCF_009696265.1 of Desulfovibrio porci. Classification (NCBI taxonomy): domain Bacteria; kingdom Pseudomonadati; phylum Thermodesulfobacteriota; class Desulfovibrionia; order Desulfovibrionales; family Desulfovibrionaceae; genus Desulfovibrio; species Desulfovibrio porci. Next base: position 298,313 of record NZ_VUMH01000002.1, read on the forward strand.
GTCTGTTTTCCGCTTTCTTCAAGCTGCTCTGGGTGGCCGCCATGCTGGCCGCCATTGTCAGCGGGCTGGCCCATCTGCCTTTCGCCTTCCGTTATGGCCTGATCAACTCCTGGCGCGCCTCGCCCACCGTGGCGCACTACTGGTCGGCGGCGGCCCTGCTGTTGCTGGGAACCTACGCGGCGGTGGTCTGGCTGGCGGCGGGGCGGCGGCGCTATGCGCTGACCTGCTTGGGCGGTCTGCGCGTTACTCTGCTTGTGGTGCTGGCCGCCACAGGCCTGCTGCTGGTCCTGCACAATCTGCCTGGTTTTTCCATGTATGGCGGCGCCTACGCCGTCATCAAGCTCAGCCATCTGTTCTGCGCTCTGGCCCTGCCCCTGCTTCTGCTCCTCCATTATTGCCTGCGGCTTCTGGGACGCGGCCTGTGGGTCAGGCCTCTGTCCAAAGTGCGGCGGCGAAGCGGTTCGGCCTAGGCGCAAGGCGTTTCCCCGAATACCAGCCCGGAAGCCCTCTGCGCCTTTCCATTGCAGCGGCGTCAGGCCTTCCGCGCGGCGGCCTTGAGCTGGCCGCAGGCGGCCTGGATGTCCTGTCCCTTGCTTTTGCGGATGATGGCCGTGATGTGGCGCTTCCAGAGGCATTGCTCGAAGGCCAGCACGCGCGCTTCGTCCGGAGCCGCGTAGGGCGCGCCTTCGGCGGGATTATAGACGATAAGGTTGAGTTTGCCCTTAATGTCGGCCACCAGTCGGGCCAGTTCCGCGGCCTGTTCCGGTCCGTCGTTGACCCCGCCCAGCAGCAGGTATTCAAAGGTGATTCGTTCCCGCGTCTTCAGCGGATAGGATTTGAGCGCGGCCAGCAGTTGATCCAGGGGCCAGCGCGCGGCCTTGGGCATGATCCGGGCGCGCAGTTCCTGGTTGGGCGCGTGCAGGGACACGGCCAGATAGGCCAGGCCGCTTTCGCCCAATTCGACCAGACCCTTCTCGATGCCGCAGGTGGAGACCGTGATCCGGCGCGGCGAAAAATTGAGTCCCTTATCGTTGTTCAGGCTTTGCAGGGCGCGCATGACCTCGTGCAGGTTGAGCAGGGGTTCGCCCATGCCCATGAAGACCAGATTGCGCAGCACGGGCCAGTCGGGACGATTGTCGCCCAGATGCTCGCGGGCCACCAGAATCTGGCCCAGAATCTCGCCCATGTTCATATTCCGCTCAAAGCCCATGCCCCCTGTGGCGCAGAAGGTGCAGCCCATGGCGCAGCCCACCTGAGAAGACAGACACTGGGTCCAGCGGCGCACGCCCTCACGGGAATCAGAGGGAATCAGGACGGTTTCCACCAGCGCGCCGTCTTCCAGGCGGAGCAGAAATTTGGTGGTGCCGTCGCCGCTTTCCTGCACTTGAGCCACTTCGGGCCAGGCAATGCGCGCCGTTTCCGCCAGACGCGCCCGGCAGGCCTTGGAGACATTGCTCATGGCCTCGAAATCGCGGGCCATTTTCTGCCAGATCCATTGCCAGACCTGCACGGCCCGGAACTTGGGTTCGCCCAGTTCGGCCTGCATCCAGTCCGTGAGTTCGGGAAGGGTGAGATTGAGGAGGTTGATCATGGCATATCCTGCCCGGTGAGATTTTTTGTTTTTCCGGCGTGAGGGTATGGGCTTGTCCCTTGGCTGATGCTTATTCCAGTTGCGGGTTTGATTACGG